>NZ_CP108109.1:6392500-6760000 GCF_036199905.1 Streptomyces sp. NBC_00223 | reverse complement strand
CCTTCGATGCGGCGATCACGGCGGCGCACTGCTCGGCTCCGTGGACGAGCGTGGTCAGCTCCTCCGCGAGGGCGCGCTGAGCGAGCCTGGCCTGCGGGCGCTCCTCGGTGGAACGCTCCAACTCCTCGATCTCCGCAGGGGACTTGAAGCTGAAGACCCGGACGAAGTTCGAGATGTCCCGGTCGTCCGCGTTCAGCCAGAACTGGTAGAAGGCGTACGGCGTGGTCATCTCCGGGTCGAGCCAGATCGCGCCGCCCTCGGTCTTGCCGAACTTGGTGCCGTCCGCCTTGGTGAGCAGCGGGGTGGCGAGCGCGTGCACGGTGGCGCCCTCGACCCGGTGGATCAGGTCGATGCCCGCGGTGAGGTTGCCCCACTGGTCGCTGCCGCCGGTCTGCATGGTGCAGCCGTAGCGCCGGTGCAGCTCCAGGAAGTCCATGCCCTGGAGGATCTGGTAGCTGAACTCCGTGTAGCTGATGCCCTGGTCGGAGTTGAGCCGGCGGGATACGGCCTCCTTGGCGATCATCTTGTTCACGCGGAAGTGCTTGCCGATGTCGCGCAGGAACTCGATGGCCGACAGACCCGACGTCCAGTCCAGGTTGTTGACCATGACGGCGGCGTTGGGGCCCTCGAAGGAGAGGTAGGGCTCGATCTGGGCCCGTACCCGCTCCACCCACTCGGCGACGACCGACGGGTCGTTCAGCGTGCGCTCGGCGTTCGGCTTGGGGTCGCCGATCAGACCGGTGGCGCCGCCGACCAGGCCCAGCGGGCGGTGGCCGGCCAGCTGGAGCCGGCGCACGGTGAGGATCTGCACGAGGTTGCCCAGGTGGAGGCTCGGCGCGGTGGGGTCGAAGCCGCAATAGACCGTGACGGGCCCGTCCGCGAACGCCTTGCGCAGTGCGTCCTCGTCAGTGGATACGGCGATCAGCCCGCGCCACTTCAGCTCGTCGACGATGTCCGTCACGGTTTCGGGTCTCCTCATATAGGGGTGGGTGATGCCGCGTGTGGGTGTGAGGTGCTGCTCAGGAACAGGGGTGTACTGCTCGGAGCGGCGTGTCCGAGCCTACGCGGTCCGGGGGCGTCGACGGCGGAGCGTTTTTCACCGCTCCCCCGGCGACCCCTTGGCACCCCCTGGCCGGCGATGTCGTCAGCGGCGCTTGCGCGGGGCGTGCGCCCGGTAGGGGCTGACGGTGGGGTCGCCGTCGATCCAGTAGCGCCAGGGGTGGTCGGCGCCGTCGCCGCCGACGCCCGTACGGGGTCCGGAGCGGATGTCGGTGGCCGGGGGCGGGGTGCCGGTGAGGACCCGGAAGGGGCCCTCACCGTCGGAGCAGGCGTCGGAGCCGTTGAGCTCGCGGTCGACCGAGAGCGCGGTGGCCAGCCGGGCGGGGCCCTGGGCGAGGTCGGCGTCCTTGCGGGAGGTGGGCCGGTGGGCGCGGGCGAGGTCGGCGCCCGCGATGATCCGGCCGGCTCTGAGCAGCACTCCGCTGGCGCGGCCTTGCGGGCCGCACACCAGGTTCAGGCAGTGCCACATGCCGTAGGTGAAGTAGACGTAGGTGTGGCCGGGCGGTCCGAACATCACGGCGTTGCGGTCGGTGCGGCCGCGGTAGGCGTGTGAGCCGGGGTCGTTCGGGCCGTCGTACGCCTCGACCTCGGTCAGCCGCAGCTCGATCGGGCCGTCGTCGGTGGCCCGTACGAGGACGCGGCCCAGCAGGTCGGGGGCGATCTCCAGGACGGGCCGGTCGAAGAAGGAACGGTCCAGAGGGGCCCGGTCGGGTGCGGTGATCACGGGGTACGAGCGTACTGGAACCGGGCGGGGCGGTTCCGCGTGCGTCACGCCCTCCGGGCAGGGGGCGAGACTAGGCTCGGGGCGCAAGATTCTCTCTGCGAGCAGGAGGTGTCGAGGTGACCGAGCAAGCGCGGCGGCCGCTCCCCCATGACTTCCATCCGCCGGTGCCGGAGTTCACGGTGGTGAGCGACGATGTGACGCCGGGCGGGGTCCTCAAGGACGACCAGGTGTACGAGGGGGGCAACACGTCGCCGCATCTGCGGTGGGAGGGGTTCCCCGAAGGGACGAAGAGCTTCGCGGTCACCTGTTACGACCCGGACGCGCCGACGGGGAGCGGGTTCTGGCACTGGGTGCTGTTCGACATTCCGGCGTCGGTGCGCGAGCTGGCGCCGGGGGTGGGGTCGGGGGACTTCGCGGGGTTGCCCGCGGGGGCGGTGCACGCGCGTAACGACTACGGGTCGCGGGACTTCGGTGGGGCGGCTCCGCCGCCGGGGGACGGGGCTCACCGGTACGTGTTCACGGTGTACGCGGTCGATACGGAGAAGTTGGGGGTGGACGCGGAGGCGACGCCCGCGGTGGTGGGGTTCAATCTGCGGTTCCACACGGTGGGGCGGGCCCAGCTGATCGCCCACTTCGAGACACCCTCCGCCTGATCCCACGCCGCCGCACCGGGCATCTCCACCCGGTGCGGCCGGGCCCGCCCGGTGGGGCACCACCGGACACGGACGCTACGCGTCTCCCGTCGCGGCAGCAGCAGGCGAACTCGCGCGCCCAGCGCAGACCCGCCCGGCCGGGCACCACCGGCCGCATGCCTGCCCACCCCGTCCGCCCGGCCGGGCACCGCCGGACCCCGCCGTCCCGCGTCCCGCCGCTGCGGCGGAAAGAAGTGGGCCGCTCGCCCAGACCGGAGCCTCGGAGCGAGGGAAGGCGCGTCGTGCCGACGTGGAAGGCCAGTCCAGGCGGGCGCCGTCCGGTGGCGGGGGGTCGTGGTCCGGCGGCGTGGTTCGTGGGGCGGGAGGGCTCCGGGGGTGGGGCGGCGCCGGCGGCGGGAGGTTCGTGGGGGCCGCGCCGGAGGCGAAATTGCGTTGTCGTGCCGGATCGCGCGCGGGACAGTGGAGCGGTTTCGCGGGACGAGCCGGGAGGTGGGCGGGAATGCGGGAGACGCTCGTGCTGAACGCAAGCTTCGAGCCGCTGTCGACGGTGTCGCTGCGGCGCGCGGTCGTGCTGGTGATGCAGGACAAGGCGGTCGTGGAGCAGGCCCACCCCGGGCTGCGTATCCGCGCCGCCGACGTGGACGTGCCGTTGCCGCAGGTGATCCGGCTGTGCCGCTACGTACGGGTGCCGTTCCGACAACGGGCGCCGTGGTCGCGGCGCGGCGTCCTCGTACGGGACCGGCACCGCTGCGCGTACTGCGGGCGGCGCGCGACGACCGTCGACCATGTGCAGCCGAAGTCGCGCGGCGGCCAGGACACCTGGCTGAACACGGTCGCGGCGTGCTCCGAGGACAACCAGCGCAAGGCGGACCGTACGCCGGAGCAGGCGGGGATGCGGCTGCTGGTCCGGCCGTTCGAGCCCACGCCGGCGGACGCGCTGCTGCTGGCGCTGGGCGTACGGGACCGGGCCGGCCTGCCCGAGTGGCTGGCGCTGCCCGCCTGACCTGCGACGACCCGGGCGGACAAGCCCTCAGCGCAGGATCAGCTGGACGATGGCCACGACGCCGACGACGACGATGAGCGCGCGCAGCACCGTCGGCGGGAGGCGGCGCCCGACCCGGGCGCCGACCAGCCCGCCGATGGTGGCGCCGGCGGCGACAAGGCCGACGGCCGCCCAGTCCATATGGGCGACGATGATGAAGAAGATCGCGGCGACCCCGTTGACCAGGGCGCCCAGCACGTTCTTGAGCCCGTTGACGCGTTGCAGCGTCTCGTTGAGGAGCAGGCCCATCAGGGAGAGGTAGATGACGCCCTGGGCCGCGCCGAAGTAGCCGCCGTACATGCTGGCGAGCAGCAGGCCGAGGGCCAGTACGGGTCCGCCGTGGGTGGGGGCCTCGGCCCCGGTGCGGTCGCGGCGGGCCTGGACCGCGCGGGCCAGCCGGGGCTGGAGGACGACCAGGACCAGCGCCGCGCCGATCAGTACGGGCACGATCGCGTCGAACGCCGCGGACGGCAGGGTGACCAGCAGAAACGCTCCGATGACCCCGCCGACCAGACAGACGCCGCCCAGGCGCAGCAACCGGGCGCGCTGACCGGCGAGTTCACGGCGGTAGCCGATCGCGCCGGCGACGGAGCCGGGGACGAGGCCGAGCGCGTTGGACACGTTGGCGGTGACCGGCGGCAGGCCGACGGCGAGCAGGACGGGGAACGTCAGCAACGTTCCCGACCCGACGATCGTATTGATGGTGCCCGCGCCAATTCCTGCGGCGAAGACGGCCAGGGCTTCTGCTGGGGACATAGCGGTTCTCCATGATCGCTGCGCATCCTCCCCGCCGTGGGGTCGAGGGGTGCGCGGCGATCATTTCACAGCGGGCGCGGCGGCAGAACAGCGTCCCGAACTGCGGGCAGGCGCCCCCGGCCGTACCCGGCCGGGGGCGCCTGATGCCTCATCCGCGACGGCCGACCCGTACGGGCCGACGTCCCGCCCCGCTCAGTCCTTGTCGAAGGGCGCGGCCTCGCGGCGCGGCGCCGGCGTGGTGGGCGCGCTCGCCCCGCCGTTGCCGGTCCCGGGCGCACCGGGGATGTTGACGATCCCGCCGAGCCCCTTGAGCGCGTCGTTGAGTTCGCTGGGAATGATCCAGAGCTTGTTGGCGTCGCCCTCGGCGATCTTCGGCAGCATCTGGAGGTACTGGTAGGCGAGCAGCTTCTGGTCCGGGTCGCCGGCGTGGATGGACTCGAAGACCGTACGGATCGCCTGGGCCTCGCCCTCCGCGCGCAGGGCCGCGGCCTTGGACTCACCTTCGGCGCGCAGGATGGAGGACTGCTTCTCGCCCTCCGCGGTGAGGATCTGGGACTGGCGTATGCCCTCGGCGGTGAGGATCGCGGCGCGCTTGTCACGGTCGGCGCGCATCTGCTTCTCCATCGAGTCCTGGATGGAGGTGGGCGGTTCGATCGCCTTGAGCTCGACGCGGTTGACCCGGATGCCCCACTTGCCGGTGGCCTCGTCGAGGACACCGCGCAGCGCCGCGTTGATCTCCTCACGGGACGTCAGGGTCCGCTCCAGGTCCATGCCGCCGATGATGTTGCGCAGCGTGGTGACGGTGAGCTGCTCGATCGCCTGGATGTAGCTGGCGACTTCGTAGGTCGCGGCCCGCGCGTCGGTGACCTGGTAGTAGATGACGGTGTCGATGTTCACGACCAGGTTGTCCTGGGTGATCACCGGCTGCGGCGGGAAGGGGACGACCTGTTCGCGCAGGTCGATCCGGTTGCGGATGGTGTCGATGAACGGCACGACGATGTTCAGCCCGGCGCTGAGGGTCCGGGTGTACCGGCCGAATCGTTCGACAATGGCGGCGCTGGCCTGCGGAATGACCTGGACCGTCTTGATCAGCGCGATGAAGACGAGCACCACCAGGATGATGAGGACGATGATGATCTGCATGTCCACTCCCCGGGCCTTGTGACGGTGAAGGTGGAAGTACGCCGCTGCTGGCGTACTTCGGCATGATCAAGTCTCGCAGACCGGTGGCCTGCCGCGTGCGGGTTCGTCGGGTTGGGCTGCATGACGACGGCGGTCTACATGACGACGGCGGTCGCTCCGTCGATCTCGACCACGTCCACGTGCTGCCCCGGGTCGAAGACCTGGCCGAGCTCCAGGGCGCGGGCCGACCAGATCTCTCCGCCCAGCTTGATCCTTCCCCCTTCACCGCCGTCCACCCGCTCCAGGACCACGGCCTGCTTGCCCTTGAGCGCGTCCACTCCGCTGCGCAACTCGGGGTGGTCGTGCCGGTTCCGGTAGGCGATCGGGCGTACGACGGCGAGGAGCGCGACCGAGACGACGACGAAGACGACGACCTGGGCCACGATTCCGCCGCCCATACCCGCCGTGATCGCACCGGCCACCGCCCCGACGGCGAACATCCCGAACTCGGGCATCGCCGTGATCACCAGCGGAATGCCCAGACCGACTGCTGCTATGAGCCACCACACCCATGCGTCCACGTTACCCATCGTAAGCGTGAACGCCCTTGGTGCGGCAGTGCTTTGAGGAAGCGATAACGAGGAAGCCGTGACTCACGCCTGCGACAGCGGCAGCCCGGCGGCGGTCCAGCGGTCGCCGCGGCGCTCCACGACGAGGGGGAGGCCGAAGCAGAGGGACAGATTGCGCGAGGTGAGTTCGAGGTCGAGCGGTCCGGCCGCGACGACCTTGCCCTGACGGATCATCAGCACATGGGTGAAGCCGGGCGCGATCTCCTCGACATGGTGGGTGACCATGATCATGGAGGGGGCGATGGGGTCGCGGGCGAGCCGGCCGAGCCGGCGTACGAGGTCCTCGCGGCCGCCGAGGTCGAGGCCCGCGGCGGGCTCGTCAAGCAGCAGCAGCTCGGGGTCGGACATCATCGCGCGGGCGATCAGGGTCCGCTTGCGCTCGCCCTCGGACAGGGTGCCGAACTTGCGGTTCAGGAAGTCGTTCATGCCGAGCCGGTCCAGGAAGGCGCGGGCCCGGTCCTCGTCGATCTGCTCGTAGCCCTCGTGCCAGGTGGCGGTCATGCCGTACGCGGCGGTGAGCACCGTCTCCAGTACGGTCTGGCTGCGCGGCATCTTCTCGGCCATGGCGGCGCCGGCCATGCCGATACGGGGGCGCAGCTCGAAGACGTCCACGTTGCCGAGCTTCTCGCCGAGGATCTGCACGGTGCCGGAACTCGGGAAGAGGTAGCTCGACGCGACATTGAGCAGGGTGGTCTTGCCCGCGCCGTTGGGGCCGAGGATGACCCAGCGCTCCCCCTCGGCGACCGACCACGAGACCTGTTCCACCAGAGCCCGTCCGTCGCGGACCACGGATACGTCCACCAGCTCCAGTACATCGCTCATGAGCGCGTTGTCTCCCATTGCAGTCTCGGCAGATCCGGCGTGCCGGGTACGGCACGAGCCGGAAGGAACCCCCGGGGAAAACTTACGCCACCGCGCGACAGGTCCAGTCCCTAGGCTGGGGGCATGCTTGATGAACCTCGCTCAGGGCGGCTGACCGCGTGGGGAAATGCCCTGCTTGCCGGACTTGCCGCACCTGATGACGTCGCCCAGCGGATCACCTCGGACGACGCCGTGCACCGAGTCTCGGGCCTGCCCGGTGAACGGACGCCGGTCGGTCTGACGCTGGGGCTCGGCAGGCTGCGGGCCCTGGGGGTGACCGGGCTGCGGCTGGCGCTGCCGGTCTCCGGGCACCCGCTGGGGCTGAGCGGCCCGCCGGAGTTCAACGCCAGGGCGCTGGCCGCGGGCGAGGCGGTGCTCACGGTGGGCGGGGCGGCGCTGGGCCTGGTGCCGGAGGTGCGCGAGGCGGGCCCGGAGGGCGATGTGCACGTGGAGGTGGAGTGGCAGTGCCTTCCGGTACGGGACTCGCCGCCGGCCGACGTTCCCTCGCTCGGGGAGGCGGAAAGGGAGCTCGCGGAAGCACTCCGGGACGCGACGCACGCGCTGGCGCAACTGGACGTCGCGGGCGCGGGGCCGTCCGCGCAGGCGGCGCTGGAGGCGTACCGGGCGCGCTCGGAGCGCGGACACGAGGTGCTGGCCCCGGGATACCCGCCGCGCGCGGTACGGGTGCTGGCGCTCGCCCAGCGGGTCGGGGCGCTGGTGGCGCTGGCCGCCGACGGTCACGGGGCCGCGGTGAGCGCGTCGCAGATCGCGGCCCGGGCGGAATTGCTGCGGCCGGTGGAGCGTACGGCGCGCAGGGCGCAGGTGGCGGCGTACAACGCGTATGTCGAGGAGGCGGAGCGGCGCAGGCCGTGAGCGCGCCGCCGGGTGCCGCGCAGGCCCCGCGGTGACGGTGGTCCGTCGGGCGCGGGGCCTGTGCGGCGGGGGGTGCCTGTACGTGGGGGGTCGGCGCGCCGGTGGGAGGGAGCGCGTCTGTGGGGGGGCGGCGCGCCCGGTCTGCGCCGGGTCAGGCGGGGGCCGGTGTCAGCTGTTGACGCCGGCGTTGCCGAACGCGGGGTTCAGCAGGCCGATCACGTTGATCGTGTTGCCGACCACGTTGACCGGGACGTGCACCGGGACCTGGAGCAGGTTGCCGGAGAGCACGCCCGGGGACTTCACAGCGGCACCCTGGGCGCCGCTGTCGGCGGAGGCGACACCGGCACCGGCGACGGCCAGGCCGCCCGCCACGAGGGTGAGGGTCGCGGCCTTCTTGAAGGTGATCACTTCGAACTTCCTCCTTGCGGGACGTACCGCGGCCTTCCGCCGCGGCACGCCATGCAGAACGGATGATCGCCTCAGGGGATGCGCCGCCGCGCCCACATACACCCGACAGTATGAATCTCAGCCCGCCGTACGCCCGGCGTGCGCGCGTGGCAGGCGGAGTGCGCGAGGCGCTCAGGGCGTGCGCACGCCGGGCGTGGCGGGCGGTTTGCGCGAGGTGCGCGGCTGTCAGTTCCCCACCCCGTTGCGCACCGCCCACAGCGCCGCCTGGGTGCGGTCGGCGAGGTCCAGCTTCATGAGGATGTTCGAGACGTGGGTCTTCACCGTCTTCTCGGACAGCACCAGCGCGCGGGCGATCTCCCGGTTGGACCGGCCGTCGGCGATCAGCCCGAGCACTTCCCGCTCGCGCTCGGTCAGCGCGTTGCCGCGGCCGGTGCCCGGGCTCTGCTCCTGGGAGAGCAGCGCCCCGGCCACCTCGGGCTGGAGCAGTACGTGTCCGGCGTGCACCGAGCGGATCGCGTCGGCGAGCGCGACCGGGTCGACGTCCTTGTAGACGTATCCGGCGGCCCCGGCCCGCAGCGCGGGCACCACCGTGCGCTGCTCGGTGAAGCTGGTGACGATCAGCACCCTGGCCGGGTTCTCCGCGTCGTGCAGCAGCCGCAGGGCCTCGATGCCGTCGACGCCGGGCATCTTGACGTCCATCAGGATCACGTCGGGCCGCAGCTCCTGCGCGCGGGCCACGCCCTCCTCGCCGTCCCCCGCCTCGCCGACGACCTCGATGTCGCCCTGCACTTCCAGGAACGTCCGCAGGCCCCGGCGCACGACCTGGTGGTCGTCGACCAGCAGCACCCGGATGATCCGCCCGCCGCCCACCGTCGCCTTCTCCTCGGAGCGCCGCGCGCCGCCCCCGTCCCGCTCAGCCACCGGGCACCTCCATCTCGATGACGGTGCCCTTGCCGGGCGCCGATTCCACGGTCAGGCTGCCGCCGACGCCGTCGGCCCGGTCCCGCATCGAGACCAGTCCGAGGTGGCGGCCGGCGCTGCGGACCGCCGTCGGGTCGAAGCCGCGGCCGTCGTCGCGGACGCGCAGCCGTGCCCCTTTGCCGCGTCCTTCCAGGGTGACGCCGACCGAGGAGGCGTGCGCGTGCCGCAGCGCGTTGTGCATCGCCTCCTGGGCGACCCGCAGCAACGCCTCCTCCTGGGCGGCGGGCAGGGCCCGTACCGCGCAGGCGTGGAAGGTGACATCCGCGGCGTGCACGCGGTCGAGCACGTCGGCCTGGGTGCGCAGGGTGGCGAGCAGGCCGTCCTCGTCCAGGGCGGCCGGGCGCAGCTCCACCACGACGGCCCGCAGCTCGTCGGCGGCCTCGGCGGCCAGCGCGGTGACCTGGCGGATCTCCTCCTTGGCGCGGGCCGGGTCGCTGTCCACGAGGGCGGCGGCTGCCTGGGCGGTCAGCCGCAGGGAGAAGAGCTTCTGGGAGACGGCGTCGTGCAGTTCGTGGGCGATCCTGGCCCGCTCCCCCGCCAGGGTCAGCTCGCGGCTGCGTTCGTAGAGCCGGGCGTTGGTCAGGGCGATGGCGGCGTGGTCGGCGAGCAGGTGCAGCAGGTCCTCGTCCTCCTGGGTGAAGCCGCAGACGCCCGGCGCGGGCCGCTCGGCGCGGGGTTCGCCCGGCAGGGGGTCCTGCTCCGGCCGGCTTTCCCGCCGCGGGCAGCCCTCCTTGTTCGCCAGGAAGATGGCGCCCAGGATCTCGTCGCCGTCGACGATCGGCATGCCGATGAAGTCCGTCATCTCCGGGTGGGCGCGCGGCCAGCCCTCGAAGCTCTCGAAGGTGCGGACGTCGGCCAGCCGCCGCGGGGTGGCCTCGTGGAGCATCGCGGCCAGGACGCCGTGCTGGCGGGGCAGCGGGCCGATGGCCTTCCACTGCGCCTCGCTGACACCGTCGACCACGAACTGGGCGAAGCCGCCGTGGTCGTCGGGCACACCGAGGGCGGCATACTCGGCGCCGAGCAGCTCGCGGGCGGAGGCGACGATGGTCTGCAGGACCTCGCGCACCTCCAGCCGGCGGCTCATCGCGAGCACCGCGGCGCTGACCGCTTCGATCCCGCCTCGGGGTGTCCTGGGTGGCATGTCCTCCACCGTACCGGCGCGGGGTGACCGTCCGTATGCGCCGCCGGGCGGAGCGTCCTCGGCCATCGGGCCTAGGCCGAAGTGACCGCACCCCCTGCGCCGCCCGCCCGAGGCGCCCGCCGCGGACCCCTTCCTACGGTGAGACCAGTCGGTCCGGCGCTGCGCCGGGCCAGGACGCGGAGGGCGGCATCATGCCGGTTGCGATCATCACGGGGGCGTCGCGGGGTCTGGGCCGGGCGCTGGCCGCGGGTCTCGCGGAGCGCGGCTGGGACCTCGTCCTGGACGGGCGGAACGCGGACGCGCTGCGGTCGGCCGCGGCGGATCTTGAACGGGGTGCGCCGGGGCGTGTCAGGGCGGTGCCGGGCGATGTGACGGACGCCGGGCACCGGGCCGAACTGGTCGCGGCGGCGCTCGCGCTGGGCGAGGGCGTCGACCTGCTGGTGAACAACGCGAGCGCGCTGGGCGCCGAGCCGCTGGTGCCGCTGGCCGAACTGCCGGTGGAGGGGCTGCGGGAGGCGCTGGAGACCAATGTCACCGCGCCCTTCGCACTGGTGCGGGCAGCCCTTCCGGCGCTGCGTGCGGCCGAAGGCGCGGTGGTCAACGTGAGTTCGGACGCGGCGGTCGAGCCGTATCCCACATGGGGAGGGTACGGAGCGAGCAAGGCGGCGCTCGACCATCTGTCGGCGGTGCTGGCCCAGGAGGAGCCGGCGGTCCGCGTGTGGTGGGTGGACCCGGGCGATCTGCGGACGGAGCTGTACGCGGCGGCGGTCCCGGACGACCCGGACTTCGGCGGGCGGCCGCTGCCCGAGGAGGTCGTGCCGGACTTCCTGCGGCTGCTGGACGACCGGGCGCCGAGCGGCCGTTACGTCGCCGCTCCGGCCCCGGCGGAGGCGCGATGACCCCGGCGGGCACGGTGGGTACGGGTACGGGCTCCGGCGGGCTCGCTGGGCTGCGGGTGCCGCCGGAGCTGGCGGCCGCCGTGCCCCCGCCTCGCCGGGACGCGGTACGGCTGCTGGTGGGCCGCGAAGGCGGGGAGGCCGGGGCAGCCGGTGCGGTCACCCACCACGGCTTCCGCGAGCTGCCCGGGCTGCTGCGGGCCGGTGACGTGCTGGTGGTGAACACCTCGCGGACGCTGCCGGCCGCGGTGGACGGGAGGCTGGCGGGCGAGGCCGTGGTGACGCACTTCTCCACCCGCCGGGACGACGGTCGCTGGGTGGTCGAGATCCGTACGCCCGACGGGCACGGTTCTACGGTCCGCAGGGCGGGCGGGCCGGCGGGGGCGGTGGTGGAGCTGCGGGGTGGCGGAAGTCTCGTACTGGACGAACCGCTCGACCCCGGCACGGACCGGCTGTGGGTGGTGACATCCAAAGAGAGAGGTGTATTGTCGCATTTGCACCGTTACGGGCGTCCTATTCGCTATTCGTACACCGCACGCGATCAGCCACTGTCGGCATACCAGACGGTGTTCTCGGGGCCTGCGGCATCGCCGGGACATTCGCCGGACGGCATGGGGTCGGCGGAGATGCCGAGCGCCGGGCGGCCGTTCACGACGGCGCTGGTCACGGAGCTGGTCAGCCGGGGAGTGCAGATCGCGCCGATCACGCTGCACACCGGCGTGGCCTCGGCCGAGGCGGGCGAGCCACCGTACGCGGAGCCGTTCGCCGTACCCGCGAGCACCGCGTGGCAGGTCAACGCGGCACGGGCGGCCGGCG
The DNA here is from genome assembly GCF_036199905.1 of Streptomyces sp. NBC_00223. NCBI lineage: Bacteria > Bacillati > Actinomycetota > Actinomycetes > Kitasatosporales > Streptomycetaceae > Streptomyces > Streptomyces sp. NBC_00223. Next base: position 6,748,039 of record NZ_CP108109.1, on the reverse strand, counting down.
GCCGGGTGGTGGCGGTGGGCACGACCGCGGTACGGGCGCTGGAGTCGGCGGCGGACGGGCGCGGCACGGTGCGGGCGGCCCGGGGCTGGACGGAGCTGGTGATCACCCCGGAACGCGGGGTGCGCGCGGTGGACGGCCTGCTCACCGGATTCCACGAACCGGAGGCGTCCCACCTGCTGATGCTGCGGGCCCTGGCGGGCGACCGGCTCCTGGAGCGGGTCTACGCGGAGGCGCTGCGCGGCCGCTATCGCTGGCATGAATTCGGCGACGTGAATCTGCTGCTGGCCAGGCCGTGAAGCGCCTTCCCGGCATACCGCGAAAACCACGGATATAAGCGTCACATAAAGCACCCCCTCGGTCACCTCGGGTGACAGAGGGGGTACTGGCGTGTGACCTCACCTATAGGACGTGCGTCACATACTAAGCGGCTTAGTAGAATAAGGCCGCCTATTTCGCTGGCGAACAACCGGGATTCCGCCGGCACGGCCGCGGCCGATCTACGAATTCAGCTCGTAGGGACACTCATTGACCCCCGATTTCGGACCCTCTAAGAATTCTCGGGTCCCCATCGGAAGAGGTAGTCCCCCCATGCAGCTCCCCCAGATCCCGAAGTTCGGCCGACTGTCCAAGAAACACAAGATCACCGTGGCCGGCTCCGCCGCCGCGGCCGCTGTGCTCCTGACGGTCACCGGTCTGCAGGTGACCGGCGGGTCAGCGGTCGCCGAGGGCGACCCCACCGGGTTTGCCGTGTCCGCCGGTGAGCCGATCAAGAACATCGACGCGAACGCCGGCACGGCGTCGCAGCGCGCGATCGCCGAGCAGGCGGCGGCGAAGAAGCACGCGGCCGACGTGGCCGACGCCGCCGAGAAGAAGGCCGTCGCGGACGCCGCGGCCAAGAAGCAGGCGGCCGCCGACGCCGCGGCGGCGAAGAAGAAGGCGGCCAGGGAAGCGGCCGCCGCCGCCCAGCGGAAGGCCGCCGCCGACGCCCTTGAGCGCAGCAGGGCCAAGGCCGCCGCGAACCGCTCCACGCACCGCGCCACGCTCAAGCCGGCCAGCCCCAAGCCCGCACCCCGTCCCGTGCAGCCCAAGCCGGCCCCGAAGCCCGTGCAGAGCAAGCCGGTTCAGAGCAGGCCCGCACCGGCCAAGCCGGCGCCCAAGCCGGCCACCGCGGTGCCCGCCGCCAAGACGTACACCGACAACCTGGACGGCTGGATCAAGGAATCCATGGACGTCATGGCCGCCCATGGAATTCCGGGTTCGTACAACGGCATTTACCGCAACATCATCCGCGAGTCGAGCGGAAACCCGCAGGCGATCAATCTGTGGGACATCAACGCGCAGAACGGTATTCCCTCCAAGGGTCTGCTGCAGGTGATCGACCCGACGTTCCAGACGTACCACGTCGACGGAACCTCGTGGAACATCTACGACCCGGTGGCCAACATCACCGCGGCCTGCAACTACGCGTACCACCGATACGGTTCGATGGACAACGTGAACTCCGCGTACTGATCGGTCCGCGCGGTCGATTCCCGTACGGGAAAAGGGCGGTGGGACGCATTGCGTCCCACCGCCCTTTCGGCTCCGCCGGGTTGTTCCCGCCCGCGGTGACTACTTCCGCATGACTTCCGGCTCGTGCCTGCGCAGCAGACGGGCGACGACGATTCCGCACCCGACGCTCATGAGGATCAGGACCACCATGTCCAGCGTCCAGATGCCCGCGCTGTGCTTCCACAGCGCGTCGCCGTTGCTGGTCGGGTCCCACGGCAGCAGGACGTTGAGGTCCGCGGTCGCCCCCGTGCCGGCCACCGCCCAGCGGGCCGGCATCAGCCAGGACAGCTGCTCCACACCGGGCTTGCCGAAGAGCTGGAAGAGCACACCGGTGAAGACGATCTGCACGATGGCGAACATGACCAGCAGCGGCATGGTCTTCTCGGACGTCTTCACCAGGGCCGAGATGATCAGCCCGAACATCATCGAGGTGAAGCCGAACGCCATGATGACCAGGGCCATTTCCACACCGGGGTGGGTGTGCAGCACCACGCCCTCGGTGGGCAGCTTGCGCGGCGCGAAGCCGATGCCGCAGATGATCGCGCCCTGGAGGGCGGTGATCAGGCCGAGCACGATGATCTTCGACATCAGATACGCGGACCTGGACAGGCCGACCGCGCGTTCGCGCTCGTAGATCACCCGTTCCTTGATCAGCTCACGGACGGAGTTCGCGGCGCCCGCGAAACACGCGCCGACCGCGAGGATCATCAGGATGGTGCCGGCGTCCCTGTTCTGGAAGCGCGGCGCCGGGCCGAACCCGAGGCCGTTGTCGGCCGGGATCAGCACGCTGACGACACCGAGGACCGCGGGCAGGATCACCATCAGACCGATGAAGCCCCGGTCGGAGATGATCACCGACAGATAGCGGCGGACCAGCGTGAACAGCTGCGGCACCCACCCCTGTGGCTTGGGCGGCCGGACCGCCTGCTGCGGTATGTACGGGGCCGCCTGCGGCGCCGCCGCGTCCAGTTCGGCCGCGTACATCTGGTAATGCTGCGAACCGCGCCAGCGTCCCGACCAGTCGTAGTCGCGGTAGTTCTCGAACGCCGAGAAGACATCGGCCCAGGTCTCGTAGCCGAAGAAGGTCAGCGCCTCGTCCGGCGGCCCGAAGTACGCGACGGAACCGCCGGGCGCCATGACCAGCAGCTTGTCGCACAGCGCGAGTTCGGCGACGGAGTGGGTGACCACCAGGACCGTACGGCCGTCGTCGGCCAGGCCGCGCAGCAGCTTCATCACATCGCGGTCCATGCCCGGGTCGAGGCCGGAGGTCGGCTCGTCCAGGAAGATCAGCGACGGCTTGGTGAGCAGTTCGAGCGCCACGGAGACGCGCTTGCGCTGGCCGCCGGACAGGGAGGTGATCCGCTTGTCGGCGTGGATGTCGAGCTTGAGTTCGCGCAGCACCTCGTCGATCCGCGCCTCGCGCTCGGCGGACGCGGTGTCACCGGGGAAGCGGAGCTTGGCCGCGTATCGCAGGGCGGTTCTGACCTGGAGTTCCTTGTGCAGGATGTCGTCCTGCGGGACCAGGCCGATGCGCTGGCGCAGCTCGGCGAACTGCTTGTACAGATTCCGGTTGTCGTACAGCACGTCGCCCTGGTCGGCGGGGCGGTAGCCGGTCAGGGCCCGCAGCAGTGTGGACTTGCCGGAGCCGGAGGGGCCGATCACACCGATCAGCGACTTCTCCGGCACGCCGAAGGAGACGTCCTTGAGGATGGTCTTCGTCGTCTTGCCGTGCGGCACGGTGACCGACAGGCGGCGCGCGGAGAACGAGACCGCGCCGGTGTCGACGAACTCCTCCAGCCGGTCGCCGACCAGCCGGAAGGTGGAGTGGCCGACGCCGACGATGTCGTTCGGGCCCAGCAGATGACGCTGGATCGGCTGACCGTTGACGTAGGTGCCGTTGTGGCTGCCGAGGTCGACGATCTCGTAACGGCCGTCGGGGTGCGCGCGGAACTCCGCGTGGTGGCGGGAGACCTGGAGGTCGGTGACCACCAACTCGTTCTCCAGCGCGCGGCCGATCTTCATCACGCGGCCGAGGGCGAGTTGATGGAAGGTGGTCGGGCTGCGCAGGCCCGGCTGCGGCTGCTGGGCGGGGGCCTGCGGTCCCGGTTGCGGCGGTCCGCCCCAGACGGGCTGCTGCTGCGGGACCTGCGCGGGCGGCGCGCCCAAGCCGGCCCGGGCGGGAGCGGGTAGGGCCGGCGCGGCGGGGGCGCCCTGGGCGTGGCCGGCGTATATCTGCTGCTGCGGGGCCTGTTGGGCCTGCGGCGCGGCGCTGAATTCCAGCCGGGGGCCGTCGGTGGCGTTTCCGAGATGGACGGCGGAGCCGGCTCCCACCTCGGACTGCTGTATGCGTTGGCCCTGTACGAAGGTGCCGTTGGTGCTGCCGAGGTCTTCGATGACCCAACCGCGTTCGGCGGGGCGGATGGTGGCGTGCCGCCACGACACGCGCGCGTCTTCGAGGACGAGATCTCCCTGCGGGTCGCGCCCCAGGCTGTACGACCTGGACGCGTCGAGCGTCCAGGTCCTTCCGTTCATTGCGAGTACGAGTTCAGGCACCCCAAGCCCCATTGGTTGTCCCCCGAGTTGTCCCCCATGGGGGGAGTCTATGGATCACGAACATCGGGAGGAACTATCGCAGGCCCCGGTCCCGTAACGGAAAACCCTCTCATGTACGAATTCCGCGACAACATCTCCCTCCCTCCCCGCCAGAACGCAAAACGCTGCCCCTTCGCCCAGTCCAGCCGAAACCCCCGCCGCCACGGCGTGACGCGAAGCAGCGAACCCCGGCGGCCGAGGCGGGGTGGCCGAGGAAGGCGAAGCCTTCCTCCAATCCGCCGCGCCGGCGGGACGCGGGACGGCGAAGCCCGGCGGCGCCGAGCCCGGCCCTGGCTGGTGAGCCGAGATAGCGCAAGGGGGCGCAGCCCCTCACCCCCACAGACGCGAGCCGGCGGGCCGGACCGCGTACCAACCCCAGAACCCGGGGTGGCCGAGGGAGGCGAAGCCTTCCTCCAATCCGCCGCGGCGGCGGGACGCGGGACGGCGGAGTGCGGCGGTGCCGAACCGGACCCGGAGGCCGAGGGGCGGAGCCCCTCATGACCGGCCAGGGACGTCACGCTGCGTGACCGTACGTGCGGCAGTGTGAACTTTCACGGCAAGGGAACGTTGCCCGGGGGGAGCCCGCCCCGCACGAGGGCCGTGTCCGGAACGCGGGACGGAGATGATCGCGCGCCCCCGGCCGGATACCGTGGGACCCACCATGGACGACGCCTCGCAGACCCACCCCACCCCGGTCGCCGCCGACGTACCCACCCTGCTGGTCAAGATCTTCGGCAAGGACCGCCCCGGCATCACCGCCGGCCTGTTCGAGACCCTCGCCGCGTACTCCGTGGACGTCGTGGACATCGAGCAGGTCGTCACCCGCGGCCGCATAGTGCTGTGCGCCCTGGTGACCGTGCCCGGCGGCCAGGGCGCCGACGGCGAGCTGCGGGCCACCCTGCACGGCTGGGCCGAGTCGAACCAGATGCAGGCCGAGATCATCTCGGGCACCGGCGACAACCGTCCGCGCGGCGAAGGCCGCTCCCATGTGACGGTCCTCGGCCAACCGCTGACCGCCGAGTCGACCGCGGCGATAACCGCCACGATCACCGGCGCCGGCGGCAACATCGACCGCATCTTCCGGCTGGCGAAGTACCCGGTGACGGCCGTGGAGTTCGCGGTGTCCGGCGCCGAGCACACCGCGCTGCGCTCCGCGCTCGCCCGGGAGGCCGCCGCCCGAGGCGTGGACGTGGCGGTCGTACCGTCCGGGCTCCAGCGCAGGGCCCAGCGGCTGGTCGTGATGGACGTGGACTCCACCCTGATCCAGGACGAGGTGATCGAGCTGTTCGCCGCGCACGCCGGGTGCGAGGCGGAGGTCGCCGAGGTGACCGCCCGGGCGATGCGCGGCGAGCTGGACTTCGAGCAGTCGCTGCACGCCCGGGTGGCCCTGCTGGCGGGCCTCGACGTATCGGTGGTGGACAAGGTCCGCTCCGAGGTACGGCTCACCCCCGGCGCGCGCACTTTGGTCCGTACGCTCAAGCGCCTCGGCTACCAGGTCGGCGTCGTCTCCGGCGGCTTCACGCAAGTCACGGACGATCTCAAGGAGCGGCTGGGGCTGGACTTCGCCGCGGCGAACACCCTGGAGGTCGTGGACGGGCGGCTGACCGGCAAGGTCACCGGGCCGATCGTGGACCGCGCGGGCAAGGCGAGCCTGCTGCGCAGCTTCGCCCAGCTGGCCGGGGTGCCGCTGAGCCAGACCGTGGCGATCGGCGACGGCGCGAACGACCTGGACATGCTCAACGCGGCCGGGCTCGGCGTGGCCTTCAACGCCAAGCCCGTCGTACGCCAGGCGGCGGACACCGCGGTGAACGTGCCGTTCCTGGACACCGTGCTGTATCTGCTGGGCATCACCCGCGAGGAGATCGAGGCGGCCGACGAGCTGGACGGCGTACCGACCACCTGACCCGTACCGAGGCCCGGGCCGCAGGAAGCTTTCGCCTCCCGCGCCGCCGGGCCGACGTCATGCCTCGTGCGGCCCCCAGAAGGAGGTCAGCGTGGCGACCCCGTGCTCGACGGACTTCCAGGAGCCGGAGAAGGTCAGGACGGCGAAGGCCGCGGTGGGGAATCCGGCCCGGTTCATCCGGACCGGCGCGTCCCCCTCGGCGGAGCCGGCCAGCGCGTCGGCGAGCGCGTGCATCCCGGGGTTGTGGCCGACCAGCAGCAGCGAGCCGATCTCGTCGGGGGTCTCGGTCACCAGGGCGATCAGCTCGCCGAGGCTCGCCTCGTAAAGCCGCTCCTCGTAGACCGTCTTGGGCCGGTGCGGCAGTTCGTGGGCGACGAGTTTCCAGGTCTCACGGGTACGGGCGGCGGTGGAGCACAGGGCGAGGTCGGGGCTGATGCCGTCGTCGATGAAGCGGCGGCCGACCGCGGGGGCGTCATGGCGGCCCCGGTCGGCCAGCGGCCGCTCGTGATCGGGGACGGACGGCCAGTCGGCCTTGGCGTGCCGGAGCAGGACGATGGTGCGGGTCGAATCGGCGGTCATACCCCTCAGCTTTCCAGAAAACCGGCGGTCAGGCGCGGGATGGCCGCTGTCCTCGTGGGGTTGCGGGGGCTGCTGGGCCGAGGGTCACGGCAGGTGGTGCACGAGGTCCGTCAGCACCGTCACCATCCGGCCGAGCAGATCGGCGCCGGAGGCGGCGGTGTCGGCCTGGGCGGACCCGCCGCTGAGCAGCGCGAGCAGGGCGGCGAAGGCGACGGCGGGCAGCGCGACGGCCCACCACGGCAGCCGGGTCTGCACGCCGGCCGGCGGCGCGGAAGAGGTGCCGCCTTCGGAGCCGGCCGGGGCCGCGGAAACGGTCCGGGCCGGACCGGCCTGCCGGACCTGGCGGGCCTGCCGCGTCTGCGCCTGCCGCGTCTGCCGGGAGTAGAGGTGCGGGGACTGCGTGGTCACGGTGACCGCCTCCGTGGTGGACCGTCGAAGTGCCTTGTGTCTGAATGCACTTCGACGCTACGGGGAGGCGGCGGCCGGTCCCATCCGGCCGTCCACCCACTCGACCCTGACCCTGACCCCCTAGGGATGGTGGGGTTGTCCCCACCCCCGGCTCGGGGTCGGCGCCGGGCGGGCGGCCCGCGGGAGGCGGCTAACCCATGCGGGCGGCGAACGTGGCGATCACCGCGACGAGCGCGGGCACACCGAGCATCAGGCCGAGGAGGATCAGCAGCCGGCGCTGGCTCTGCGGGGGGTTCGGTTCGAGAACGGGCATGGCGTCAGTCTCCCACCGCCCGTACGGCGGCCCGCACGCGGGTCACAGTTCGTCCTCGATGTACCGGTTGCGGCCGGCCAGCACGCCGCAGACGATCTGCGGCACCATCAGCGCGGCCATCAGGGCGATCGGCAGCCCCCAGCCGCCGCTGGCCTGGTTGAGCGCGCCGACCAGGATCGGCCCGGGTATGGAGATCAGATAACCGGTGCTCTGGGTGAACGCCGACAGCCGTACGACCCCGGCGCCGGAGCGCGACCGCATCCCGATCATCGTCAGCGCCAGCGGGAAGGAGCAGTTGGCGATCCCGAGCAGCAGCGCCCAGGCCCAGGGCGCGGCGGCGGGCGCGGCCCACAGGCCCGCGTACCCGGCCAGCCCGAAGGCGCCCAGGATCACGACGAGCGGCCCTTGGGCGCGCATCCTGGCGGCGAGCGGCGGCAGCACGAAGGAGAGCGGCACGCCCATGACCATGGTGATCGCGAGCAGCAGCCCGGCCCGGTCGGCGGAGATCCCGGCGTCCCGGAAGATCTGCGGCATCCAGCCCATGGTGATGTACGCGGCGGTGGCCTGGAGCCCGAAGAAGCCGGCCATCGTCCAGGCGGTACGGCTGCGGGTGATCCGGCCGTCCTCGCCGTCCCGCGCGGCCGGCGCCAGGTGCGGGGCCGGGGCGGCGGGGGCCGGGCCCACCCGGTCGCGTACCAGGGGCAGCCACGGCAGTACGGCGACGGCGGCGAGCGCCGCCCACATGCCCAGGCCGAGCCGCCAACTGTGGCCCATGGCGTCGGTGAGCGGCACGGTGACGGCGGCGGCCAGGGCGGTGCCGAGCGACAGCGCCATCGAGTACAGGCCGGTCACGGCGCCGACCCGGTGCGGGAAGTAGCGCTTGACGATGACCGGCATCAGCACGTTGGAGACGGCGATGCCGGCCAGCGCGAGGGTGCTCATGGCGAGGAAGACGGCGGCGCCGCCGGCGAGCGGGCGCAGCGCGAGGCCCGCGGTGATGGCGACCATGCCGGCGCAGATGACGGCTCCGGGGCCGTAGCGGCGGGCCAGCCGGGGCGCGGCGAAGCCGAAGAGCGCGAAGCAGAAGGAGGGCACGGAGGTGAGCAGCCCGGCCATGGTGCCGCTCATGCCGAGGCCGTCGCGCACCTCCTTCAGGAGGGCGCCGAGGCTGGTGATGCCCGGGCGGAGGTTGACGGCGGCGAGGAGCAGGCCGGTGACGACGACACGGCGCACCCAGGGTGCGGGGTCGCGCCTCCCGCGTGCCGGGGGGTTCGCGGGGTTCGCGGGAGCCGTGGGGACGGGGTCGGCGGGGGTCGTCGCCGGGTCGAGGGCGAGGGATTCGTCGTGGCGCATCCACCCATCATAGAATGATGGGATGAATCTCGGACCCATGCCCCGTTCCGCCACCCTCGCCGATCAGGTCATCGCCCGACTGCGGGCGGAGATCACCTCGGGGGCCTGGCCCGTGGGCTTCCGCATCCCCACAGAACCCGAGCTGGTCGACCGGCTCGGGGTGGCCCGCAACACCGTCCGCGAGGCGGTACGGGCGCTCGCGCACAACGGACTGCTGGACATCCGGCAGGGCTCGGGCACGTATGTGGTCGCGACCAGTGAGCTGGCCGGGGTGATGCAGCGGAGGTTCGCGGACGCGGACCCGCTGCACGTGGCGGAGCTGCGCGGCTCGCTGGAGGCGACGGCCGCCGCGCTGGCTGCGGAGCGCCGGGGGGAGGAGGAGCTGCGGCACCTCGACGCGCTGCTGGAGCGGCGCGAGCGGGCCTGGGACTCCGGGGACGCGCACGCCTTCGTCGAGGCGGACGCGACGCTGCATCTCGCGGTGGTCGCCGCCTCGCACAACGATGTGCTCACCGAGCTGTACGCGGACCTGGGCGCGGTGCTGCGGGACTTCCTGCACGCGGACGTCGGGCCGGAGCTGCGGCCCGAGGACCATGTGGACCACGCGCGTCTGGTCGCCGCGATCCGCGCCGCCGATCCGGTCCGCGCGGCGGCGGAGGCCCGGGAGCACGCCTTCTCCTGCCGCTTCACCGCGTCCCCGCAGTGACGTCGAAGCGCCTCGCGTCCATGGACGCGAGGCGCTTCAACCCCGTCTCGGCTGCCGCCCTGGCGGGCCTCCCGGGCATCGGACGGCCGGCCGGGCTCCGTCCGGCAACAGGCTCACCGCCCAGCGCGAGCGTTACGCCCCGACGGCGTGCAGGCCGCCGTCGACGTGGATGATCTCGCCCGTCGACCCCGTCTCCATCGCCGCCCTCACACCCCTCGGCCCTGACGGGCCTCCCGGGCATCGGACGGCCGGCCGGACTCCGTCCGACAACAGGCAAACCGCCCAGCGCGAGCGTTACGCCCCGATGGCGTGCAGACCGCCGTCGACGTGGATGATCTCGCCCGTAGTCTTGGGGAACCAGTCGGAGAGCAGGGCGACGACGCCGCGGCCGGCCGGCTCGGGGTCGCTGATGTCCCACTCCAGCGGGGAGCGGTGGTTCCAGACGTCGGACAGCTCACCGAACCCCGGGATGGACTTCGCGGCCATGGAGCCGATCGGCCCCGCCGAGATCAGGTTGCAGCGCACGTTCTGCTTGCCCAGGTCGCGCGCGATGTAGCGGGACGTCGCTTCGAGCGCGGCCTTGGCCGGGCCCATCCAGTCGTACTGCGGCCACGCGTACCGCGCGTCGAAGGTGAGGCCGACGACCGAGCCGCCGTTCTCCATGAGCGGCAGGCACGCCATGGTGAGGGACTTCAGGGAGTACGCCGAGACGTGCATCGCGGTGGCGACGGACTCGAAGGGCGTGTTGAGGAAGTTGCCGCCGAGCGCGTCCTGGGGCGCGAACCCGATGGAGTGCACGACGCCGTCGAGCGTGCCGAGTTCGTCGCGTACGACGTCGGTGAGCCGCCCGAGGTGCTCGCCGTTGGTGACGTCCAGCTCGATGACCTTGACCGGCTTCGGCAGCTTCCTCGCGATGCGCTCGGTCAGCGTGGGCCGGGGGAAGGCGGTCAGGATGATCTCGGCGCCCTGCTCCTGGGCCAGCTTGGCGGTGTGGAAGGCGATGGAGGACTCCATCAGCACACCCGTGATGAGGACGCGCTTGCCGTCGAGGATTCCGCTCATGGTGATCAGTGACCCATGCCCAATCCGCCGTCAACGGGGATGACGGCTCCAGTGATGTACGAGGCGTCGTCGGACGCGAGGAAGCGCACGGCCGCGGCGATCTCCTCCGGGCGCGCGTAGCGACCGAGCGGCACCTGGGCGACGATACCCGCGCGCTGCTCGTCGGTGAGGACGCGCGTCATGTCGGTGTCCACGAAGCCGGGGGCCACGACGTTGAAGGTGATGTTGCGGGAGCCCAGCTCGCGGGCGAGCGAGCGGGCGAAGCCGACCAGACCGGCCTTGGAGGCGGCGTAGTTGGCCTGCCCGGCGGAGCCCAGCAGGCCCACCACGGACGAGATCAGGACGACCCGGCCCTTCTTGGCCCGCAGCATCCCGCGGTTGGCGCGCTTGACCACCCGGAACGTACCGGTGAGGTTGGTGTCGAGGACGGAGGTGAAGTCCTCCTCGGACATGCGCATGAGCAGCTGGTCGCGGGTGATGCCGGCGTTGGCGACCAGTACCTCGACGGAGCCGTTCTTCTCCTCGATCTCCTTGTACGCCTGCTCGACCTGCTCGGTGTCGGTGATGTCGCACCGCACGGCCAGGACACCGAGTTCCACGAGGTCGGCGGGCGGTTCGCCCGAGCGGTAGGTGATGGCGACCTTGTCGCCCGCGTCGGCGAAAGCCCGGGCGATGGCGAGGCCGATGCCCCGGTTTCCTCCGGTGACGAGAACCGAGCGGCTCAACGGATCACTCTTTCCCTAGGACGTGAGTTTCTCCGTGAAAAGCTATCGGTCCCGGCACCGTTCCGGGGAATCGGCCCCGACAGGCTGCTCCCGTGGACCCTGTGGGTTTCCTACAGTGGACGGGGGCGGCCGGGCGTCATCCCTTCATACGCGCGGTGGCCCGGCGGCGGCTGTAGACGAGCAGGCCGACGGTGCCGGCGGCCAGTACCGCGCTGCCGGAAAGCGCGGTCTCCAGGGTGCTGCTGCTGGCGGCCACATTGCTGGTCGCGAGGTCGCCGGTGGTGGAGGTGACGGCCTGGTCACCGCCGTGTCCGTGGTGGACGACCGTCGACTTGGCCTCACCGGCGACGATCTGCGCGTCGGTGGGGGCCTTGGCGATGTCCGCGGTGGCGGCCTTCGCCGCCTGGGCGGTCTGTCCGAAGACGACATCCGCGCAGCCGTAGAAGGCCTCGGGGCTGTCGTTGCGCTGCCAGACCTGGTAGATCAGCTGCCGGCCGGTCCTGGCGGGCAGATTGGCGGTGAAGGAGTAGTAGCCGGGGGCGGTCACGGCGGTGTCGTAGACCGCGATCGGGGTGGTGTCCAGGTCCGACCACTTCAGCGGCTGCGTGGGGCTGTAGCCCTGCTTGGTGATGTACAGGGTCATCGTGCCGCGGTGGGGGGCGGTGACCTTGAACTGGACGTTGGTGGACCCGGCGGTGACCGGCGTGGCCGGCCAGTCGGTACGGGCCATGTCGAGGGCCTTGTACTTGTCGCGGTTGGCCGAGCAGAGGTGGCCGTCGGGGATGATCTGACGGCTCTGTCCGTCGGCGTTGGCGATGTTGACCTCGTTCCAGTCGTAGAGCGGCTGGGTGCCGCTCATGGCGACGAGGTCCTTGCACACCTGGGACTGGGGGTGTTCCGGTCCTTCGGCGTAGCAGGCGGCGATGCGGCTGACGGGCGTGCTCAACGCCCCGTGCGCGCTGGCCGTTCCGGGCGTGAGCCCGGCGACCACCAGGGTCACGGCCCCAACGGCCCCGACCGCGGCGGCTTTGCGACGAACTGACATGTGGGGGTGCTCCTTGTCGGGCATACGTTGTTGCTGTACTGACAAGAAAGGGCGGCACCCCGAGCATAGGGATTGGTCTGGACCAGACTCAAGGGGTATGGCCGTATTACCGCATGACAAACCGTCGAACGGGGGAGCCGGAGTTATCCACAGGCCGGGCAAATGTCCGCGCCGGGAGTCACGACGACATGATTCACTGCGAAGACGCAGAGCGAAGGGAAGTTCGTCGTGCCTCATGAGGTCGATCAGTCATTCCTGGCGTTGCCGCTGAGGGCACTCGCCGATGCCGCCCTGGCGCGTGCGCGTGCGTTGGGCGTGCAGCACGCGGACTTCCGGCTGGAGCGGGTGCGCAGCGCGTCCTGGCGGTTGCGGGACGCCCGGCCGGCCGGGAGTTCGGACACCACCGACCTCGGGTATGCCGTGCGGGTGGTGCACGGCGGGGCCTGGGGGTTCGCCTCCGGGGTCGATCTGACGATGGACGCGGCGGCGAAGGTGGCCGCGCAGGCGGTGGCGATGGCCAAGCTGTCCGCGAAGGTCATCACGGCCGCCGGGTCCGACGAGAGGGTGGAGCTGGCCGACGAGCCGGTGCACGCCGACCGGACCTGGGTCTCGTCGTACGGGACCAACCCGTTCGACGTGCCCGACGCCGAGAAGACCGCGCTGCTCGCCGAGTGGAGCAGCCGGCTGCTCGCCGCCGAGGGCGTCTCCCACGCGGACGCCTCGCTGCTGACCGTGCAGGAGAACAAGTTCTACGCGGACACCGCGGGCACCACGACCACCCAGCAGCGGGTCCGGCTGCACCCGGTGCTCAACGCGGTGGCCGTCGACCCGGACAGCGGCGGCTTCGACTCGATGCGCACCCTCGCCCCGCCGGTCGGCCGCGGCTGGGAGTATCTGACCGGCACCGGCTGGGACTGGGACGGCGAACTGGCCCGTATCCCGGAGCTGCTGGCCGAGAAGATGCGCGCGCCCTCGGTCGAGGCGGGCACGTACGACCTGGTGGTCGACCCGTCGAATCTGTGGCTGACGATCCACGAGTCGATCGGCCACGCCACCGAGCTGGACCGCGCGCTGGGGTACGAGGCGGCGTACGCGGGCACCTCCTTCGCGACCTTCGACCAGCTCGGCACGCTGAAGTACGGGTCCGCGCTGCTGAACGTCACCGGTGACCGCACGGCAGAACACGGCCTGGCCACCGTCGGGTTCGACGACGAGGGCGTGGAAGGCCAGTCCTGGGACCTGGTCAGGGACGGGGTGCTGGTCGGCTACCAGCTGGACCGCCGGATCGCCCGGCTCACCGGCTTCGAGCGGTCCAACGGCTGCGCGTACGCGGACTCGCCCGGCCATGTGCCGGTGCAGCGCATGGCGAACGTGTCGCTGCGGGCGGCGCCCGACGGGCCCTCGACGCAGGAGCTGATCGCCGGGGTGGAGCGCGGGATCTATGTGGTCGGCGACCGGTCCTGGTCGATCGACATGCAGCGCTACAACTTCCAGTTCACCGGGCAGCGCTTCTTCCGGATCGAGCACGGCAGACTCGCGGGCCAGCTCAAGGACGTCGCCTATCAGGCGACCACCACCGACTTCTGGGGCTCGATGGAAGCCGTCGGCGGCCCGCAGACCTATGTGCTCGGCGGCGCGTTCAACTGCGGCAAGGCCCAGCCGGGCCAGGTGGCGGCGGTCAGCCACGGCTGCCCCTCGGCGCTCTTCCGCGGCGTCAGCATTCTCAACACCACGCAGGAGGCCGGGCGTTGATCAGCCACGCAGGCCAGGCCGGCGGCCTGACGGCGACCGGTGACCGGCACACTCGCCGCCCGGGCGGAGAAGCGAATGGAGACAGAGGATGAGCCGTACGACCAAGCCGCACGAGATCGTCGAGCGGGCCCTCGACCTGTCCCGGGCGGACGGCTGCGTGGTGATCGCCGACGAGGAGTCCAGCGCCAATCTGCGCTGGGCGGGCAACGCGCTGACCACCAACGGCGTCACCCGGGGCCGTACGCTCACGGTGATCGCCACGATCGACGGCGGGAAGGGCGCCGCCTCGGGTGTGGTGTCGCGCTCGGCGGTGACCGCGGACGAGTTGGAGCCGCTGATCCGGGCGGCCGAGGCGGCGGCCCGGGAGGCGGGCCCCGCGGAGGACGCCCAGCCGCTGGTGTCCGGAGTGCCGCGGTCGGCCGCCTTCACCGAGCCGCCCGCCGAGACCGGCTCCGAGGTGTTCGCGTCCTTCGCACCCGCGCTCGGTGAGGCGTTCGCCACGGCCAAGGCGGGCGGCCGGGAGCTGTACGGCTTCGCCCACCACACGGTCACCTCGACGTATCTGGGCACCTCGACCGGGCTGCGGCTGCGCCACGACCAGCCCACCGGCACCCTTGAGGTCAACGCGAAGTCGCCCGACCGTACGAAGTCGGCCTGGTCGGGCACCTCCACCCGGGACTTCACCGATGTCGACCCGCGCGCGCTCGACGCGGATCTGGCCCGCCGGCTGACCTGGGCGGAGCGGCAGGTGGAGCTGCCGGCCGGCCGCTACGAGACGCTGCTGCCGCCGACGGCCGTCGCCGACCTGCTGATCTACCAGCTGTGGTCGTCCGGCGCCCGCGACGCGGCCGAGGGCCGTACGGTCTTCAGCAAGACGGGCGGCGGGACCCGGCTCGGCGAGCGGTTGAGCGCGCTGCCGCTGACCCTGCGCAGCGACCCGAACGAACCGGGCCTGGAGTCGGCGCCCTTCGTGATCGCGCACTCCTCGGACGACGACTCGTCGGTGTTCGACAACGGGCTGCCGATCGGCCCGGTGGACTGGGTGCGCGAGGGCGCCCTCCACCAGCTGAGCACCACCCGGCACAGCGCGGGCCTGACCGGGGTGCCGGTCGCGCCCGCCGGGGACAACCTGATCCTGGACGGCGGCGGCGGGGCCACGCTGGACGAGATGGTCGCGGCCACCGAGCGCGGACTGCTGCTGACCTGCCTGTGGTACATCCGTGAGGTCGACCCGGCCACCCTGCTGCTCACCGGCCTGACCCGGGACGGCGTCTACCTGGTGGAGAACGGCGAGGTGACAGGCGCGGTGAACAACTTCCGCTTCAACGAGTCGCCGGTCGACGTGCTGGGCCGGGCGACGGAGGCGGGCCGCACCGAGCGGACGCTGCCGCGCGAGTGGAGCGACTGGTTCACCCGGGCGGCGGCGCCGGCGCTGCGGATCCCGGACTTCAACATGAGCTCGGTCAGCAAGGGGGTCTGACACCGGTGGAGGAGAAGCGCACGGTCAAGGTGTCGAAGTTCCTGTCGATGGTGCTGCGGCACCGGCCGGAGTCGGTCGGCATCGTGCTGGACGACGCCGGCTGGGTGGACGTGGACGAGCTGATCGGCGCCTGCGCCGCGCGGGGCCGGCGCTTCTCCCGGGCCGAGCTGGACCACGTGGTGGCGCACAACAACAAGAAGCGGTTCGCGTACTCGGCGGACGGCCGCCGGATCAGGGCCAGTCAGGGGCACTCGGTGGCGGTGGAGCTGGGGCTGCCCGCCGCCGAGCCGCCCGCGGTGCTCTACCACGGGACGGCGGCGGCCACGCTGCCGCTGATCCTGCGCGACGGACTCCTGCCGATGTCGCGGCAGGACGTCCATCTGTCGGCGGACGAGGAGACGGCCGTGCGCGTGGGATCGCGGCACGGCCGTCCGGTGGTGCTCGAGGTGGACGCCGCCGGGCTGGCCGCCACCGGCCATGTGTTCCGGGTCAGCGCCAACGGGGTGTGGCTCACGGACCGGATACCGCCGGAGCGGCTGCGGCAGCTCCCGGCGAGGTGACGCGAGGCGGGGCTCGTACGGTCAGGGGCGTGCGCGGTCAGGGGCGTGCGCGGTCCGGGACCACGAGGTCAGGGACCACGTTCAGGGGCGTGCGGGGTCAGACCGAGGTCGTGGTGTCGGTGCGATGACCCTTGATGGCCGACCACACCGCGTCGGCGACGGCGACGAACACGATGGCGCCGATGAGCTGGAGCACATGCCGGGTCCAGTCGAAGCCCTTGGTGTCGCGCACACCGATCCAGCCCGACACGGCGTTGCCCAGAACGCCGCCGCCCATGCCGCAGATCACGGTGAGCCACAGCGGGATGTTCTGCTTGCCCGGCAGGATCGCCTTGGCGATCAGCCCCAGCACCAGACCGACGATGATCGCCCACAACCAGCCCATGACGCTCGCCTCCTCGTGACCGGACGGCACGCGCCCGGTACTCGTGCCGTCAGTGTGCGTCCGGCCGGGGTACGCCGCATGTCGGGCGTGAGCGTCCTGCGTACGGCGCAGCCCCGGAACGCGCGCGGTGCCCTCCCCCGCCCTGCTGCGCGGGCACCTCGCGGCGTACCGTGGGACCAGGCGGACCGGGGCGCTGTGACCGGTGATCAGCACGGTCCGGCGCATCGGTCAGGCGGAGGAACGGGATGCGGAAGCGCGGCGCTCCGGCAGTCATCCGGATCACGGGGGCGCGGGCCGGCCTCACCGAGGACGTCCGGGGGCGGCAGCGGCGGTACATCATCTCGATGTCGATCCGTACCCTCTCGGTGATCCTCACCGTGGTGCTGTGGAACGTGGAACGTCCGCTGGCCTGGGCGACCCTGGTGATCGGCGCGCTGCTGCCGTATGTGGCGGTGGTCTATGCCAACGCCGGCCGGGAGAGCGCCCCGGGGCTGCCCTCCTCGCTCATTCCGACCCCGGTGCGCCCGGCCCTGGAGGCCACACAAGTGGAGTCCGCGGCGGAACGTGCCGAGCAGCCGGTCGCGGAGCGTCCCGAGGCGGGTTGAGTCGGTGACCAGCGGCGCGGACCGGATCCGTCACCCTGGTCCGGACCTGTGGGGACGGGCCGCGAACCTCAAGGAAGGCTCAGATCAATCATGGAATTCCCCCTCCACGGCGAGCAGGGCGCGTGACATACTGCGTACGCGCTCCGCATCCCCCGTCGGAGCGACGGACCGACGCCGGGCAGCTCCCCCCGTGGCTGCCCGGCGTCGCCATGTTTACTGGGTGACGTGAGCGACGAGACGCCGACCTGCTCGGCCAAGAGCTGCCGTACCCCCGCGGTGTGGGTGCTGGCCTGGAACAACCCGAAGCTGCACACGCCGGAGCGGCGCAAGACCTGGCTGGCGTGCGAGGAGCACCGTGAGCATCTGTCCCAGTTCCTGGGCATACGCGGCTTCCTCAAGGACGTGGTGACCCTGGCGGAGTGGGAGCGGCGTGCCGAGCCGGGCGCGGGCACCACCGCCGAAGCCGCCGAAGGTGCAGAAGCGGCCGAATCCACCGGGGCCGCCGGGAAGCCCGCCGCGCCCGCCGCCGAGCGCTGATACCCGCTCAGCCGCCGATCGCCGACATGGGCCGCGCGGGCTGGAGGAACGCCGGGTCGTCAAGGCCCGAGCCCGCCTTCTTGCCCCGCGTCGCCGCCCGCCACAGCTCGGCCAGACGCGCGTCGGAGGCACCCGAGCGCAGCGCCCCGCGCAGATCGGACTCCTCGCGGGCGAACAGGCAGTTGCGCACCTGGCCGTCTGCGGTGAGCCGGGTGCGGTCGCAGGCGCGGCAGAAGGGCCGGGTGACCGAGCCGATCACGCCGACCCGGCCCGGTCCGCCGTCGACCAGCCAGCGCTCGGCGGGCGCGGTGCCACGGACGGACTCGCCTTCGGGGGCGAGCCGGAAGCGGGTCCGCAGACCGGTCAGGATCTCGTCGGCGGTGACCATCTCGGCACGCTGCCAGCCGTGCTGCGCGTCGAGCGGCATCTGCTCGATGAACCGCAGTTCGTAGCCCTGGTCGAGGGCCCAGCTCAGGAGTGCGGGCGCCTCGTCGTCGTTGACCCCGCGCATCAGCACGGTGTTGACCTTGACGGGGGTGAGCCCGGCGGCGCGGGCGGCTTCGAGGCCCGCCACGACGTCGTGGTGGCGGTCACGGCGGGTCAGGGTGCGGAAGACGTCGGGGCGCAGGGTGTCCAGGGAGACATTGACCCGGTCGAGGCCGGCCGCGCGCAGGGCTTCGGCGGTCCGGCGCAGGCCGATGCCGTTGGTGGTGAGGGAGAGCCGGGGGCGCGGTGCGAGGGCGGCGCAGCGCTCCACGATGCCGACCAGGCCGGGCCGGAGCAGGGGTTCGCCGCCGGTGAAACGTACGTCGGTGACGCCCAGCTCGGTGACGGCGACGCGCACCAACCGTACGATCTCGTCGTCGGTGAGCAGGTCGGGCTTGGCCAGCCAGCTCAGGCCCTCTTCGGGCATGCAGTACGTGCAGCGCAGATTGCAGCGGTCGGTGAGGGAGACGCGCAGGTCGGTGGCCACGCGGCCGTAGGTGTCGAGGAGCACGGTCCGTCCGCCCTTCCCGGCACGCGGTGCGCCGATGCCTTGTCCGGTGGTTCCCGCCGATTCCCGGCTCGTGTCCTGTCTGCTTCCGGTCGCTCCCGGTCTGTCCCATCCACCTTATGTCCCGCCGCCGACAACGCGGCGGGACAGCCCTCGCCGGACGGCCCGGGACGCCGGGCGCGGGCCCAGGAGACGCCCGCCGGACCCCGCCGGCGCGACGGTCGCAAGACGGCCCGGGGAGGGGCGACACCCGGGCCCGACCGGTTCGTTGAGCAGTGCACCTGTCCGCGCAGCACCCCGAGGACCGCCGCCGTGAACGCCGTACCGCCTCCGCCCCCGCCGCCGTCCGAGCCATCGCCGTCCGAGCCGCAGCTTCCGGCCCGCAGGCCGTACGGGAGCGTCACCCTGCCCGCCGCGCTGCCGGTCCCCCGGCCGCTCACGGCCGTACCGGCCGCGACCGGGCACCGGCAGATGTACCGGGTACGGCTGCCGCTGCTGAGCATCGCGGCGCTGCGCGCCGACCGCCGCCCCTGAGCGGCGGTCAGCCGGTCCTTTCGACCATGGGCGCCGCGGCGAGCACGCCAACGGTCAGCAGCATCTGGGCGCAGGCGTAGGTCAGCATGATCCAGACGTCGCCGTCGGGCGGTTGCGGCCAGTCCGCGAGGCCGGTCGCGATGAGGGTGTCGGACAGCAGGAAGAGGGCGCCGCCGAGTGCGGCGCGCCGCCCGAGCCCGTACGCGCCCGCGGCCATGGCGGCGAGCAGCAGGCTGTACGCGGCGACGGGCACCCGCATCCCCGGGTCGAGACCGGGGACGAGCAGCGAGATCAGCGCCGCCCACACCACGCCGTAGGCGGCGCAGCGGACGGCCACGGCCCGCCGGGCGCCCGCGAAGGCGCCACGCCGGGCGAAGAGTCGCAGGTAGCAGACGTGCCCGGTGGCGAAGGACGCCATGCCGAGCAGGAACGGTACGGTGCCGCCGATCTCCAGCAGGACATCGCCGCCCCAGCCGCAGGCCAGCGCGGCGAGCAGCCCGCGCGGGGCCGACCGTGTCCACGCCAGCGCGGCCAGCACGGGCATCAGCAGCGGCTTGGTGACCGCCCTGACGAGGTGCCAGTCCGCGCTGATGGCGGTCAGATGCAGTTCCAGTACGCCCACGAAGAGGGCCGGCAGCGCGGGCGCCAACTCCCGCGGTACGCGGGCCCGTACCTCCGCGCCCGGTGGCCGCGTCACTCCTCCCGCTCCCCGGCCGTCGAGCCCGCGGGCAACCCGGCGTGACCGGCGGCGTCCTGGCCTGCGTCCTCGTCGCCGTCCTCGTCGGGGTGAACACGGCCGCCCGCCGTCCCCACGACGGTGAGCAGCGCGAACGCGGGGGTCGACCACGGCGCGGCGTCGGGCGGTTGCGGCATGAGCGCACGATAAGGGCGGCTGCGCACCGCCCGCCAGACCTGGTTACCGACTGGTAAGGATTTCCGCGCGGAACGGTTCCGGAGGGAGGGGTGGCACGGGGTGTCGGTGCCGACCCTTATTCTCAATGACCATGCTGGACAACCTGACCGAGCAGCCGCCGCCGACCCCGTGGCCCGCCGGATACCCCGAGGGCTATGCCGTGGTCGACGTGGAGACCACCGGACTCGGCCGGGACGACCGCATAGTGTCCGCGGCGGTCTACCGGCTGGACGCGCGCGGCGAGGTCCAGGACCACTGGTACTCCCCGGTCAACCCGCAGCGCGACCCGGGTCCGGTGTGGATCCACGGGCTGACGGGCGCGATGCTCGCCGACGCGCCGCTCTTCCCCGAGATCGCCGCCGAGCTGGCCGAACGGCTCGCGGGCCGGGTGCTGGTGGCGCACAACGCGGTCTTCGACTGGTCGATGCTGGCCCGCGAGTACGCCCGCGCGCAGTCCGTGGCCCCGGTGGAGCACCGGCTGTGCACGATCGTGCTCTCCAAGGAGCTGCGACTGCCCCTGGCCAACCACAAGTTGGAGTCGCTGGCCGCGCACTACGGGGTGCGGCAGCGCAGGGCGCACCACGCGCTGGACGACGCCCGGGTGCTGGCCGAGGCGTTCCGGCCGAGCCTGCATCTGGCGGCGGCCGCCGCGCTGCCGCTGCCGCTGCACGCGTGCCGGCCGCTGACCGAGTGGGTGGACTCCGCGGCCCCGGTACCGGCCCCGCGCTACGGCTCGCTGCACGGCTCAGGCCCCCGGGCCATGGGCTGGCGGCCGGCCCGCAAGCGGCCCCCGTGCCCGTATCCGAACCCGGGCAGGCTGGAGCCGGGCGGGGCGCTGGTACAGGGGATGCGGGTGGCGTTCTCCGGGGACACCGGGATCGACCGGGAGCTGCTGGAGGACCGGGCCACGGACGCGGGGCTGCATGTCGCCTCCTCGGTGAGCCGGCTGACCAGCGTGCTGGTGACCAACGACCCGGACTCCCCCACCACGAAGGTCGCCAAGGCCCGTCAGGTCGGCACCCCGGTGATCGACGAGCGGCAGTTCTCCGAGCTGCTCAAGGCCGTCGTCCCGGCCCCCGACGTCCACGGCTGAGACGGCCGAACCGACCGAGGCGGCTGAACCGGCCGAACACCGGCCGAGGTGGCTGAACCGGCCGAGGCGGCCGGAACAGCTCGGACCACCGGAGCGGCCGCCGCCCCCGGGAGTGCCGTTCGGGTGGTTCCCCGGTGGCGCGCCCGCGTGCTGTGTTGCCCCGGCGGAGCCGTGATCGCAGCCTGTGCCTCATGGCCCGATGCGAGGTTTGCGGAAACGACTACGAGATGAGCTTCGAGGTGCACGCCGCGGGCGCGGTGCATGTCTTCGACAGCTTCGAGTGCGCGATCCACCGGATGGCCCCGATCTGCGAGCACTGCCGGGTGCGGATCGTCGGCCACGGGGTGGACGTCGACGGCCGCTGGTACTGCGGCGGTCACTGCGCCAAGGCCGAGGGCGGCAAGGGCATCGTCGACCGGGTCGGCACCACCGCCCCTGCCTGAGCCCCGGCCGCCGCCACCGGCCCGACGCCGCCCGCCGCCTATCCACCCCCTCCCCGCCGCGGCCCCGCGGCCGAGTTGTACCGTCGTGGGGTGTACCGCTTCCTGCTGTCCAAACAATGGGTGATCCTCACCCTCCTCGGCCTGGTCATGATCCCGACGATGATCAGGCTGGGCTACTGGCAGCTGCACCGCCACGAGCACCGGGTGGCGAACAACAAGATCATCTCGGCCAGCCTCAGAACCCCGCCGGTCCCGCTGGAGTCGGTGACCCACCCCGGCGCCGTCCTCCCGCACCGGGACCTCTACCGCGCGGTGACCGCCAAGGGGCACTACGACACCGCGCACGAGGTGGTCGCCCGGCAGCGTACGGCCGCGGACGGCCAGCAGGTCGGCTACCACGTGATCACCCCGCTGGTGCTGGACGACGGCCGGGCGGTGCTGGTCAACCGCGGCTGGATCTCCCCCGGCGACGACATCACCCACTTCCCGAAGATCCCGGCCCCGCCCTCCGGCGAGGTCACGGTCACCGGGCGGCTGCGGCCCGACGAGACCTCCGGCGCCACCGGCATCCGGAACAAGCACGGGCTGCCGCCGCGTCAGATCATGCTCATCGGCAGCAGAACGGTGGCGGGCGACGTACCGGAGACGCTGGTCAGCGGCTACATGGAGCTGGTCTCCACCTCGCCGGGGCCCAAGGGAACACAGC
Source organism: Streptomyces sp. NBC_00223 (assembly GCF_036199905.1). NCBI lineage: Bacteria > Bacillati > Actinomycetota > Actinomycetes > Kitasatosporales > Streptomycetaceae > Streptomyces > Streptomyces sp. NBC_00223. The sequence continues at coordinate 6,725,800 of NZ_CP108109.1, read as the reverse complement.
CCGAGCTGATCCCGGAGCCGGACCACAGCAGCATCGGCCCGCACCTGGCGTACGCGATCCAGTGGTGGCTGTTCTCCGCCATGGTGCCGGTCGGCTGGGTGATCCTGATGCGCCGCGACCGCGCCGAACTGCTCGCGGCCCGCGCCGCGAAGGAGCGCGCCGCGGGCGACGGCCCGGACGGCGGCGCTCCGGGGGACGGCGGCTCCCCGGACGGCCCCGACACCCCTCAGGAGCCCGAAGGCAGCGTCCCGCTCACGGTGTGAGCACGCCGGCCCACCGGGCACGCTGATACGCGTACAGGCGATTCCCCACACGAAGGCGGCGAGGCGGACAGGTGCCAGGACGTATCGAGGACTACGCGATCATCGGCGATCTCCAGACCGCCGCGCTGGTCGGCCGGGACGGCTCCATGGACTGGCTGTGCCTGCCGCGCTTCGACTCCGCCGCGTGTTTCGCCGCTCTTCTCGGCGACCGCGACAACGGCCGCTGGCGGCTGGCGCCGGTCGGCGCGACGCAGTCCACCAGCCGCGCGTACCGGGGCGACACGCTCGTCCTCGACACGGTCTGGGAGACGCCCACCGGCACCGTCAAGGTCACCGACTTCATGCCGCAGCGCGACAAGGCCCCCGACCTGATCCGGATCGTCGAGGGCGTCTCCGGCGAGGTCGCGATGCGCGGCGAGCTGGTGCTGCGCTTCGACTACGGCAGTGTCGTGCCCTGGATGCGCCGCACCGACGGCCACCGGGTCGCCGTCGCGGGCCCCGACTCGGTGTGGCTGCGCAGCGAACCGCATGTGCCGACCCGGGGCAAGGACCTGCGTACGTACTCCGACTTCACGGTCGGCGCGGGCCAGAAGGTCGCCTTCATACTGACCTGGAACCCCTCGCACGAGGAGCCGCCGCCGCGGGTCGACCCCTACGCCGCGCTGGACGGCTGCCTGGAGGACTGGCTGGCCTGGTCGGCGCACTGCCGTTACGAGGGGCCGTGGCGCCCGGCGGTCGTACGCTCGCTGATCACCCTCAAGGCCCTGACGTACGCGCCCAGCGGGGGCATCGCGGCCGCCGCGACCACCTCGCTGCCCGAGGAGATCGGCGGGGTGCGCAACTGGGACTACCGCTTCTGCTGGCTGCGCGACGCCGCCCTGACCCTCAACGCCCTGCTGTCCAGCGGCTTCCTGACCGAGGCCAGGGCCTGGCGGGACTGGCTGCTGCGCGCGGTCGCGGGCGACCCGGCCGATCTGCAGATCATGTACGGGATCGCGGGCGAGCGCAGGCTCCCGGAGTACGAGGTGCCCTGGCTGGGCGGTTACGAGGGTTCCGCGCCGGTCAGGGTCGGCAACGCGGCCGCCGGGCAGCTCCAGCTCGACGTCTACGGCGAGGTGATGGACTCCCTCTTCCTGGGCCGCAACAGCGGCCTGGACAACGAGTCGCACGCCTGGAACCTGCAACGCTCGCTGATGGACTTCCTGGAGACCAAGTGGCACGAGCCGGACGAGGGCCTGTGGGAGGTCCGCGGCCCGCGCCGGCACTTCGTGCACTCCAAGGTGATGGCCTGGGTCGCCGCCGACCGCGCGGTACGGACCCTGGAGTCCCAGCCCGGGTTGCGCGGCAATGTGGACCTGTGGCGTTCCATGCGCGCCCAGGTGCACGCGGAGGTGTGCGAGAAGGGCTACGACGCCGAGCGCAACACCTTCACCCAGTCGTACGGCTCGCAGGAGCTGGACGCGGCCACGCTGCTCATCCCCCAGGTGGGCTTCCTGCCGCCGACCGACCGCCGGGTGACCGGCACGGTGGACGCGGTCAGGCGCGAGCTGGACCACGGCGGTTTCGTACGGCGCTACACCCCCGACTCGGGCAGCGTCGACGGGCTGCCGGGCAGTGAAGGGGCCTTCCTGGCCTGCTCGTTCTGGCTCGCGGACGCGCTGCACGCCACCGGGCGGCGGGACGAGGCCGTGGGCCTGTTCGAGAAGCTGCTGTCGCTGCGCAACGACGTGGGGCTGCTCTCGGAGGAGTGGGACCCCGTGGCCGGACGCCTGCTCGGCAACTTCCCGCAGGCGTTCAGCCACATCGGTCTGGTCAACAGCGCGCTGACGCTCTCGGGCACGGCGGTCAAGCGCTGCTGACAGCGCTCACGCGGGGCCGCAGGGCGTCTCAACTCACCCGGCGGGCCCGGTGTCTGACGGCCCGCAGCCTCGCCTCGGCGGGCAGCGCGTCAAGACCGGCCGAGTCACGCGCGCGGACCAGCACGGACGAATCCAGGCTCGCGGCCACCTCCCTGGGGGTGGCGTGCGGGGCCAGGCCCAGCACCATACGGGCCTCGGGCGCGCCGCGTCCGCCGACCAGCGTGGCGTGCGCCCACTCCACGCCCTCGTACGACTCGGCCTCCGCGGCCAGCACGTGCTCCAGCGCCCGGCCGCGCAGCAGCGCGCCCTGCCCGTCGCCGCTGTCCACCTGGATCTGCCGCACCCGCCGGCGGTGCGCCTGGCCGAGCAGCCACCACAGGGCGGCCAGCATCAGGACGGCGAGCACGGCGATGACCACCGGCCACCACCAGCCGTGCGAGCGGTAGCGGGTGCGGTTGTGGGCGCTCAGCAGTACGTCCTTGGGCCCGGTCCACGGCCACCCGCCGGGCATGCCGAAGTTCCAGTGGCGCTGGAGGTCGAGGCCGCCGATGAGAACGGACAGGCCCACGAAGAGCAGGATCAGGCCGATCAGTCCCAGCAGGACCCGGTTGAGTGTGGTGCGCATCGGCCCTCTCCTACGCCTTCTTCTCGGCCGCTCGGACATGCACCCTCAGCCGCGGCGGCCGGGCCAGCCCGAGCTGCCGTACGGCGTCGTCGAGCGCGTTCGTCAAGTCCTCGCGCACCTCGTCCAGTTCACGGAAGTGGGAGTTGGCGCGGGCCTTGATCCGGCGCCGGCCGACGCCGATCCGGGCCCAGCGCACTCCGGGCACCTCCATCGCCCGGTCGCGCAGCACGAGTTCGGCCGCGTGGCGGTCGAGCCCGGCCCGTACGCCCTCGCTGCCTCGGCGTGCCATGGGGAGCACTCCGCGTTCGCCGGGGGTCAGGGCGAGCAGCAGCAGCCACAGGCCGAGCACGGAGGCCACCGCGGCGCCGACGATGATCCACACGTTGTCCAGGTGCCGGGTGGCCAGTTCACGCGCGAGGGTCTTTCGCCAGCTCATCGCCTCGCGGTCGGCGCGCACGGAGGCCACGTCGTAGAGGAACAGGCCGGACAGGCCGAGGCCGACGGCGGCGGTGACGGCGGCGGGGATCCGGCGGCCGGACCAGAAGCGCTTGGCCGCCGAACCGCCCTCCTCCTCGGCGGTCGGCGCGTACTGCACCGCGCCCGCGGGCTGTCGGTCCGGGACGGCGGTCCGCGTGCCGAGTCCGGTGGGGAGTTGCTCGGTCGGCTCGGGCTCCTGCCCGGGCCCGGGGACCGGTCCGGTGTCGCTCACTGCACCCTTCCCTCGTCCTTGCGGCCGACAGCCGAGTGCAGCCGCTCCACCTCCACGGCCACCTCGGGCACCGCCAGACCGGTCAACGCCTCGACCCGGCCGGCGACATGACGTCGTACGGTGCCGCACACCGCGCCGATGTCGGCGGGGTAGCCGAGTTCCAGGGACAGCCGCAGCCGGGCGGTGCCCTTGCGGACGGACACCGAGGCGTGCGGGGTCGCGTCGCGCGGGACCAGTTCGGCGCCCGGAGCGTCACCGAGCGCCTCACCGGCGGCCTGTGCGGCGATCTTCGCGATCACCCGGTCCGCGATCCGCAGCGCGCCGCGTTCCGCGGGCGGCAGTTGTGAGGGGAGCGCCGCCGTCATCAGCGCCGCCGGTCGCGGTCGCGCGACCGGAAGAACTCCCCCGGTTCGATGTCGCCGTCGATGAACTTGCCCACCACGAACCCGACCGCGCCGAGCGCCGCCACCAGAAGGAAGGCCCCGAACCCGCCGAAGTATCCGGCGAATCCGAGTGCCATTCCGACGACCAGACCGATCACCGCCATGCTCATCCCGCGCTCTCCGTCCCCTCAGCCATTCCCGCGCACTCCCCTTCGGTCCGGTCCGCTGTCGCGGTTACTGAACGCGCTGCTCACGCTCGTCGTCGTCCTCCTCGTCGGGAAGCTTCACGTCGTCGACCGCGACGTTGACCTCCACGACCTCAAGGCCGGTCATCCGCTCGACGGCGGCGATGACGTTCTCCCGCACCGCGCGGGCGACATCGACGATCGAGACGCCGTAGTCCACGACGATGTCCAGGTCGAGCGCGGTCTGCACCTCGCCGACCTCCGCCTTGACCCCACGGGTGACGGACTGCTGCCGGTTGCCGCCCGGCACCCGGTCGCGTACCGCGCCGAAGGTACGGGACAGCCCGGTGCCCATGGCGTGCACGCCCACCACATCGCGGGCGGCGAGTCCGGCGATCTTCTCCACCACCCCGTCGGCGATCGTGGTACGGCCGCGGGTGGCCGGGTCACCCAGCACCTTGCGCCCTCCGCCGCCACTGCCCTTGTCGAGCGTCCTGCCCTCGGAGTGCGAGGAGGAGCCTTCCGGCTCGGGCCTGTTGTGCTGCGCGTTGTCAGTCATCGCGAGTCGTCCCTTCGTATGGGCTGCTCCGTACCCCAGACTATGTGCGCATGCCCCGTAGTGCCGGGGGGATGCGCCCAGTGGGTACCGCTGACCCCCCATCCGAGTGGTCGGCCCGCGGAAGGCGATGCCACGTGACCATGGACCGACTGACCCGGACCGTGCGGGAGCAGGTCGCCCTGGGACGGCTCCTTCCCCTCGGCGCTCCCGGCGACACCGCGTGGATCACCGAGGCCGCGGCCGTGCGGGTGCTGCGGGCGGCCTGTACGGGGCTGCCGGGGGTGCGGGTGGGCAAGGTGTCGCTGCTGCTGGGCCAGACGGGTGATGACGGCGGCGTGGGCGGCCCGTCGGCGGCCGCGCCGGTGGGCGCGCTGCCGCATGTGCCGCTGCGGATCGAGGCGGCCTTCGAGGCGTCGGTGGACGAGCCGCTGCCGCTCGCGGCCGACCGGCTGCGGGAGGCCCTGGGCGGCGCCGCGCGCGGCGGGCTCGGGCTCACCGTGGAGGCGGTGGATCTGGAGGTCGTCGGGCTGCTGGACGGCGTGTCCCCGGCTGGTGGCCCGGACGGCGGCCCGCGCGGCGGGACGGACGACGAGGGCGAGGACGCCGCCGAGGAGCCCGGCGGGGATTCGGGCGGGGCGACGCTCGCGGCGGTCGGCGGCGGTTCCGAGGCGGTCCGGGCCGCGGCGCTGGCCGTGCCCGGGGTGGCCGGGCTGACCCGGCGGCTGGCCGGGCTCGGCTCCGGGGTGCGCGTGCAGGACACGGGGGCGGACGAGGACGGGTCCGGGGCCGCGGGCCGCCGGGTGCAGGTGCAACTCGCGGTCGCGCCCGGCTATGTGGCGCTGACGGTGGCCCGCGAGGTGGCCGCCGCCGTGACGACCGCCGCGGCCGAGGGCGCGAAGGGCCCGGTGGCGACGGCGGTCGTGGTGACGGACGCGGGCTGAGCCCGAGCCCCGCGGGCGGTCGGTCGGGCGGACGCTGCCGGGCTCGACGGGCGGCCAGGGGGCCGACGCGGATCGGGAGCGGCCGGCCTGAGCCCGACTGGACGTGCGGGTCCCGCCGGCTACTCCCCCAGACCCGCCAGGTCGCGCAGCCGGCGGCCCTGGGCGGCACGCTCGGCCGCCCACTGCTGCTGCTCGCTGTGGTCGGCGGCCCCGCGCAGCAGCGCCTTCGTCTCGTTGACGGCGCCGCGCGGGGGCGCGAGCAGGGCTTCGACCAGGTCCTTGACGGCCGCGTCGAGTTCGGCGGCCGGTACGACGAGATTCGCCAGCCCGGTGGCCTGCGCCTCCTCGGCCCGTACGAAGCGGCCGGTGACGCAGATCTCCAGCGCGCGGGCGTACCCGACCAGCGCGGTCAGCGGCTTGGTCCCGGTGAGGTCGGGCACCAGACCGAGGCTGGTCTCGCGCATGGCGAACTGGACGTCGTCGGCGCAGACCCGCAGATCACAGGCGAGGGCCAGCTGGAATCCGGCGCCGATCGCATGGCCCTGGACGGCGGCGACCGTGAGCAGGTCGGTGCGCCGCCACCAGGTGAACGCCTCCTGGTACTCGGCGACGGTCGCGTCCAGCTCCGGTTCGGATCCGCGCGCGAGGTCGAGGAACGACGGCTCACCGTCGAAGCCCTCGGGCGTGAACGCCTGCCGGTCGAGCCCCGCGGAGAAGGACACGCCCTCGCCGCGCAGCACCACGACCCGTACCTGCCCCGGCAGCAGCCGTCCCGCCTCGGCCAGGGCCCGCCAGAGGGCGGGCGACTGGGCGTTGCGCTTGGCCGGATTGCTCAGGGTGACATACGCGACGGTGTCGTCCAGGGTGAGCCGGACTCCGTCGCGTGCGAGCAGGATGTTGTCTTCGGGCATCGGGCACCTCCGAGCGGACCGCGGACATGATTACCGAAGAGTAACCATCCGGTCGGAACGCCGGACCTCCGGGTGCCGGAGGTGCCCGGCCACTGAGCCTGCTCGGCGCTCGGGGATCAGGCCGTGGCGGCCTTCTTGCCCCGGGTTGCGCCTCCGCGACCGCGCAGGGTCACACCGGACTCGCTGAGCATCCGGTGCACGAATCCATAGGACCGGCCGGTTTCCTCGGCCAGCGCTCGGATGCTCGCACCGGAGTCGTACTTCTTCTTCAGGTCTGCCGCGAGCTTCTCGCGCGCGGCGCCGGTCACCCGGCTGCCCTTCTTCAGAGTCTCGGCCACCCGTGCCTCCTCCAGGGAAGTGCGCTTATGGACTCTCATGATCACCCCTAAGTGCCTTCCTGGCCACCCATTCGACAAGGTCCATCACCGGACATTCGCAAAGTGAATGCCCTGATAGCGCCCGCCGAACGGGCCCGGGGGCGCATTCCCGGCCGCCCTTTTCCGTGCGCGCCCCGGGCGCCGGGGAATACCGGCAGGTCAACCCTGGTTGGTAAGGAGTTTGCCGACGTCACACCACTGATCAACGGCCGGCCGGGCCGCCGGGGCGGGTGGCTACCGCCGGTACGAGCCGGACTCACGCAGATGAAGGATCAACGATGGGCCGAATGATCGATTCCGGATGATCACCCGGCCCGCGGCGCCCTTCCGGAGCCCGCCGACGAGTCGTGCGGCCGGACTCGGCGACGGGCCGCACGGCTCAGTGGAGGTCGCGCCTCAGGCGAGCGACACCAGGTCCGCGTAGTCCTGGCCCCACAGGTCCTCCACGCCGTCCGGCAGCAGGATGATCCGCTCGGGCTGGAGCGCCTCGACGGCGCCCTCGTCGTGGGTGACCAGCACCACCGCGCCGGTGAAGGTGTGCAGCGCGCCGAGGATCTCCTCGCGGCTGGCCGGGTCGAGGTTGTTGGTCGGCTCGTCGAGCAGCAGCACATTGGCGCTGGAGACGACCAGCGAGGCGAGCGCGAGGCGGGTCTTCTCACCGCCGGAGAGCACCCCGGCCGGCTTGTCGACGTCGTCGCCGGAGAAGAGGAACGAGCCGAGGATCTTGCGGATCTCGACCAGATCGGTGTCCGGCGCGGCCGAGCGCATGTTCTCCAGGACGGTGCGCTCCGGGTCGAGCGTCTCGTGCTCCTGCGCGTAGTAGCCGAGCTTGAGACCGTGGCCCGGGGTCACCTCGCCGGTGTCGGCCTTCTCCACCCCGGCCAGCAGCCGCAGCAGCGTGGTCTTGCCGGCGCCGTTGAGACCGAGGATGACCACCCGGGAGCCACGGTCGATGGCCAGGTCCACGTCGGTGAAGATCTCCAGTGAGCCGTACGACTTGGACAGGCCGCTCGCCATCAGCGGAGTCTTGCCGCAGGGCGCGGGGTCGGGGAAGCGCAGCTTGGCGACCTTGTCGGAGACCCGGACCGCCTCAAGGCCGGACAGCAGCTTCTCGGCGCGCCGGGCCATGTTCTGCGCGGCGACGGTCTTGGTGGCCTTGGCGCGCATCTTGTCGGCCTGCGAGTTGAGGGCCGCGGCCTTCTTCTCCGCGTTCTGCCGCTCGCGCTTGCGGCGCTTCTCGTCGGCCTCGCGCTGCTGCTGGTAGAGCTTCCAGCCCATGTTGTAGACGTCGATCTGGGCGCGGTTCGCGTCGAGGTAGAAGACCTTGTTGACGACCGTCTCGATGAGGGTCACATCGTGGGAGATGACGATGAAGCCGCCGCGGTACGTCCTGAGGTAGTCGCGCAGCCAGGAGATGGAGTCGGCGTCCAGGTGGTTGGTCGGCTCGTCGAGCAGCAGGGTGTCCGCGTCGGAGAAGAGGATGCGGGCCAGCTCGACCCGGCGGCGCTGGCCGCCGGACAGGGTGTGCAGCTGCTGGCCGAGCACCCGGTCGGGCAGGCCGAGCGCGGCGGCGATGGTGGCGGCCTCGGCCTCGGCGGCGTATCCGCCCTTGGTGAGGAATTCCGTTTCCAGCCGCGAGTATTTCTTCATCGCGTTCTCGCGGGTGGCGCCTTTTCCATTGGCCATCCGCTCCTCGTTCTCGCGCATTTTGCGCAGCACGGTGTCGAGGTCGCGGGCGGACAGGATGCGGTCGCTGGCGAGGGTGTCGAGGTCTCCGGTGCGCGGGTCCTGCGGCAGGTAGCCGACCTCGCCGGAGCGGGTGACGCTCCCGGCGGCGGGCTGGCCCTCGCCGGCCAGCACCTTGGTGAGGGTGGTCTTGCCCGCTCCGTTGCGGCCGACCAGGCCGATGCGGTCGCCCTTGGCGACACGGAAGGAGGCGGACTCGATGAGGACGCGGGCGCCGGCGCGCAGCTCGATGCCGGTGGCAGTGATCACGGGAAAAGCTCCAGGGCGATACGGACGGCGGAGGGGCCCGCGGTCCGGACGACGGTCGGGTGGGCGTCGAGGTCGTACGCCGCGGCTAATCGAGGAGGAAAACTGCCATGCGGACCAGTCTACTGGCGGCACGCAACCGGTTTGCCGCGCACGGGCGCCGAAGCGCCCGGCCCGGCCTCGTCCCGTATCTTCACGCGTGCGCGCCCGTACGGCGGAGGCCCGCACAGGGTCACATGCCGTACGGCCGGTGCGGCGGGGGCCGGTGGCCGGCTACCCGCGTCACGCCTCCCCGGTGTGGACCTGGAACGCCGCCCTGCGCATCGCCTTGGCCAGCGCGGGGTCGGGGTGCGCGGCGGCGAGCGCGACCAGCACCTGCACGGTGCGCGGGTGGCCGACCGTACGGACCTCTTCGAGCAGCCCCGGGACCGAACCCTGTACGGCGGTCTCCAGATGACTGACCAGCAGATGGTCCTCGCCGTGGTCGGCGACGGCCGCGGCCGTGTCGATCCACAGCCAGGTGGCCTCCTCGCGGGTGAGCAGCCCGGTGGCGGTGTCCGGGTCCTCGCCGCCGAGTTCGGCCAGCCACAGCACGGCGTACGGGCGCAGCGTCGACTCGGTGACGGCGGCCCTGACCGCGGACTCGGCCGGGTTGCCGACCACGCGCAGCGCCTCGAAGGCCAGTCCGCGCAGCAGGGCGTCGTCGCCGCGCGCGGTCTCCAGGAGTTCGGCGACGGCCGGGGCGACCGGGCGGGCGGCCAGCCAGGCCCGGTACTCGGCGCGGGCGGGGCCCGGGGAGAGCCCGGCGCAGGCGCGCAGCATGGTCTCGGCGGACTGTTCCATGTGCCCGGCCGGGCCCTGGGCCGCGACGCAGATCTGCTCCAGCTTGACCCAGACCGCCCAGCTGCCGAGCGCGGTGAGCGCCACCTCGTCGGGCCGCTGGGGGTCGCGCGGACGCAGGGCGCCGACGAGGGCGGCGGCGTCCAGGGTCCAGTCGAGCAGGGCGGGCAGCGGGTCGTCGGCGCCGTCGGCGGGCGGTTCGTGGCGCTCGGTGCGCAGTTCGGCGACCCGCTGGCGGAGCAGGTCGAGCAGGGTGTCGATCGGCACCGGGTCCTGCGAGAGGTGCAGGAAGGAGAGCAACTGCGGCGCGGCCTCGATGACTTCGGCGACGAGCGCCGGATCGGGGCCGGTCGTGCCGCCCGGCAGGAAGGGGTGGGCGAGCGACCAGGCGTCGAAGAGGGCGACCCAGCCGCGCAGGACGGCGGTGTCGTCGCTGTCCCAGGCGCGCAGCCGCCAGCCGGGGCGGGCGGCCCCGCCGTGCAGCTCGATCAGCCCGGCGAGCCGGGCCCGGTCCCAGGCCGTACGGATCTGACCCGGCGTCAGATCCAGTGCTTCCGCGGCCTCCTGGACGGTCGTGTCGGGCAGTATGCCGGTCGGTCCCGCCATACCGGGGCCGGTGCCGGCCCAGCGGGCGAGCCGTACGGCGGCTGCGAGTTCGGTCCGGGCGAGCCGGGCGAGTTCGGGCACGGACGGCGTGCCCTCAGGGGGGCGCGGAGGTCTGGACCTCCGCGTCGTGGCGGTCCTGCGGGCGGCGGTGAGCGGCCGGCGGGGGACGAGGCGGAGCGGAGTGTCTCGCGGGATACGGGACGTCACCTGATCAGTCTCTCCGCTGAGCGCCCATATTCCCAAACGGGCGTCCGCGCGACCGCCGCACGAGGCGTACCGCGGGTCGTACGACACCGGTCGGCGCTTGTCGTCACGACAGGGGAAACCGCAGGTCAACCGGCTTGTCAACGTTTCCGTACCGCCTCTTGCCAGGGTGCTCACATGAGCGGGGTCAGAAAGCGGCGCAACGTTTCCTCGTACGTCGCCGGGTTCACGTTCCACATCGCCGCGTGCGGCGCGCCGGGGACGGTGTGCAGGGACACCGCGCCCGGCTGGCGATCGACCAGGGCGCGCGAGTCGTCCCAGGGGGCGAGGGTGTCGTCGGGGCCGTGCACGACCAGGGTGGGCACGGTGAGCTCGCCGGTCGCGGCCGGCTCGCCGCGGTGGGCCGCGACCGGTCCGGTACGGCCCTCGGCGGCGCGGACCGCCAGCGGCACCAACGCCCCCGGCAGCCCGCGGGACTTGGCGGCGGCGCCGACGGTGAAGCGCCAGTCGAGCACCGGGGAGTCCAGCACCAGGCCGGCCACCTTGTCCCGTACCGGGGAGTGCCGGAAGGCGTGCAGGGCCATCGTGGCGCCGGTCGACCAGCCGTACAGGATGATCCGGTGGGCGCCGGAGTCGACCGCGTGGCGCATGGCGGCGTCCAGGTCGTGCCACTCGGTGTCGCCGAGGTGGCCGATGCCGTCGGGGGACGCGGGGGCGCCGGGGTCGTTGCGGTAGGAGACGACGAGCTGGGGGAAGCGGAAGCGGTTCAGGGCGGGCAGCAGATTGAGCGCCCGCTCGCGCCCCGCGCCCAGGCCGTGCACGCAGATCACCCAGGTGGGGCGGAGGCCGGGCAGGTACCAGGCGGGCAGCGGCCCGAGTTCGCCGGGCACCTCGCGTTCGGTGAAGTCCAGGCCGAACGCGCTGCCGGGGTCGCCGGCGTACGCCTGCGGGGTGATCCGGACGAAGCCGCCCTCGGTGAGCGTGCCCTTGCCGACGCGGAGCAGTTCGCGGGTGACCGTCCGCTCGGTACGCCCGGTCACCCGGCCGACGGTGGCGTGCACGCCGATGCCGGTCAGGCCCCACACGCCCGGGCGGGCGGAGGCGTCGGTGCGGGTGAGGGTGACGCGGTCGCGGGTGATGTCCCGCGCGGTGATCAGGCCCTCGGGGGCGGGGCCCGCGAGGGACGGCCTGAGGGCGAAGCCGGACCCGTACCGGCCGGCCGCCAGCGCGGCCGTACCGGCACCCACCACGGAGGCGGCCGCGAGGGCCGCCGCGTTTCGAAGGCGCATCGTCCTTCCAGTGTGGGCGCCGGGCGGGGGCGCGGCGAGGGGAGGCGGGCGAGCGGGTGACGCCGGGGTGTCGTTCCCGGCGGGCCGCGGGCTACCGGCCCGGCTGCCCGTAGCCCCGGTACTTGTCCGCGGCCCGGTTCATCTCGCGGCCGGACAGGGTGCGCGGCGAGCCGGCGTCCGTGGCGGACCGGGCGAGCAGCCACACCCGGCACAGCCACTCCAGCTGCGCGGTGCGCTCGTAGGCCTGGTCGAGGGTGTCGCCGTAGGTCAGGGCGCCGTGGTTGCGCATCAGACAGCCGGTGCGGCCGTCGCGCAGGGCGCGCAGCACGGCGCGGGCCAGCTCGTCGGTGCCGTAAAGGGCGTAGTCGGCGACGAGGATCTGGCCGCCGAGGGCGGCGGCCGCGTAGTGGATGTTGGGGAGCTTGCCGACGAGGGTGGAGACGGCGGTGGCGTGCGGGGCGTGGGTGTGGACGACGGCGCGGGCGGCCGGGGCGGCGCGGTAGAGGGCCAGGTGGGTGGGGAGTTCGCTGGTGGGTCCGAGGTCGCCGCGCACCTGGCGTCCGGTGCCGAGTTCGACGGCGACGACGTCTTCCGGGCCGAGCCGGTCGTACGGGACGCCGGTCGGGGTGACGAGGACGAGGTCGCCGACCCGGGCCGAGACGTTGCCTGACGTGCCCACGACGAGGCCGTCGGCGACCGTACGGCGGGCCGTGTCCACCACTTCTGACCAGGCACTCTTTATGGCGTCACACACTTGTGAGCCCCTTTCTCCTTGGTTACACCCTGTAACTTTTGCGGGCCCGTTCACCGGTGATTCACGTCGGCACCGTGAGTCCGCCGCCAGTTCATCTTCCGTTCACCAATGATCCGTACGGTCGCCTGGCCACTGTCCGATCGAACGATTGCCTGGGTCTATGGAACACATCACGCTCCTGATCGGAATCGTGATCGCCACCGCTCTCGTGTTCGACTTCACGAACGGTTTCCACGACACCGCCAACGCAATGGCAACCACCATCTCGACCGGCGCACTCAAACCCAAGACCGCGGTGGCGATGTCCGCCGCGCTCAACCTCGTCGGCGCCTTCCTGTCCGTGGAGGTCGCCAAGACGATCTCCGGCGGCATCGTCGACGAGTCCGCCGGGATCAAGCCGGAGGTGATCTTCGCCGGGCTGGTGGGCGCGATCATCTGGAATCTGCTGACGTGGCTGGCCGGACTGCCGTCCAGTTCCTCGCACGCCCTCTTCGGCGGTCTGATCGGCGCCACCCTCGTCTCCGTCGGCACCCACGGGGTCAACGGCGACGCGGTCGTCACCAAGGTCCTGATACCCGCGCTGGCCGCGCCGCTCGTGGCCGGCCTCGCCTCGACCCTCGCCACCCGACTCACCTACCGGATCGGCCGCAACGCCGATCCGAAGGCCACCTCCCACGGCTACCGGGCCGGGCAGATCGCCTCGGCCGCCCTGGTCTCCCTCGCGCACGGCACCAACGACGCGCAGAAGACCATGGGCGTCATCACCCTCGCGCTCATCACCGGCGGCGTCGTCGCCCCGCACGCCGACCCGCCGCTGTGGGTCATCGTCTCGGCGGGCAGCGCCATAGCGCTGGGCACCTACCTCGGCGGCTGGCGGATCATCCGTACGATCGGCCGCGGCATCACCGACATCGAACCCCAGCAGGGCTTCGCCGCGCAGACCAGCGCCGCGGCGACCATCCTGGCCTCCTCCCACCTCGGCTTCGCGCTGTCCACCACGCAGGTCTGCTCCGGTTCCGTGATGGGCGCGGGGCTGGGCCGCAAGGGCGCGGTGGTGCGCTGGAGCACGGCCGGGCGGATGGTCGCCGCCTGGGCGCTGACACTGCCGGCCGCCGGTCTGGTCGCGGCGGGCGCGGCCCTGCTGGCCGACCAGGGCACGTGGGGCATCGCCACGGTCGCGGTCCTCGGACTCGCGGTGTGCGCGGCGATCCGCGCCGCGTCGCGGCGCAGGCCGGTCACCCACGCCAATGTCAACGACGACCCTGAAACCGGTGCCGCAGGTGCCGCCGTCGTATCGGCCGCGGACATCGAAGCCCAGCTGGAGGCCCGGCTCGACCGTCCCGCCGAGCCGCAGGGCGCGGTCACCGCGGCCATCGCCGCCGTCACCCCGCCGCCTCCGGCCTCCTCCGCGGCCTGACCGCCGCCACGGACCCCAAGGACACCCCATGAACATCGACTGGCATGCCCTCGGCACGGTCTTCACCGTCACCCTTCTGTCCACGATCGGACTGGTCGGCGTCTTCACGCTCGGCATCGTCGGCACGTCCCGGCGCGGGCCCGGTGGCGCGGCCGCGCTCAGCCGGACCGGCGGGTACCTATGTTTCGCCGCGTGTACGGCCGCCGTCGCGTACGGCATCGCGCTGATCGTCTCCTGAACGCTCCCCCGGGCACGGGGGCTTCGGCTCTCCGGGCGCGGGGGCTCCGACGGCGGAGTGTGGACCTCACCACACTCCGTCGTCCCAGGTCAGCGGTGAGTTGACGGGGTATCCCGCACGTGGTGGACTGCCGGGAGCCATACGGCGGCAGGAGAGGAAGTCCGGTGCGAATCCGGCGCGGTCCCGCCACTGTCACCGGGGAGTGCACTCCCAACCCCGTACGTCACGGCCGGGTTTGCCGGTTGGAAGACCGGGAGTGCGTAGATCCGGGAGCCAGGAGACTCTCACCGCCGGTCACGTCGAACCAGGGCGCGGACCCTGAGTGAGGACTTCGTCATGCCCGGCACGCGAGCGCGTCCGTTGTGCGTACGTCTTGGTGTGTTTCCGCTGGGCGCTCGGCCACTGGGCGCCGGGCCGCTCGACGCCTGCCTGCTCGGCGTCTGCCCGCCGTGCGGTGGCGGGCTGAACTGATGCGGGCCGATCGCGAGTTCGCGTACGGCGTCACGCTCGGTTTCCTCGCCGACCTCGTCGCGGGCGACCCCCGCAGGGGCCATCCCGTCGCGGCCTTCGGGCGTGCGGCGGGGGCGCTGGAACGGCGGCTGTGGCGCGACGACCGGGGTACGGGCGCGGTCTTCACCGCGCTGTGCGTCGGCGGGACGGTCGGCGCGGCGGCGCTGGCGCGGCGGGCGGCCGTACGGTCCTCCGCGGCGTCGCTCGCCAATGTCGGGCTCACCGCGGCCGCGACCTGGTCGGTACTGGGCGGTACGTCGCTGGCCCGGGAGGCGCGGGGGATCGCGGCGGCGCTGGAGGCCGGAGACATCGAGGGCGCGCGGGCCCTGCTGCCGCGGCTGTGCGGGCGGGACCCGCAGGCGCTCGACGCGGACGGGATCGCCCGCGCGGTGGTCGAGTCGGTCGCCGAGAACACGTCGGACGCGGTGGTCGGGGCGCTGGTCTGGGGCGGGCTCTGCGGGGTGCCCGGGCTGGTCGGCTTCCGGGCCGTCAACACGCTCGACGCGATGGTCGGGCATCGCTCGGCCCGCTACGCGCGCTTCGGCTGGGCGTCGGCGCGGCTCGACGACGTGGTCGGCTGGCCCGGGGCGCGGCTGACCGCCGCGCTCGCGGTGCTGGCCGGGCCGGCGCCGGGGTGCGCGTGGCGCACATGGCGGCGGGACGGGAAGCGGCATCCGAGCCCCAACGCGGGGCCGGTCGAGGCGGCGTTCGCGGGGGCGCTGCGGGTCCGCCTCGGCGGTGAGCTGGCGTACGGCGGCCGGGTCGAGCACCGGCCCGTCCTCGGCGGGGAGTTCGCGCCCCCGCGCCCGGCGGACATCGCCCGCGCGATCCGCCTCTCCCGCCGCATCAACGCCCTGACCCTCACCACCACCCTCCTGACGTCCGCCGCCCTCCCCAACCCGCCGCGGGCCGCGCGAGCGTCCACATCCCGGCTCCGCGCCACCGCGCCGGACATAGGTGAACGCCTCACCCACGCAACACCCTCAGCCGCGAGCAACGGCGCACCCCCCAACCCGCCGCGACGGCGGGACGCGGGACCAACCGGCCCGGCGGTGCCAAGCCCTCCGCGGGCCGCGCGAGCGTCCACATCCTGGCTCCGCGCCACCACGCCGTACATGGGTGAACGCCACACCCATACACCCCCCATGCCTGGGAGCAACACCGCACCCCTGAACCCGCCGCAACGGCGGGACGCGGAACCAACCGGCCCGGCGGTGCCAAGCCCCGCCCAGCCCACAAGGCCGTCCACACACCGCCGGAACGGCACATCGTGGCTCCGCGCCGCCGCGGCGGACATGGGTGAACGCCTCACCCGTACACGCCTCGGCGCAGCCGCCGCTGCGGCGGAGAAGATCGGGGCCGGCGTGGCCCGGAACCAGAAGGAGAGGGGCCGGTGAGAGGCGTGCTTGTCGCCGGCACCACCTCCGACGCCGGCAAAAGCGTCGTCGTCGCCGGCATCTGCCGCTGGCTCGTCCGCAACGGCATCCGCACGGCCCCCTTCAAGGGCCAGAACATGTCGCTGAACTCCTTCGTGACCCGCGACGGCGCCGAAATCGGCCGCGCCCAGGCCATGCAGGCGCAGGCCGCCCGCGTGGAGCCGTCCGCGCTGATGAACCCCGTCCTGCTCAAACCGGGCAGCGACCGCAGCAGCCAGGTCGTCGTCCTCGGCAAACCCGTCGGCGAGATGAGCGCCAGGGGCTACCACGGCGGCCGCCAGCGGGAGTTGCTGGACACCGTCGTCGGGTGCCTGGAAGAACTCGGTGCCACGTACGACGCCGTGATCTGCGAGGGCGCCGGCAGCCCCGCCGAGATCAATCTGCGCCGTACGGACATCGTCAACATGGCCGTGGCCCGCCGCGCGAACCTGCCCACCCTCGTGGTCGGCGACATCGACCGCGGCGGCGTCTTCGCGTCCTTCTTCGGTACGACGGCGCTGCTCAGCCCGGAGGACCAGGCCCTGATCGCGGGCTACGTCGTGAACAAGTTCCGCGGCGACCCGACGCTCCTCCAGCCCGGCCTGGACATGCTCCGCACGCTGACCGGCCGCCCGACGCTCGGCGTCCTGCCGTACACGCACGGCCTCGGCATCGACGAGGAGGACGGCCTGCGCGTGTCGATGCGCGGCGCCGTACGCGAGTCGACGGTCGCGCAGCCGTACGGCGAGGACCTGCTGCGGGTCGCCGTCGCGGCCGTCCCGCTGATGTCGAACTTCACCGACGTGGACGCGCTCGCCGCCGAACCCGGCGTCGTCGTACGGTTCGTGGACCGCCCGCAGGAGCTGGCCGACGCGGATCTCGTGGTCCTGCCGGGCACCCGCGGCACCGTACGGGCGCTGGAGTGGCTGCGCGAACGGGGCCTCGCGGACGCCGTCGCCCGCCGGGCCGCGGAAGGCCGGCCCGTGCTCGGCATCTGCGGCGGCTTCCAGATGCTCGCCGAACGCATCGACGACGAGATCGAGTCCCGCGCGGGCACGGTCGCGGGCCTCGGCCTGCTGCCCGTACGGATCAGGTTCGCCGCCGCGAAGACGCTGGCCCGCCCGTCGGGTACCGCGTACGGCGAGCCCGTCATCGGCTACGAGATCCACCACGGCGTGGCCGAAGTCCGCGGCGGCGACGAGGAGTTCCTCGACGGCTGCCGCGTCGGCGCGGTCTGGGGCACCCACTGGCACGGCTCGCTGGAGAGCGACGGTTTCCGCCGGGCGTTCCTGCGCGAGGTCGCCGCCGCCGCGGGCCGCCGCTTCGTCCCCGCGCCCGACACGGAGTTCGGCGCGCTGCGTGAAGAACAGCTCGACCTGCTCGGCGATCTGATCGACGAACACCTGGACACCACCGCCCTGTTGCGGCTCATCGAGGACGGCGCGCCCGCCGGACTCCCCTTCCTTGCCCCGGGAGCGCCATGACGACCGTTCTGCTGCTGTCCACCGCGGACACCGACCTGCTCGCGGCCCGCGCGGCGGCCACCGACACGGTCACGTACCGCGTCGGCAACCCGTCCCGGGTCGACGCCGCGCTCGACCTGCCCGCGCTGCTGGACGGCGCGGACCTGGCCGTCGTACGGCTGCTGGGCGGCCGCCGGATCTGGGAGGAGGGGCTGGCGGCGCTGGCCGCCTCCGGTGTCCCGACCGTGCTGCTCGGCGGGGAGTCCGTGCCGGACGCGGAGCTGATGGCGATGTCGTCGGTCCCCGCGGGCATCGTCGCGGAGTCGCTGCGCTACCTGGTCGAGGGCGGCCCGGCGAACCTCACGGAGCTGGCCCGCTTCCTGTCCGACACCGTGCTGATGAGCGGCGAGGGCTTCGAGGCGCCGCGGCGGATGCCGGAGTACGGCCTGCACGGCTCGTACGGGGACCGGCACGTCGACGGCCGGCCGACCGTCGCGGTCCTCTTCTACCGCGCGCACGAACTCTCCGGGAACACCGGCTTCGTGGAGACACTGTGCGACGCGATCGAGGCCAAGGGCGCCAACGCGCTTGCGGTGTACTGCGGTTCCCTCCGTAGCGCGAACGACGGCCTGTACGAACTGCTCGCGCGGGCCGACGCGATCGTGATGACCGTGCTCGCCTCGGGCGGCACCGTCGCCTCGGAGGCGAGCGCGGGCGGCGACGACGAGGCGTGGGACATCGGCGCCCTCGCCGACCTGGACGTGCCGATCCTCCAGGGCCTGTGCCTGACCTCCTCCCGCAAGACCTGGCAGGAGTCGGACGCCGCGCTGTCCCCGATGGACGCGGCGATGCAGGTCGCGATCCCGGAGTTCGACGGCCGGCTGATCACCGTGCCCTTCTCCTTCAAGGAGACCGGCGCGGACGGCGACGTCCCGGTGTACGTCGCCGACCCCGAGCGGGCCGCGCGGGTCGCCGCCATCGCTGTCCGCCACGCGGCGCTGAAGCACAAGCCGAACGCCGACAAGCGCCTCGCCCTGGTCTTCACCGCCTACCCGACCAAGCACTCCCGGGTCGGCAACGCGGTCGGCCTCGACACCCCCGCCTCCGCCGTCCAACTCCTGCACGCCCTGCGGGACGCCGGATATGTCACCGGTGAATACCCCTCGGACGGCGACGAGTTGATCCACCGGCTGATCGCGGCCGGCGGCCACGACGTGGAGTGGCTGACGGAGGAGCAGTTGTCGGCCGCGCCCGCGCGCGTCCCGCTGGCGGACTACCGGAAGTGGTTCGGCACGCTGGACGAGGAGTTGCGCGCCGGCATGCTGGAGCACTGGGGTGAGCCGCCCGGCTCGCTCTACCTCGACGGCGACGACATCGTGCTCGCGTCGCTGCGGTTCGGCAACGTCGTCATCATGATCCAGCCGCCGCGCGGCTTCGGCGAGAACCCGATCGCGATCTACCACGACCCCGACATGCCGCCGTCGCACCACTACATGGCCGCGTACCGCTGGCTGGAGAACACCTTCGGCGCCGACGCGATCGTCCACCTCGGCAAGCACGGCACGATGGAGTGGCTGCCCGGCAAGGGCCTCGGTCTGTCGGCGGGCTGCGCGCCTGACGCGGTGCTCGGTGAACTCCCCCTGGTCTACCCGTTCATCGTCAACGACCCGGGCGAGGGCACGCAGGCCAAGCGGCGCGGCCACGCGACCGTCGTGGACCACCTCGTGCCGCCGATGGCCCGCGCCGACTCGTACGGCGACCTCGCCAAGCTGGAACAACTCCTCGACGAGTACGCCCTGGTGAACGATCTGGACCCGGCCAAGGCCCCGGCGGTCCGCAGCCAGATCTGGACGCTCGTGCGGGCCGCGGAGCTCCACCATGACCTGCACGTGGACGAACAGCCCGACGAGGACGGCTTCGACGACTTCGTGCTGCACGTCGACGGGTGGCTGTGCGAGATCAAGGACGTGCAGATCAGGGACGGGCTGCACATCCTGGGCGGCGGCCCGGTGGGCGAGGCGCGGGTCAACCTCGTGCTCGCGGTGCTGCGTTCGGCCCAGATCTGGGGCGGGGTCGGCAACGCCCTGCCGGGGCTGCGAGCCGCGTTGGCGGCGTCCTTCGGGCTGGTGGAGAAGGAGTTGCTGAGCGAGCCGGGCGCCCGGGTCGCGGTACCGGAGGAGTTGACCGCCCTCGCCGACGGCCCCGCGCGGTCGGCCTCCGACGCGGTCGACCTGCTGGAGACGCTGGCCCGGCGGCTCGCCGAGGCCATGGAGGCGGGCGGCTGGGCCCCCGGTTCTGCGGCCGGGGTCGTGCGGGACGCGCTCGGCGGGCGCGAAGTGCCGGACGCCGTACGGGTGCTGGAGTTCGCCGCGACCGAGGTCGTACCGCGGCTGGCCCGTACCACCGACGAGATCGACCACATCGTCCGGGCGCTGCGCGGCGGTTATGTCCCCGCGGGTCCCTCCGGCTCGCCCACCCGCGGCCTGGTCAACGTCCTGCCGACCGGCCGCAACTTCTACTCTGTCGACCCCAAGGCCATCCCGTCCAGGCTGTCCTGGGACGTCGGCACGGCGCTCGCGGACTCACTGCTGGCCCGCCACCTCGCGGACACCGGCGCCTACCCCAAGTCGGTCGGCCTCACCGTGTGGGGCACGTCCTGCATGCGGACGCAGGGCGACGACATCGCCGAGATCCTGGCGCTGCTGGGCTGCCGGCCGGTGTGGGACGACGCGTCGCGGCGGGTGACGGGCTTCGAGGTGGTGCCGGCCGGGGAGCTGGGCCGTCCCCGGATCGATGTCACCGTACGGATCTCCGGCTTCTTCCGTGACGCCTTCCCGCACGTGGTGGCCCTCCTGGACGACGCGGTACGGGCGGTCGCCGAGCTGGACGAGCCGGCCGAGGCCAACTACGTACGGGCGCACGCCGACGAGGACACCGCCGAGCATGGCGACCGGCGGCGGGCCACGGCCCGGATCTTCGGCTCCAAGCCGGGCGCGTACGGGGCCGGGCTGCTGCCGCTGATCGACGCGCGCAACTGGCGGGACAACGCGGACCTCGCCGAGGTCTACGCGGTGTGGGGCGGGTACGCGTACGGGCGCGGGCTCGACGGCCGGGCCGCCCGGGGCGACATGGAGGCGGCCTTCCGGCGCATCCAGATCGCGGCGAAGAACGTCGACACGCGCGAGCACGACATCGCCGACGCGGACGACTACTTCCAGTACCACGGCGGGATGGTGGCCATGGTCCGTCACCTCACCGGCGCCGCGCCCGAGGCGTACATCGGCGACAGCGCGGCCATGGACCAGGTCAAAACGCGCACGCTCGGCGAGGAGACGCACCGGGTCTTCCGCGCGCGGGTGGTCAACCCGCGCTGGATGGCGGCGATGCGGCGGCACGGCTACAAGGGCGCGTTCGAGATGGCCGCGACCGTCGACTACCTCTTCGGCTACGACGCGACGGCGGGCGTGGTGGACGACTGGATGTACGAGAAGCTGGCCTCGGAGTACGTGTTCGCGCCGGAGAACGCGGAGTTCATGCGCAAGTCCAACCCGTGGGCGCTGCGCGGAATCACCGAACGCCTCCTGGAGGCGGCCGACCGCGGCCTGTGGGCGGAACCGGACGCGGACACGCTGACGCGACTGCGCGAGACGTATCTCGCCCTCGAAGGCGATCTGGAGGGCGAGGGATGACCTCCCCGGTGAGCCCCACGTGCAGGGGGAGCAGAGCAGCAGTTCGGCCAAGTGCTCGTGAAGCAACGGGTCAACCCCATAAGGGCGGGGAGCGGAACACCAGCCTGATCACCATACGTGCGGTTCCTGTCCGCCGTCGGCCCCAGCCACTCGAAGGAGTGATCCGCGCATGACCACGCCCTACCCGTTCACCGCAGTAGTCGGTCAGACCGACCTGAGGCTGGCGCTGCTCCTCAATGCCATGAGCCCTGCGATCGGTGGTGTGCTGGTCCGGGGCGAGAAGGGCACCGCCAAGAGCACGGCCGTGCGGGCCCTGACCGCGCTGCTCCCCGAGGTGACCGTCGTCCCGGGCTGCCGCTTCAGCTGCGACCCGGCCGCGCCGGACCCCGGCTGCCCGGACGGCCCGCACGACCCCTCGGACCACGGCACCGAACGCCCCGCCAGGATGGTCGAGCTGCCCGTCGGGGCCTCCGAGGACCGGCTCGTAGGGGCGCTGGACATCGAGCGCGCCCTGTCCGAGGGCGTGAAGGCGTTCGAGCCGGGCCTGCTCGCGGCAGCCCACCGCGGCATCCTCTACGTGGACGAAGCCAACCTTCTCCATGATCACCTCGTGGACTCCATACTGGACGCGGCCGCGATGGGCGCGAGTTACGTCGAGCGCGAGGGCGTCTCGGTGCGGCACGCGGCCCGCTTCCTGCTCGTCGGCACGATGAACCCCGAAGAGGGCGAGCTGCGCCCGCAGTTGCTGGACCGCTTCGGGCTGACCGTCGAGGTCGCCGCGTCCCGCGAGACCGACGAGCGGGTCGAGGTGGTCCGCCGCAGGCTCGCCTACGACGCCGACCCGGCCGGTTTCGCCGCGCGTTGGGCGCCCGAGGAGCAGGCACTGCGCGAACGTATCGTCGCGGCAAGGGCGTTGCTCCCCGAGGTACGGCTCGGTGACGCCGCGCTGCGGCAGATCGCGGCGACCTGCGCGGCGTTCGAGGTGGACGGCATGCGCGCGGACATCGTGATGGCGCGTACCGCGACCGCGCTGGCCGCGTGGGCGGGCCGTACGGTCGTGCTCGCCGAGGACGTACGGCAGGCCGCGCTGCTGGCCCTCCCCCACCGCAGGCGGCGCAACCCGTTCGACGCGCCCGGTCTCGACGAGGAGAAGCTGGACGAGACGCTGGAGCAGTCGCGCGGCGAGGACGACGACCCGGACCCGGACGGCCCCGACGGCGGCGGGCAGCCGCCCCAGGACGGCGGACCCGAGGACGGCGGCCCGCTGGACCAGCCTCAGGACGGGCCGCTGCCGGACCAGGTGCCCGGAGACGGCACCCCCGCGCAAGAACCCGCCCCCGAACCCGCCCCCGAACCCGCCCCCGAACCCGCGCGCCAGGGCGCCGCCCCCGGCGAGCAGCCGGCCGCGAGCGCGGCGGAACCGTTCAGGATCCGCCCGCTGACCGTCCCCGGTCTGGGCGAGGGCGCGGCGGGCCGGCGCTCGCGGGCCCGTACCGCGCACGGCCGTACAACCGGCGCCCGGCGGCCCCAAGGCGCCCTGACCAAGCTGCACTTGGCGGCGACTGTGCAGGCCGCGGCCCCGTACCAGAAGGCACGCGGGCGGACCGGCCCCGGTCTGGTGGTCCGCAGGGACGATCTGCGGCAGGCGGTCAGGGAGGGCCGGGAGGGCAATCTCGTGCTCTTCCTGGTGGACGCCTCCGGGTCGATGGCGGCCCGGCAGCGGATGAGCGCGGTCAAGGGCGCGGTGCTCTCGCTGCTGCTCGACGCCTATCAGCGGCGGGACAAGGTCGGGCTGATCACCTTCCGCGGCTCGGGCGCCGAACTCGCCCTGCCGCCCACCTCGTCGGTGGACGTGGGCGCGGCACGGCTGGAGAAGCTGCCGACGGGCGGCCGTACGCCGCTGGCCGCGGGCCTGTTGAAGGCCCACGAGGTGCTGCGGGTGGAGCGGCTGCGGGATGCCGCCCGCCGTCCGCTGCTGGTCGTGGTGACCGACGGCCGGGCGACCGGCGGCCCGGAGCCGGTGGCGCTCGCGGCGCGCGCCGCACGGCTGTTGGGCGCGTCCGGGGTCGCCTCGGTGGTCGTGGACTGCGAGTCGGGGCCCGTACGGCTCGGCCTCGCGGGCGCGCTGGCCCGGGAGTTGGACGGGATCGCGGTGACGCTCGACGAGTTGCGGGCGGACACGGTGTCCGCGCTGGTGAAGAACGTACGGAGGGCCGCGTAATGCCACAGGGACAGCCGAGTGCCGTGCCGGACGACGGTCTGACGACCCGTCAGCGGCGCAACCGTCCGCTGACGATCGTGCACACCGGCATCGGCAAGGGGAAGTCGACGGCCGCCTTCGGGCTCGCGCTGCGGGCCTGGAACCAGGGCTGGCCGATCGGGGTGTTCCAGTTCGTGAAGTCCGCCAAGTGGCGGGTGGGCGAGGAGCGGGCGCTGCGGGTGCTGGGCGACTCCGGCGAGGGCGGGACCGTGGCCTGGCACAAGATGGGCGAGGGCTGGTCGTGGGTGCAGCGGGACATCGCGTCGAGCGAGGACGCGGCCCGCGAGGGCTGGGAGCAGGTCAAGCGGGATCTGGCCGCGGAGACCTACCGGCTGTACGTACTGGACGAGTTCGCGTACCCGATGCACTGGGGCTGGGTGGACACCGACGAGGTGGTGGCGGTGCTCCGGGACCGTCCGGGCACCCAGCACGTCGTCATCACCGGGCGGAACGCGCCCGCCGCGCTGCTCGACGCGGCCGATCTGGTGACCGAGATGGCCAAGGTCAAGCACCCCATGGACGCGGGCCAGAAGGGGCAGCGGGGTATCGAGTGGTGAACTCGTCCCCGATCCCCTCCCCGGCCACGTCCGCGACCACGGCCATGAGCGCGGCCTCGGCCGCGTACGCGTCGTCGTCCGCCGCCGTCTCCGCCGTGCCCCGGCTGGTCGTCGCCGCGCCCTCC
This sequence comes from Streptomyces sp. NBC_00223, assembly GCF_036199905.1. NCBI lineage: Bacteria > Bacillati > Actinomycetota > Actinomycetes > Kitasatosporales > Streptomycetaceae > Streptomyces > Streptomyces sp. NBC_00223. Next base: position 6,701,629 of record NZ_CP108109.1, on the reverse strand, counting down.
TCCGGCAGCGGCAAGACCACGCTGGCCACCGGGCTGATGGCCGCGTACGCCGAGCGGGGTCTCGCCGTGTCCCCGCACAAGGTCGGCCCCGACTACATCGACCCCGGCTACCACGCGCTCGCCACCGGGCGCCCCGGGCGGAATCTCGACCCCTTCCTGTGCGGCCCCGAGCGGATCGCGCCGCTCTTCCTGCACGGCGCCGCGGGCTGTGAACTCGCCGTCGTAGAGGGCGTGATGGGCCTGTACGACGGGGCTTCCGGCTACGGCGAGCTGGGTTCGACGGCGCAGGTCGCGAAGGTGCTGCGGGCGCCGGTGGTACTGGTGGTGGACGCGTCCGCGCAGGGGCGGTCGGTGGCCGCGCTGGTGCACGGGTTCCGGTCGTGGGACCCGGAGGTGCGGATCGGCGGCGTGGTGCTCAACCGGGTCGGTTCCGACCGGCACGAGTCGCTGCTGCGCGAGGCGCTGGAGGACGTGGGGGTGCCCGTGCTGGGCGCCCTGCGGCGGGCCGAGGTGCTGGGGGTGCCGTCGCGGCACCTCGGGCTGGTGCCGGTCGCCGAGCGGCGGGCGGAGGCGCTGGAGTGGGTGCGGGCGCTGGCCGAGCGGGTTCGGGCGTCGTGCGACCTCGACGCGCTGCTGGCGCTGGCGCGCAGCGCGCCGCCGCTGCCGGGTGAGGCGTGGGACGCGGCGGCCGAGATCGGTGGGTCGCTCCCCCGGCCTGCTTCGGGCTCTCTCGCGCCGCGGCCCGTCGTGGCCGTCGCGGGCGGCGCCGCGTTCACCTTCGGGTACGCCGAGCACGTCGAGCTGCTGACGGCCGCCGGCGCCGACCCCGTACCCTTCGACCCGCTGACCGACGAAGCGCTCCCCGAGGGCACTTCCGGTGTCGTGATCGGCGGCGGCTTCCCCGAGGTGTACGCGCCCGAACTGTCCGCGAACGGGCCCCTGCGCGGCGCGCTCGCCGCCTTCACCGGGCCGATCGCCGCCGAGTGCGCCGGACTGCTGTACCTGGTACGGGAGTTGGACGGCGCCCCGATGTGCGGCGTACTGGACGCGAAGGCCACGATGACCGGCCGGCTCACCCTGGGCTACCGCGAGGCCGTCGCGCTCGGCGACAACGTCCTGGCCGCGGCCGGCACCCGGCTGCGCGGCCACGAATTCCACCGCACGCGCGTGGAGCCGGGCACGTCCCCGGCCCCCGCGTGGGGCTTTGTCCGCCCCGACCGCCGTACCGAGGGCTTCGTACAGGGCAATCTGCACGCCTCGTACCTGCATGTGCACTGGGCCGCCGAGCCGTCCGTGGCGAGGCGCTTCGTCGAGAGGTGTGCCGCGTGACCGCGAACCCGACCATGCGACTGACCGGGGTCGGTGTCGGCCCCGGCGACCCCGAACTGGTGACGGTGAAGGGCGTCAACGCGCTGCGGGCGGCCGCCGTCGTGGTCGTACCCGTGATGGACACGGGCGAGCGCGGCCGCGCGGAGGCGACCGTGCTGCACTACGTGGACGCGGCGCGGATCGTACGCGTCGTGTTCGCGCTCAACGAGCGCGGCGACCGGGCCCGTCGGGAGGCCGCCTGGGACGCGGCGGGGGCGCGGGTCGCCGAACTCCTGTGCGCGCACGGCACGGTGGCGTTCGCGACGATCGGCGATCCCAACGTCTACTCGACCTTCACCTATCTCGCCCAGACCATCGGCGAGTCGGTCGACGGCGTCAGCGTCGAGACGGTCCCGGGCATCACCGCGATGCAGGAGCTGGCGGCCCGCAGCGGGGCCGTACTCACCGAGGGGACCGAGCCGTTGACGCTCGTGCCGGTGACCGCCGGGGCCGCGGTGCTCAAGCAGGCGCTGGAGGGGCCGGGCACGGTCGTGGCGTACAAGTTCGGCCGGCTGGCCGAGGAGGTCGCGACCGCGCTGCGCGAGACCGGGCGGACCGAGGGCGCGGTGTGGGGCAGCGCGCTGGGGCTGCCGGAGGAGTCGATCCGGCCGGCCGAAGAGCTGCTGGACGGGCCGCTGCCGTATCTGTCGACGCTGATCGCGCCCGCGCGGCGGGACGGCAGGGGAGGAAAGCTGTGAGCGGCGGGAGCGCCCGTACGGGCGGCAAGGTGACGATCGTGGGCGCGGGCCCGGGCGCGGCGGATCTGCTGACGTTCCGAGCGGCGCGGGCCATCGCGGAGGCCGATGTCGTCATCTGGGCGGCCAGCCTGGTACAGGCCGAGGTGCTGACGCACGCCCGCGAGGACGCGGAGATCCTGGACTCGGCGGCGATGTCGCTGGAGGACGTGGTCGCGGTCTACGAGCGGGCGCTGCGCGAGGGCCTGCGGGTGGCGCGTGTCCACTCCGGGGACCCGGCGCTGTGGGGCGGTACGCAGGAGCAGGTCGACCGGTGCGCGGCGCTCGGGATCGAGGTGGAGATCGTGCCGGGCGTCTCGTCCTTCTCGGCGGTCGCGGCCCTGGCGGGACGGGAGTTGACGATTCCGGAGGTCGCGCAGTCGGTGATCCTGACCCGGCTGGGCGGCGGCAAGACGCCGATGCCGCCGGGCGAGGAGGTACGGGAGTTCGCCCGGCACGGCACGACGATGGCGATCTTCCTGTCGGCGGCGCGCTCGGGGCAGTTGTGCGCGGAGCTGCTGGAGGGCGGATACCCCACGGACACGCCCGTGGTGATCGCGCACCAGGTGACCTGGCCGGAGGAACTGCTGCTGCGCTGCACGATCGGGACGCTCGAAGAGACCGTCAAGGCACACAAGTTGTGGAAGCACACGCTGTTCCTGGTCGGGCCCGCGCTGTCCGCGTCCGGAACACGGTCGCATCTGTACCACCCTGGGCACTTCCACGGATTCCGGCGGGCCGATCCGGCGGCGCGGCGCGAACTGCGCGAGGCGCGGGGGCAGTCGGGCGGGCCGGCCGGTGGGTCGGTCGGTGGGCTCTCCGGTGGGTGAGCACGTGATCCGGGTCGTCGGTACGGGCACGGGTGGGCCGTTGCCCGACGCGGTCGGCGCCGAGCTGGTCGTGGGCGCGGCCCGGCATCTGGACCCCGTCGAACTGCCCGTCGGGGCACGGCGGTTGGTGCTCGGCCCGCTCGCGCCCGCGCTGGACGTGATCGCCGCGTACGTAGGCGACGGCCGTCCAGTGCTGGTGCTGGCGTCCGGCGACCCCGGGTTCTTCGGGATCGTACGGGCGCTGGGCGCGCGGTTCGGCGCGGCGGCGCTCGACGTACGGCCGTCGTCGCCCTCGGTCGCGGTCGCCTTCGCGCGGCTCGGGCTGAGCTGGGACGACGCGGTCGTGGTGAGCGCGCACGGGCGCGATCTTCGGACGGCCGTGAACGTGTGCCGGGCGCACCGCAAGGCCGCCGTACTGACCGGACCGGGCGCCGGACCCGCGGAGTTGGGCGCGGCGCTGGCCCGTACCGGGATCGTGCGGACCCTGGTCGTGGCCGCCGGGCTCGGTACGGACGCGGAGTCCGTGGTGCGGGTCTCGCCCGAGGAGGCGGCCGTCCGGGACTGGGGCTCCGGGGTCTCGGTCGTGCTCTGCCTCGACGGGCGCGGCTCTTCGGTGTCCGGCGCGGCCCGTACGGTCGCCGGCCCCCCGGCCGCGCCCGCCGGGTGGGCGCTGCCCGAGGAGGAGTTCGCGCACCGCGACTCGATGGTGACGAAGTTCGAGGTGCGGGCGCTGGTGCTGGCCCGACTCGGGCCGCGCACAGGTGAGTTGGTGTGGGACATCGGGGCGGGTTCCGGCTCCGTGGCCGTGGAGTGCGCCCGGTTCGGCGCGGCGGTCGTGGCCGTCGAGCGGGACGAGGCGGGGGCCGCGCGGGTACGCGCGAACGCGGCGGCGCACGGCGTGGACGTCCAGGTCGTGCACGGTTCCGCGCCCGGCGTGCTCGGTGAACTCCCCGCGCCCGACGCGGTGTTCGTCGGCGGCGGCGGACGCGATCTCGCGCGGATCGTGGCGGGGTGCGCGGAGCGGGTACGGCGGTGCGTCGTCGTGACCCTCGCGGCGGTGGACCGGGTGGCGGAGGTACGAAGCGCCCTGCGGGCGGCGGGACTGGCCGTCGACGGGGTGCTGTTGCAGTCCTCGCGGCTGGCGCCGCTGCCCGGTGAGGTGACGCGGCTGGCGGCCGCGAACCCCGTGTTCGTGCTCTGGGGCGTCCGCCCCGGGGTGACGTCTGTGACGTCGGTGGTACAGGAAGAAGGAGCGGTTTCGTGATCGGGCTCATTTCGGCGACGGCGGCGGGCCGTACGGGCGCGGAGCGGCTGGCCGCCGCGTGGCCCGGGCGGACCCGGCGCTACGAGGGGCCCGTGCGGGAAACACTGCCGGCCGCCTTCGCGGAGTGCGACCAGCTGGTGGTCTTCCTGGCGACGGGGGCGGCGGTGCGGTTGCTGGCGCCTCTGCTCGCGGGGAAGGGGGTCGACCCCGGGGTCGTGACCGTGGACGAGACGCATCGGCACGCGGTCGCGCTGCTGGGCGGGCACGGGGGTGGCGCGAACGCGCTCGCGGAGGAGGTCTCGGCGGTGCTCGGGGCCGCGGCCGTCATCACGACCGCGACGGATTCGGTGGGGGTGGGGGCGCTCGACCTGCTCCCCTATCCGGTGGAGGGGGCGGTGGCGGCGGTGACCCGCGCGATGGTCGACGGCTCCGCCGTCGCTCTCCACGCGGACGCCACGTGGCCTCTCCCCCCACTCCCCGCCTGCGGCGCGCCCACAACCGGGCCAACGCCGCCCCCCGCCGGCCCCGCGGCCGCGGACACCCACCCCCATCCGTCCGACACCGGCACGGCACCGCCGGACGCGGCGGAAAGTGGGGGAACGCCGACCCCCCACGAGCCCCGGCCTGACGCCGGCCCCGCAGACGCGCACACCCAGCCGGCTGATGCCGGCACGGCACCGCCGGACAGCGCCGTCCCGCTTCCGCCGGACGCGGCGGGAAGTGGGGGGACGGCGGACCCCGACGAGGCCCGGCCTGCCACCGCCCGTACGGGCGCAACCGAGGCTGGCGCCAGCCCCGCAGAGGCGGGCGCGCACGCGCGCACCCGACCGGCCGACGCCAGCACGGCACCGCCGAGCAGCAGCGATTCGCTTCCGCCGGACGCGGCGGGAAGTGGGGGAACGCCGGCCCCCGACGGGCCCCGGCCTGCCACCGCCCGTACGGGCGCAACCGAGCCTGCCGCCGGCCCCGCAGACGCAGGCGCGCACGCGCACAACCGACCGGCCAGTGCCGGCACGGCACCGCCGGACAGCGCCGTCCCGTACCCGCCGGACGCGGCGAGCGTCGGGGGGACGGCGACCCCCGACGAGGTCCCGGACGGGTATGTCGTGTGGGTGACGGACCGGGTTGTCGGCGGGGGCGGGGAGGGGGATGGCGAACCGCGGAGGATCGTGTTCGTGCGGCCGCCGTCGCTTGTCGTCGGGGTCGGTGCCAGTCGCGGTGTCGGCCGGGACGAAGTGCTCGCGCTCGTCGCGGAGGGCCTTGACGCCGGGGGCCTGGCGCCGGCGAGTCTCACCGCGTTGGCGACCGTTGACGCCAAGGCGGACGAGGCCGGGATCGTGGCGGCCGCCGCCCATCTCGGCGTACCCCTGCTGACGTACCCGGCCACCGCCCTCGCGGAGGTGGCCGTACCCAACCCCTCGCCCGCCCCGCTCGCAGCGGTCGGCACCCCCTCCGTCGCCGAGGCCGCCGCCCTCCTCGCCGCGGGCCCCGGCGCCGAACTCGCCGTGCAGAAGCGGAAGTCCGCGATGGCCACCGTGGCCGTCGCCCGCAGAAGGCCGCGCGGCCGGCTCGCCGTCGTGGGGCTCGGGCCCGGCGCCCGGGACCTGGTCACCCCGCGCGCCGTCACCGAACTGCGGCGCGCCTCCGTCGTCGTCGGCCTCGACCAGTACGTCGACCAGATCCGCGACCTGCTCCGCCCGGGCACCCGTGTGCTGGAATCGGGCCTGGGCGCCGAGGAGGAGCGGGCCCGTACCGCTGTCGCGCAGGCCCGCGCCGGGCACGCCGTCGCGCTGATCGGCAGCGGCGACGCGGGCGTGTACGCCATGGCCTCCCCCGCGCTCGCGGAGGCCGCCGACGACATCGACGTGATCGGCGTACCCGGCGTGACCGCCGCGCTCGCCGCCGCCGCGCTGCTGGGCGCGCCGCTCGGCCACGACCACGTGTCGATCAGCCTGTCCGACCTGCACACGCCGTGGGACGTGATCGAGCGCCGGGTGCGGGCGGCGGCCGAATCCGACCTGGTCGTGACGTTCTACAACCCGCGCAGCCGCGGCCGCGACTGGCAGCTCCCGAAGGCCCTGTCGATCCTGGCCGAGCACCGGGCGCCGTCGACCCCGGTCGGCGTCGTACGCGCGGCCTCCCGTCCGGACGAACACGTCCAGCTGACGACGCTGGCCACGCTCGACCCGGCGACCGTCGACATGGTGACCGTCGTGACCGTCGGCAACACCGCCACCCGCGACGTATCGGGCCGCATGGTCACCCCGCGCGGCTACCGCTGGCAGACGAGCGACCGAGGAGCCGCCCAGTGAACCGCACGGTCCACCCCATCGAGCAGGAGTCCTTCCGCATCCTGCGCTCGCGTCTGGACACCAGCGCGCTGCCGCCACTGCGGCGGGCCGTACTGGAACGGGTGATCCACTCCAGCGCGGATCTGGGCTACGCCACAGACCTCGTGGCGGACGAGGACGAACTGCTCGCCGCCCACGAGGCGTTGCACGCGGGCGCCCCGGTCGTCGCGGACGTCGAGATGGTCGCCGCCGGGATCACCGGCCGCCGCGCGCTGTGTCGGCTGGCCGACGCCAAGGCCGCGCCCGGGCTGACCCGCAGCGCGCACGCCGTCCGGCTGGCTTACGCCGAAGTCGGCCCGGGCGCGGTGTGGGTGATCGGCTGCGCGCCGACCGCGCTGGAGGAACTGATCGCCCTGGACGCCTCCCCCGCGCTCGTCATCGGCCTGCCGGTGGGCTTCGTGGGGGCCGCGGAGAGCAAGGCGCACCTGCGGGCGTCGGGGCTGCCCGCGGTGAGCAACGTCTCGGAGAAGGGCGGCTCCGCGGTGGCCGCCGCCGCGTTCAACGCCCTGCTGTACACACCGGCGCCACACACTCGGGCGCCGCTCACCCCCGCGCCCGACGAGCCGACGCCGCACACCCCCGCGCCGCCGCACACACCGGAACCGCACGCACCGGCACCGCACGCACCGGCACCGCACACCCCCGCGAAGGAGAACCACCAGTGAATCCCCCCGCCCTGCTGCTCGTCGGTCACGGGACCCGTGACGACGCGGGAGCCGAGGCCTTCCGCTCGTTCGTCGCCCAACTCGCCTCGATGGACCCCGCGTTGCCCGTGGGCGGCGGATTCATCGAGCTGTCCGCGCCGCCGCTCGCGGACTCCGTGGCCGCACTGGTCGGCACCGGCATACGGAACTTCGCCGCCGTGCCGCTGGTGCTGGTCTCGGCCGGGCACGCCAAGGGCGACATCCCGGCGGCGCTGGCCCGCGAGGAGCACCGCCACCCGGGCACGTCGTACGCGTACGGCCGCCCGCTGGGCCCGCATCCGGCCCTGCTGACCGTGCTGGAGCGGCGGGTGGACGAGGCGCTGGCGGGCGCGGACCGCGCGGACACCACCGTGCTGCTGGTCGGCCGGGGTTCGACCGACCCGGACGCGAACGCCGAGGTGTTCAAGGTCGCCCGACTGCTGTGGGAGGGCCGGGGATACGCGGGCGTGGAGACCGCGTTCGTCTCGCTCGCCGAGCCCTCGGTGCCGGCCGGCCTGGACCGCTGCCTGCGGCTGGGCGCCGGGGTCCCCCGTGCCGGCGGCCGGGGGAGGATCGTCGTCCTGCCGTACTTCCTGTTCACCGGCGTGCTGCCGGACCGGGTACGGGACCAGACGCGGGAATGGGCGGACGCACACGCGGAGTTGGACGTGCGGTGCGCCGATGTGATCGGCCCGGAGCCGGAGTTGGCCGAGCTGGTCATGGAGCGCTACCGCGAGACGATCGAGGGCGATCTGCGGATGAACTGCGACTCGTGCCTGTACCGGGTCAAGCTGCCCGGATTCGAGGACCGCGTGGGCCTGCCCCAGCAGCCGCACCACCACCCCGACGACCCCGCCCACACGCACGGAGAGCACGGCCACGCCCACACTCACCACAACAACGGCCATCACCATGCCCACGCGAGCTGAGGCCACGGGCGGCTACGACCTGCACCACCACGGCGACGCGGAAGTCGGCGACGGCCTGATCGACCTGGCCGTCAACGTCCGTGACAGCACGCCCCCTTCGTGGCTGCGCGAGCGGATCGCCGCCTCCCTGACCGGACTCGCCGCCTACCCGGACGGCCGCGCTGCCCGCCACGCGGTGGCCGTACGGCACGGGAGGCCGGACCGGGAGGTGCTGCTGACGGCGGGCGCCGCCGAGGCGTTCGTGCTGCTCGCCCGGGCGCTCGCACCACGCCACGCGGTGGTGGTGCACCCGCAGTTCACCGAGCCGGAGGCGGCCCTGCGCGCCGCCGGGCACGCGGTGGAACGCGTCGTGCTCTCCGCGGCGAACGGCTTCCGGCTGGACCCGGACGCCGTGCCGACCGACGCGGACCTGGTGGTCGTCGGCAATCCGACGAACCCCACCTCGGTACTCCATCCGGCCGCCCTCGTACGGCGGTTGGCGCGTCCCGGGCGGACGCTGGTGGTCGACGAGGCGTTCATGGACGCGGTGCCGGGCGAGCGCGAGACGCTGGCCGAGGGCGGCGTGCCCGGCCTCGTGGTGCTGCGCAGCCTCACCAAGACCTGGGGGCTTGCCGGACTGCGGATCGGATACGTGCTCGGGGAGCCGGAGTTGATCGCCGCGCTGGAGCGCGCGCAGCCGTTGTGGGCGGTCTCGACGCCCGCGCTGGCGGCGGCCCGGGCGTGCGTGGAGCCGCAGGCGCTGGCGGAGGCGGCGGAGGCGGCCCGTACGGTGACCGCGGACCGGGCGTATCTCGTGGACCGGCTGCTGGACTTCCCCGGTCTGACGGTCGCGGGCGACACCCCCGCGGGTCCCTTCGTCCTGCTGCGGCTGCCGGGCGCGGCCGATGTGCGGACGCGGCTGCGGGAGTTGGGCTACGCGGTGCGCCGGGCCGACACCTTCCCCGGGCTCGGCCCCGACTGGCTGCGGATCGCGGTGCGCGACCGCCGTACGACCGACGGTTTCGTCAACGCGCTGGCGACCGCTACGGCTTGACGCCCAGCGCGGTGAGGTCGACGCCGCCGAGCACCTGGTGCTCGTAGACGTTGGTGAGCCGGGGGCCGCGGTAGAGCAGGTGCCGGTCGTAGACGAGCGGGACCATCGTGGCGTCGGCCATCACGGAGGCGTCGATCTTCTTCCACGCGGTGGCGGCCTCGGCCGGGTCGGTGAGCCGGTCGGCGGCCTCGACCATGTCGTTGACGGTGCTGTCGTCCAGCCCGGCGTAGTTGTTGGCGCCGCCGGGCTGGATCAGGGAGCGCATGAAGCCGCCGCCGGTGGGCCAGTCCGCGGCCCACGCGGTCAGGATGATGCCCCAGCCCTTGGACTTGAGCTTGTCGGGCGACAGCAGGGTGTCGTAGAAGGTGGTGGACTGCTCGGTGACGATCCTGGCGTCCACGCCGATGGCCTTGAGCGAGGTGATGATCGCCTGGAGGGTGTCGTCCAGCCGCGCCACGCCCTTGACGCCTGCCAGTGTCACCGTGAAGCCATTGGGCTTGCCGCACATGCCGAGGTACTTCTTCGCCTCGTCGGGGTAGGGCTGACCGTCGGGCCGGATGAAGGGGGTGGCCTTGGGGTCGTAGCCGTCGCTGGTGGGCGGCAGCAGCGTGGTGGCCACGTCGCCGCCCTCGTACTGGCCGCCGAGCGCCGCCCGTACCGTCGCCCGGTCGACCGCGTACTCCACCGCCCAGCGGCAGTTGGTGTTGTCGAAGGGCTTCACATCGGTCCGCAGGCTCAGGAAGCGGGTGGAACCGCTGTACGCGGGGTCGGTGTTGGCCTTCAACGACGCGGAGTTGAGAATCCTCGTCTCGGTCTGGTCGCTGAGGGTCACCATGTCGAGGTCGAGGTCGGCGCCCCCGTCGAGCAGGGCCGCCTCCACCTCGTCCTGGGTGTTGTATGTCTTGACGTCGATCGTGTCGGGCAGCGCCGAGTGGACGGCGTCGGTGGACTGCTGCCACGCGGTGTTGCGGACCAGGTGCAGCGCCTTGCCTTGCTGGTAACTGCCCACCTTGTAGGGGCCGCTGGCGTACGGGTGCTTCTCGTAGTCCTTGCCGTCGCCGAGGTCGGCCCGGCGCGGGACGGGCGCGCCCACCGACAGCGCGAGGGCGTAGCGGAAGTCGGCGTAGGGCTTGGCGAGGGTGAAGACGACGGTCGAGTCGTCGGGCGTGGCCACGGACCTCAGGCCCAGCTTGTCGGGGTCACTGTCCTCGTAGGGGCCGGGGTAGTGCTGGCCCTGGTCGAGCAGGTCCACGAAGTACGAGGGGCCGGTGAAGAGTTGGCGGTCGAAGGTGCGCTCGATGCCGTACTTGATGTCCTTGGAGGTGATCGCCGAGCCGTCCTCGAAGGCGACCCCCGCCTTGAGGTGGAAGGTCCAGGTCAGACCGTCCGAGCTGACCTGGCCGGTGTCGGTGGCCAGGTCGGGGACGAGCTTGCGGCCGTCGGCGCCGGGCGCGGGCGCGTAGTCCACCAGCTTGCGCAGAATGAGCCGTTGGAGATTCCAGGCCGCCTGGGTGTAGGTGGCGGCCGGGTCGAGCATGTTGTCGTCCAGGTAGGAGGAGGCCAGCCGCAGGGTGCCGCCCTTCTTCGACGACGGGCGGATGACCGCGTCGACGCCGCCGCCGTAGCCGCTGCCCTCCTTGCCGCCGTGCAGTGTGAGCGCGGCCTGGTCCCGGACGGGGGCCGTGCCGGTGCGGGTGGGGCCGGGCGTCGGATCGGCGGGGTGGCCGCTGGGCAACTGGGAGAGGACCACCCCGGTGACCGTGCCCGCGACGGCCAGCCCGGCGGCCGCGAGTATCCAGCCGCGGCGGTTGCGGCCCTTGCGCGTACGGCTGTTGAGCGGCGGCGGGGTGCTGGGGAAGTACGGCGGCGGCTGCGGGACTTGGGGCGCGCGCGAGTACGCGGGGTGCTCGGCCGGCGGGACGCCCGCGCCGACGGCCGGCCGTGGGAAGGGCACGTAGGGGCCGGGCGGGGGCTGCGGCGACCGGGCCGGTAGGGACGGGAGCGGGGAGCCGACGCCGAAGGTGGCCCGCGGGTCGTTCGCGGGCGGCGGGGTCGCCCGCGGAGGGGTCGAGGGTGGGGTCGACGGCGGCGGGGTCGACGGCTGGGGCACGGGAGGCCGCGCGTACGGGTCGCGCAGCGGTACGGTCGCCGGGCCGGTCACGGTGTCCGAGCGGGCGGCGGTGAGCCACGCCCACAACTGGGCCCGGTAGACGCCCGCGTCGGCGGGCCGCCGGGCGGGGTCCTTGGCCAGGGCGGAGAGCACCAGCGCGTCGAGTTCGCCGGTCACCCGCGGGTTGCGGCTGGAGGGGGCGGGCGGCGCGGTGTGCACCTGGCGGTACATCAGATTGAGCGGGTTGCCGTCCACGAACGGCGGTTTGCCGGTGAGCAGTTCGGTGAGCACGCAGCCGACCGCGTACACATCGCTGCGGGCGTCGACATCGGCGCCGTTGATCTGCTCCGGCGACATGTAGCTGGGGGTGCCGATGGAGGAGCCCGTGGCGGTCAGCCGGGTGTCGACGTCCAGGACGCGGGCGATGCCGAAGTCGGCGACCTTGACGGCGCCTTCGTCGGTGACCATCACGTTCGCGGGCTTCACATCGCGGTGGACCGTGCCGTGCGCGTGCGCGTGGGCCAGGGCGTCCAGGATGTCGCAGATGATGCGTACCGCCCGCTCGGGCTCTAACGGAGCCTGCTCGCGGACGAGTTGGGCCAGCGTTCCGCCGCGTACGTACTCCATGACGAGATACGGCACCACGGTGTCGCCGTCGTGGACCTCGTCCTGGTCGTGGACGGTGACGATGCCGGGGTGGTTGAGGACGCCTGCGGCGTGCGCCTCACGGGCGAACCTGCGGCGGGCGTCGGGGTCCTGGGCCAGTTCGGGTATCAGCGTCTTGATGGCGACGATCCGGCCCATCCGGGTGTCACGGGCCCGGTGCACCCGGGCCATTCCACCGGAACCGAGCAACTCCGCGAGTTCGTACCTGCCCGCGAAAAGCCCGTCACCCATGCCAGCCCCGCCCTTTTGCCCCAGCACGTGTGTCTCATCCCCCAGCGCCGAGCTGAGAAAGACGTCCGTCCTGCCCGTGTCAGCCGTAGTTGCTGCCGTACGCACCCAACAGCCTACGGGGGCGGCGCCGTTGCCGGACGCCGCCCCTGGGGCTTGTTACCGCCTTGTGTCGATCACGACTCGGAGTCGGCGGAGTGGGCGCCCGGCTTGCGGCGGCGGCTGGTCAGCAGGAAGGTTCCGGCGCCCGCGGCGACGAGGACGGCGGCGCCGGCGGCGAGGTAGGGGGTGCTGGAGCTCGCGCCGGTCTCGGCGAGGTCGCCGGTGTCGGCGACGGTCTGGGTGGAGGGGGCGCCGGGGGCGGCTCCGCCGGTGGAGCCGCCGGTCTGGGAGCCCGTCTGGGAGCCGGTCGAGCCACCCGTGTGGCCGCCGGTCTGGCCGCCGGAGGAGGTGCCGCCGGAGGTGCCGGCGCCCGTCGTGGCGCCGGTGGTCGCGCCGGTCGTCGTGCCAGTGGTCGAACCGCCGTTCGTGGCACCGCCGTTGGAGGTGCCGGTCGTCGTGCCGCTCGTCGTGGCGCCGGAGGTCGAGCCGGTGGACGTGGCACCGCCGTTGGAAGCGCCGCCGTTCGTGGTGCCCGAGGTGGAGCCGGTCGTCGTACCTGTCGTCGTACCGGAGGTCGAACCCGTGGTCGTACTGCCCGAGGTGCTGCCGCCGTTGGTGGAACCGCCGGTCGTGGCACCGCCGTTGGAGGCGCCGCCGGTCGAGCCCGAGGGCTGCGGGGTGCGGCAACCGGCTTGCGCGAGGGTGATGTCGCCGGAGACGTCGGCGACGCCGAGGCTCAACGGGTTGATGTGGACCTTGAGTTGCAGCGCGGTCGCGGCGGCGGTGTTCGACGTGACGACCGTACGGGTCAGGTCCAGGCTGACCTGGCCGACACCGGCGACCTGGAGGTTCGTCGTACCGACCGCCTGGAGGTCGATCCGCCGGCCGAGCACGGTGACGCCCACGAGGTGCGAGGACGCGGTGGGCCGCTCGCCCACCCGGCAGGTGGCCGTGGAGGTCACCGCGTCGGCCTTGACGAGGGCGAGCAGCGGCAGACCCGGCACGTGGATCTGGGCGTTGACGAGATTCGCGTAGCCCTGGGCCTGCTCGTCGTCGGCGGTGGCCTTAGCGGTGGCGGCCGCGGCCCGCAGGATGCTGACCTGGCGCCCGGCCTCCACGCCGTGGCCGACGTCCACGGTGAGCGCGGTCTCGTCGGCGTCGGCGGGCGCCTGCACGTCGTTGAGCGAGATGTTCAGCGGCACGTCGACGGTCTTGTTGAGCAGCGAGACATCCAGATTCGCGCGCAGGACGGCCGCGGTGGCCGCGCCGCCGTCCTTCGAGCCGGCGGGCGCCGCCTGGACGGCCGGTGCGACGGCGACGGCGCCGGCGGCCGTGAGGGCCACGGCGGCGCCGAGAACGGCGGCCGAACGGCGTGCGGGCAGGCGGAAATTGCTGGTGCGGTGCAAGGTGGGACTCCCACGAGAGGTATGGCAGCCCCCGGCACGCGCTGATGGGGGACAGCGGCCGGGGACTTCGACCCGGCAATATTTACGCACTGAGAGTGAATTGACGGCTACCCGAAGCGAGTTCACCCGTACGGGTGGTTTTCGTCTCTTTGTTCACGCCCCACGGAGCAACCTATGCCCTTCCCTTCGACGCCCGGTTCTCCCAGGCCACCCCTTGTGGCGGTTCGCAGGGAAGCGCCCGGCCCGGTTGTTCAGCGGCCGGGTGACGGCGGCGTCCCGCAAACCCCGTGCAGCCACGCCTGGAGTGCGGTGTAGTCCGCGTCGGTGAGGCCCCTGCGGGGGTCGACGCGGTGGAGCAGGGCCGGGGCCCGGTGATGTGCGGACGCCCAGGCCCGATCGATGTCGGTGATCTCGTCGTCGACCCAGACGAACGCCCGCCCGGCCGCCCGGCCGACGAGGGCGCGAGTCTTCCAGTGCAGCCCGTTCCGCTCGTCCCGAGCGTCCGCTTCGGACGGCTCCGGCCAGACCATCACGGGCGACGGCGGGAGCCCGAGCCGCGGCGCGATCCACTCGTTCGCGTCGTTCCCCCAGGTCGTGGCCCAGATCAACTCGCATGGCAGCGCGGCCAGTTGGGGACCGTGGGCGGGGTTGATCCGAGCCAGCAGCGGATTCGCCCCGGCCCCGTACGCTTCGGGACCGGTCCGATCCGACGGATGCGGGTACGAGGGATATCCCTCCGGCGCCCCGAACGGGATCAGCGGTCCGTCGACGTCCAGAAAGAGCAGCGGTCGCCGCCCGGCATCGGTCACGCCCGCACGATAGCGACTCCCGAGGCCGTGGCACCCGGCCGAACAGAGCGCAGACAAAGGCGAGTTGGCGGTCGGTTGGGCGGGCGCAACGGCGTGACGGTCGGCCGCGATGTTCGCGGCCTCGCCACGGGCTACGTCAGGAGGGTGCCGCGGAGGATGATGTGGCGGGGGGCGGACAGGACGCGGATGTCCTCGCGGGGGTCCGCGTCGTACACGACGAGGTCGGCCGGCGCGCCCTCCGACAGGCCCTCGTGTCCGAGCCAGCCGCGCGCGCCCCAAGTCGCCGCCGACAGCGCCGCGTTGACCGGCAGTCCGGCCCGTACGAGTTCCGCGACCTCCGCCGCGATCAGGCCGTGGGCGAGGCTGCCGCCCGCGTCCGTACCGGCGTAGATCGCGATCCCGGCGTCGTACGCGTCGCGAATGGTGGAGTACCGGCGGGCGTGCAGGCGGCGCAAGTGGTCCGCCCAGCGCGGGAACTTGATGTCGCCTGCCTCCGCGAGGTCGGGGAAGGTCGCGATGTTGACGAGGGTCGGCACGATGGCGACGCCGTGCTCGGCGAAGAGCGGGATCGTCTCGGCGGTGAGGCCGGTGGCGTGCTCGACGCAGTCGATCCCGGCGTTCACCAGATCGGCGAGGGAGTCCTCCGCGAAGCAGTGCGCGGTGACCCGGGCGCCCTCCTCGTGGGCGGCGGCGATGGCCTCGGCGAGCGCGTCCTTCGGCCAGCAGGCGGTGAGGTCGCCGACCTCGCGGTCGATCCAGTCGCCGACGAGTTTCACCCAGCCGTCGCTTCGGCGCGCCTCGCGGCGGACGTACGCGGTCAGGTCGCCGGGCTCGATCTCGTGCGCGTAGTTCCGGATGTAGCGGCGGGTGCGGGCGATGTGGCGCCCGGCCCGGATGATCTTCGGAAGATCGGCGCGGTCGTCGATCCAGCGCGTGTCGCTGGCCGAACCGGCGTCCCGCAGCAGCAGCGTGCCGGCTTTCCGGTCGGTGAGGGCCTGCTTCTCGGCGGTCGCCTCGGGCACGGCGCCGTGGGCGTCCAGCCCCACATGGCAGTGGGCGTCGACCAGGCCCGGCAGCACCCAGCCGTTGACGGTCCCCTCCGCCTCGGCGGCGGGCCGCTCGTACGTGACCTTGCCGTCGAGCACCCACAACTCGTCGCGTACGTCGTCCGGTCCGACGAGCACACGGCCCTTGACGTGCAGCACCTCACCCATGCCCGCACCCTATCCAGCGCCGGGGGTGCGGCCGCCGCGCGGGGCCGGTCCACTGCGGCCGCCCACCGCGGGCCTGGGGGCGCGCCTTCGAGCGCCGAGCGGGCGCCACGTCGTGCCAGACGGTCAGCCCCATGTTTGGACCCGCCGCCGCACCGGAGTTGCTTGACTGGCCCATGACCTCCCCCGCGCTCGCACGGTACGCGGGTCCCGTGACTCGGGCCGCGCCGACGCGCGGCCGCGGGGCTATTCGAGGTCGTAGTCCGCGGTCAGTTGGCGGTCGGCGCTCATGAAATCGCGGGCGTACTCGGTGACTTGGCCGTGCTGGTCCCAGTAGTGGTTGGCCATCGTGAGCGCGAGGACGCCCGGGTCGACGCCCAGGAGCGGGGCGATGTCCGCCGGGACCGGGCGCAGCGACACGACGTCCCGTCGCTTCACCGCCCGGCGGCCCGTACGGTCCTCGATCAGCCCGAAGGTCATGGCGGGCAGCGGCTCGGCCGAGAGGAGTTCGGGCGCGGCGTCGGCCAACTCCCCCGACAGCCAGGACGTGGAGACAGCGATCACGCCCTCGTCGTCCAGATAGCGCCGTCGCCGCCGGACGACCGCACTGCCCTCGTCCACTTCGAGCGCGTCGGCGATCTCCCCTGTCGCGGGCAGGAGTTCGGCACTGATGATCTCGGCGCGCTCGCCGGAACGGAAGCCGCTTCCCGTGGTTCGCTGGAGTTGGAGCCGGTCGGGGCCGGGCGTGATCTTGCCGGGGACGCGTGCCACCGTCCCGATGCCGGGGATCGTCTGCGCGTAGCCCTCCGCCCGCAGGACGGCCGCGACCCGAGTGGCCGTCGCCACGGACACGGCCTCGTCCCGGATGATGTCGCGGACGGAGGGGATGCGGTCGCCGGGCTGGAGTTCGCCGCGCTCGATCCGCCCCTTGATATGGGCGGCGATCCGCCGATAGGGCGGCAGTGCGGGCGGGTTCCCGGACATGATCCCCTCCTGTTCTAAGGCACTTTAAAACACCACCTTGACCCCGATGGTGCTTTAGAACACTATAGAGCTGCCGGCATCAGAGCCAACAGACGAGATCCGGCACACCCGGCTCGACGTCCGGAAGCGGCGCCCTACCGCCAAGTAAACCGCCGCTTCCGCCCTCCTTGAAGGGACCACCATCATGTCACTCACCCCTGCCCGCAAGGCGCGGCGCGCGTCCGCCGCGCCTCCCCCGGCCCGCGAACAGCGGGCGCCCGTGGGGGTGTTTCCGCGGACGGATCTCGTGCCGTACATCGCGCAGTGGAGCGGGGAAGTACGGCCGGGGCCGCGGGTGGTGGCCCGGCGTCGCGGCGCCGGGATCGGGTACGCGGACGAGAAGCCGTACGACCGGGACAGCGACAGCGTCCTGTGGGCCCGGGTCCCGTCGATGCCGGGGCGGGGGCGGCCGGAGTACGGGCAGGTGCACGCCCTGCGGCAACGGCGGGCGATGGGCGAACTGCTCTGCCAGGTGTGCGGCGGGCCCGCCGACCGTGACGGCGACGGCGTGCTGTGGCTGCTGGGCGAGGACCCGGCCGACCCCGCGTCCTGGCCGTCCGACCTGCTGACCACGCACCCGCCGCTGTGCGTACCGTGCGCGGCCGCGTCCGTACGGGCCTGCCCCCATCTGCGCGGCCAGTACGCGGTGTTACGCGTCCGCCGCTTCGCCCTGGCCGGGGTACGGGGTGTCCTCTACGCCCCCGGCCGCCCGGAACCCCTCACCGTGGACACGGTCGGCGTCGCCTTCGACGACCCCCGTATCGCCTGGGTCCGCGCGGGCCAACTCATCATGCGTCTGCACGATTTCACCCTCACGACACTCGACTCGGCGACCGGCTGAACGCCGAGCGGCAACAGCGGCGGCGCGCTCGCCATGTCCGACGAGTCCACGGAACTCCGCTTCGTCGCGCCCGGCGAACTGGCCGCCCTCCCGATGCACCGCACCCAGCGGCTCATGATCGGCCGCGAGCGGCCATGGACGGGTCGCCATAAAAGTCAGCCATGAGAACGGGAGCGCTGCGTCCGTACGAGTGGCCGCAGGCGCGGCCGACGCCTCTTCGACGGCGTACGGAGCTACGTTGCTCGGCGACTCGCTGCGGTTCTCCCGGAAGGAACCCGATGGCCATCCCCGCGCTGGACCACTCGACGACGCGCTACTCCCTCCCGCACGCCTACTGGATGGCACGCGCGGCCCAACTGGCCACGCTGGACTCGGACGGCATCGAGGCGCAGGCCGCCGCGTGGGGCTTCGACAAGGTGCGGTACTTCGAGTCGACGCACGAGATGCCGTTCCCCATCGAGGACACCCAGGCCTACGTCATGGCCGACGACCGCATGATCGTCACCGGCTTCCGCGGCACCGAGGTCGCGAAGATCCGCGACTGGCTGACCGACGTCGACACTCCGCCCGTGCCCGGCCCCGCGAACAAGGGCTTCGTCCACTACGGTTTCCACCAGGCCCTCCAGTCCGTCTATCCGCGGATCCGGGACACCATCCAGGAGTTCCGCACCGACGGGCAGAGCATCTGGTTCACCGGTCACAGCCTCGGCGGGGCCCTGGCGATGCTGGCCGGCGCCCGGTTCTACTTCGAGCAGCCGCGACTGCTGCCCGACGGCGTCTACACCTTCGGCCAGCCCCGCACATGCGAACGGCTGCTCGCCGGCGCGCACAACACGGCCTTCAGGAACCGCTTCTACCGCTTCGTCAACAACAACGACATCGTCCCCCAGCTCCCGCCGGAGCCCGTCTACACGCACGTCAGCGCGCTTCGCTACTTCGACGCGAACGGCAGTCTCCACGAGAGCATGCCCCTGATCGCCGGGCTCCAGGACCGGGCCAAGGGCCTGGGCGCCGACCTCTTCGCACCCGAGACCGTCGGCGTCAAGGACCACCACCTGCCCAACTACCTGGCCGCCCTGGAGAAGAACCTCGCCACGTCCGCCTGAGCGCCCGCCCGACAAAGACCCCCCGCAGGCCGCCGCCTCGCCTCAGAGGTCGCCGACGTACAGAAGCCGGTCGGGCGAGTCCGGGCCGAGAGACGTGAGAACCCCCTGTGTGGCGGTGTCGGTGAGCCGGCGGGCGACCTCCTCGGGTGTGAGATTGGGGTCCCGCTGTTCGACGAGCGCGGCGGCGCCCGCGACATGCGGGCTGGCCATGGACGTACCGCTCAATGTCCGCGAGCCACCGCCGAGTCGAGCGGAGACGATGTCGACGCCGGGCGCGTACAACCCCACGCACGGGCCGTAGTTGCTGAATCCGGCCTGACGGTCCTGGCGGTCAACGGCGCCTACGGTGAGGGCCTTGTCCGCCCGGGCCGGGGAGGCGTCGCAGGCGTTCGCCGCGTCGTTGCCGGCGGAGACGACGGGCAGCACACCGCTGTCGGCGAGCGCGTCGGTCGCGGTGTCGATCGCGAGGGAGGCCGAATCGCCGATGGACGCGTTGAGTACGGCCGGGTGCCGGGCGTGGGCGGCGACCCAGTCGAGGCCGGCGATGGTCTGGGCCGTGGTGCCGTCGCCGGTGCAGTCCAGTACGCGGACCGCGACCAGGGACACTTCGCGCGCGACACCGTACGTCCTGCCGCCGATGGTGCCGGCCACGTGGGTGCCGTGGGAATGGCAGTCCTGGCCGTCGTGCCCGTCCCCGACGGCGTCGAACCCGACGGTGGCCCGTCCTTCGAACTCGGCGTTGGCGGTCTCGATCCCGGTGTCGAGGACATACGCCGTGACCCCGCGGCCGGTGCCGGTCACGCTGTACCGGCCGTCGAGCGGAAGGGTGCGCTGATCGATCCGGTCCAGGCCCCAGCTCCCGACGGTCGGCTCGGCCGCACGTCCCGCGCCCGCCGCGCCCGCCGCGCCTGCCGCACCTTCCGCGCCTTCCGCGTACCGGGTCCGCCCGGCTTCCCGGTTCAGCGCCCGTGGCGACGGTGTGCCGTCGAGGCTGACCGCGCTGTTCTCCTCGATGGCCGCGACGGCGGGCAGTGTGCGGGCGAGCCCCAACTGGACGGGGGTCAGGGCGGCGGCGAACCCGCGCAGCGCGGTGCCGTACGTGAACAGCGGCCTGACCCCCAGCCGCCCGAGCACCTCCTGCGGTGAGTAGGCGGGTTTGACCGTGACGATGTACTGGCCCGGCACCGCCCGGGCGGAACGCTCCACCGCGACCGGCTCCTTGCCGGACGCGGCCACCGCGCCGACCCCACCGACCATCGGAACAACAGCCAGCAGAGCAGGCGCCAGCCAACGCACAAGCACGCGCATGGACACTCCGTCGAAGAAGAAGAGGAAGGAATGAGGTAAGGGGTAAGGGCTACGGACAGACCGGACATGACGGCCTCTGTCCTCCCTTTCGGCGCGAGCCGCACGGAACTTGAGCACCGGCCGACCCCCAACTGCCGGTCGGAACCCCCAAGGTGTACGCCGCCGGACCCGGGCGCCGAGAGGTCCACCGCGTGGCGAGACCGCGTGGAGGGATTACCGCGCGGGCGCGGGGATGACGTCTCGCCGGGCGGTGACCGCCGCCCCGGACGGGTCGAGGCTCAGGAGGTCGCCGTGGTGGCGGCGGAGCAGCCGCTCGTGGGCGGCGGTGAAGAGTCGCCGTCCGGCCCCTACGGCCGAGTCGTCCCCGCCGACAGCCGCCGCGGGGAGATCGGCAGGCGAGCCCGGGTGGCCGATCGTGTGCAGGAGTCGGGTGAGGGCCTGCTCCCGGGCTTGGGTGGAGCCGCCGTGGTCGGGGCCGACGAGTTCTTCGTGGGTGAGCACGCAGACCGCCGGGTGCTGGAGCAGCCATTGGCTGTGCCGGGCTTCCCGCATGCCGGGGAAGCAGGGGTCGGTCAGGGCGAGGGAGATCTTGGCGTCCAGGCTGGGCTGGGCGGCCAGGATGTCGCGGTAGACGAGGTGTTCGGGCATCGAGCCGACCCGGTCGTGGGGCTGGGACAGGGCGCGGATCTGGCTGACGATCCGGTCGCGGAGGTCCCGGTGGTGGAAGACGATGGGCGGCCGGCCGCCGGCGTGCCAGGTACGCAGGAATCCGGCGTCGGCACGTCCGAGGTCCAGGCCGGTGAGGTACCAACAGCCCTGGCCGGGCAGCAGGTTGAGCAGTTCGGTGTCCGGCCGACGGGTCAGACGGGCCTCGGTGTCGGGGTCGACGGGTGAGGCGAGGGTGGTGGGCTGGCCCAGCCGTGTCCACCACACCCGCCACAGCGCGCCGACCGCCTCGTGGAAGGCGGCCTCCAGCGTCTCCCGGTCCGTTCGGTGCGGGTTCAGCAGGAGTGCGCCCCGGTCCGGACCGTGGGCGGCGGTCAGCAGCCGGTAGACCTCGCCGGGGCCGGGCTGTTCACCGCCGACGGCCGGGTCGCCGCTCATCGTGCCGTAGGAGGTGTAGCCGAGCGCGGTGGTGAGGTCGGCGAGCAGTGGGGTGCCGCTGCCGGGCAGCGAGACGACGATCATCTGGGGTACGGCCATGGCACTTCTCCGGAAGGAACGCGGGGCCGCCGGGCCCGGTCGCGGCCGACCGCCCGGGGCGACGGTGAGGGATCAACGAACCGCCGGGGAAGCGGCGTTGAGAAGGAGGTCTTCGTAGACGTGGTGGCGGCGCGTGCCGGTGCGGTGGTGCAGCAGCCCGGCCGCGCGCTCGTGTTCGCCCGCGTCGGCCAGCGCGCGGGCCAGCGTGTCCTGGATGATCTCGCGCTCGACCCGCACCCCGCCGATCCACTCCGTCTTCCCGCCCAGGCCGGACAGGAGGTCCACCGCCGTACGCGGACGGCCCTCGGTGATCTCCGCCAGCGCTAGGACGACGGGGGCCAGGGCGTCGCGGAATTCGGGGCGCGGGTCGGCGGCGGCCCTGCGGGCCAGGACGCGCAGGTCGTCGGTGGCGGCCTCCACGGCCAGGGCCAGCGCGAGGTTGAAGGTGTGGAAGACCTCCGCCATGCCGCCGGGCCCGGCCAGTAACTCCCTTACGTGGGCCGGGTCACTGCGGCCGGCCGGGGTCTGACCGGCCAGCAGCAGCCGCCAGTTCGTCGCGGCCCGCATTCCCACGTCCCCGCGCGCCAGCGCCGTGTCCGCCCGCCGGCGCGCGTCGGGGAAGTCGCCGCAGGCGATCGACTGGAGTGCGGCATGCCAGTTGAGGTGCCGCGACTGCACCGCGTCCGGGTCGGCCGCGAGCCAGTCGTCCAGGAAATCGGCGCCCGCGCGGCCCGTCCCGAGTTCGTGCTCCGCGTGGGCGAGGGCATGCGCGGCCACCCCCGAGCGGGGATGCGACTCCAGCGCCTGTACGGCCAGTTCGCGCGCCTCGCGTACCCGGCCCTGCTCCGCTCTTGTCGCGGCCAGCCAGCTCGTCCACGGCCAGCTCTCCGGGCCCGCGGACACCGCCTGTTCCTCGACCAGGGCGTCGCCGCGGGCACGGTCGGCGGGATCGGCGCAGGCGTGGAACGCCCCCAGCATCAGCCCGGCCACCTCGTCGGCGGGCCACCGGCCGAAGTGCGCCACCAAGTGGTCGGCGGTCAGCCGGTGTTGCCGGTGGGAGAAGAGGAACACCCCGTAGACCAGGGACGCTTCCCGCTCCCCGGCGGCCCGCGCGGCCTCGTGCGCGGCCACCAACTGCTCCTTGAGAGCGGCGTCGCCGAGGCTGTCGCAGGTGGCCAGGACCAGCAGCGCCCGCGCCACGCCGCAGTCCGGGGCCGAGGCCGTCCACTCCCGCAGCAGCGGCAGGGCCCGCCCGCCCAGCGCCAGCAGCTCAGTCACCGCCCTGTCCCCCACCGGCGTCTCCGCCACCGTGTTCACCGCCGCCCCGCCGGTCACCCCTCAGGTCAGACGCTGGAACCGAATACGGCGGTGCAGACGATGCCGCTGGAGCCGCAGTGGTTGCGCGGCAGGCTCAGCGGCAGCCCGGCCTGATTGCCGCTGCCCAACCCGCTGCCGGCCACCGTGGCGCCCGCGGACCGCACGCCGTGGTCCTGGTTGACGCAGGCGTTGCCGAACACCGCGTTGCCCACCCCGATGACGCTCGCGTGGGCGGCACCGGCCGGCAGCAGCGCGGCCCCGGCCACCGCGCCCAGCACCGCCGCCCGCACACCCGCCTTGCCCGCACCGCCGCCAGTACCCCGCAGGTCCGTGCCCATCGCGCTCCTCCTTCGTCCGGGATCGGGTCCCGGGTGCCGTATCGACCGTGCCCGCCGCGTATATCCGGTGATTCCGGGCCGTACCCGGACCAACGACTCGGCCCGCCGGGCGACACGGCGGAAACCCGTGTCAGTACGTCCCCGGGCTCCGGCGGGCGGGCGGGGGCGTACGACCGCGGGGGTCAGGCCGGGGTGAGGCGGGTGAAGGTGGCGCGGTAGTCGGAGGGGGTGAGGCCGACGCGGCGCAGCAGGTGCAGACGCAGGGAGTCCGCCGTGCCGAGGCCGCTCGCGCGAGCCACCTGGTCGACCGGGAGTGTCGTCGTCTCCAGCAACTCCCGTGCCCGCTCGACGCGTTGGTGCAGCAGCCACTGCAACGGGCTGAGCCCGGTCTCCGCGTGGAAGCGCCGGGTGAGCGTCCGCACGCTGACGCTCGCGTGCCGGGCGAGATCCGTGAGGGTGAGCGGCTGGTCGAGCCGTGTCATCGCCCAGGCGCGGGTCTCCGCGAAGGACGTGCCCGTCTCCGGCGGCAGCGGCGTCTGCGTGAACTGGGCCTGCCCGCCCGGCCGTACGGGTGCCACCAGCGCGAGCCGGGCGACGTTGTTGGCGACCGCGGCCCCGTAGTCGGTACGGATGATGTGCAGGCACAGGTCGATGCCGGCCGCGTACCCGGACGACGTGAGCAACTGGCCGTCCTGGACGAACAGGGCGTCCGGCTGCACGACCACCGACGGGTATTTCGCGGCGAGTTCGCGGGTGTACGTCCAGTACGTGGTGGCCCGGCGGCCGTCGAGCAGGCCCGCCTCGGCCAGGACGAAGGCACCCGTACAGATCGAGGCGACGCGCTTCCCGGCCCGGGCGGCGGTCCTCAGCGCCGTCAGAATGCGCGGGTCGGGGTCCTCGCCCGCGCCGCCCGTACCGGCCACGATCACCGTGTCGGCACGCTCGACCGCGTCCAGACCGCCGCGGATGACCAGGTCGGCGCCGCCGTTGGTGGCGACGGCGCCGGGGTCGGACGTGCACAGCTCCACCTCGTAGCCGGGGGCGCCGTCCACCTCGACCTTGGCGAAGAGCATCTCCGGCACCGCGAGGTTGAACATCGCGACGGGCGGCGCGGCGATCACGGCGACCCGGTGGGCGCGGGGGCAGGTGAAGGGGGGCATGGCCAGAACCTCCGGGATCATGGCGTTCCGGCCACTACTCTAGTGCCGCCGCGCCCGGCAGGCTGGTGCGCATGCCTGAGGACGCCATCGCCCGATCCGCCGAACACCCCTCCCCGGCAAGGCCGTTGGGCCCCCGTCGTGCGCCCGGGGACAGTGCGCCCACCGGCCGTACCGCCCCCGGCCTCACCCTCCTCGCCGCCCTCCTCGGCTTCTTCCTCATCACCCTCGACGCCTCCGTCGTGAATGTCGCGCTGCCCTCCGTGGGCCGTGATCTGCACGGCGGGCTGTCCGGCCTCCAGTGGGTGGTGGACGGCTACACCCTGGTCTTCGCCGCGCTGATGCTCTCCACGGGCGCGCTGTCCGACCGGATCGGGGCGAGCCGCGCCTTCGGGGGCGGGGTCGCGGTCTTCACGGCGGCCTCGTTCGCCTGCGGCCTCTCCCCCGGCCTGGCGTTCCTGGTCGCCGCCCGGGTTGCGCAGGGCGTGGCGGCCTCGGTGATGCTGCCGTCGTCGCTCGCGCTGGTACGGCAGGCGTTCCCCGACGCGACCAGGCGGGCGCGGGCCATCTCCCTGTGGGCGGCGGGCGGTTCGACGGCGATAGCGCTCGGTCCCGTGGTCGGCGGCACGCTGACCTCGTTGTGGAGCTGGCGTGGCATCTTCTTCGTCAACCTGCCGGTGGGGCTGCTGGCGCTGGCCCTGCTGGCCCGTACCGAGCGCTCGGTACGGCGGCCGGCGCCGCTGGACCTGCCGGGCCAGGCGAGCGCGGTGGGGGCGCTGGCCGGGCTGACCTTCGCGGTGATCGAGCAGGGCCGGGCGGGTCTGGTGGCGCTCGTGGTCGCGGTGGCCGCGGTGGTGGCCTTCCTCGTCGTCGAGTCCCGGCATCCGCACCCGGTGGTGCCGCTCGGGCTGTTCCGCGACGCCACCGTCTCGGTGTCGATCGCGGTCGGCGGCGCGCTCAGCGTGGGCTTCTACGGGATGATCTTCGTGTTCAGCCTCTTCTTCCAGGAACTGCGCGGCCAGTCGGCGCTGACCGCCGGGCTGATGTTCGTACCGATGACCGCGCTGATCTCGGTGGTGAACGTGCTCTCGGGCCGGGTCACCAACCGGTACGGGCCCCGACTGCCCATGATCGTGGGGCAGTCGGTGATGTTCGTCGGGGCGCTGATCGTGCTGCCGCTCGGTACGGGGACGCCGGCCGCGCTGCTCGCGGTGGCGATGATCCCGCTGGGGCTGGGCGGGGCGATCGCGGTGCCGCCGCTGACGGCGGCCATGCTGGAGGCCGTGCCGGGCGAGCGGGCCGGGCTGGCGGCCGGCGTGCTGAACGCCGGCCGGCAGGTCGCGGGGGGCCTGAGCGTGGCGGTGTTCGGCGCGCTGGTCGCCGATCGGGCGCACTTTCTGGCCGGGATGCGGGTGAGTCTGCTGATCACGGCGGGGCTGCTGGTCGTGACGACGACGGCGACCGTGCTGGGGCTGCGGGGGCGAGCGCCGGGGCCGCGCGGGCGGGTGGCGGGGCCGCGCGGGCGGACGGCGGGCTGACGGGGGAAGCTGGGGGGAGGAACCGTAGCGCTGAGGAGGTCGGTCATGGCGTCGACGAACGGATTCCGGGTGCGCCGCGTGTACGACCCGCCGGAGCCCGACGACGGGGTACGGGTGCTGGTCGACCGGCTCTGGCCGCGCGGGCTGGCCAAGGGCCGCGCGGCGGTGGACGAGTGGCCCAAGGGCCTCACCCCGACGGGCGAGCTGCGCAGCTGGTACCACGCGCACCTGGACGCGTACGACGAGTTCGAGCGGCGCTACCGGGAGGAGCTGGCCGCGCCCGACCGCGCGGAGACGGTCGCGCACCTGCGCGGGCTGGCGAAGAAGAGCCAGGTCACGCTGGTGACGGCGGTCAAGGACCCGGACCACAGCCACGTCCCGGTCCTCCTGTCCCACCTCAACGCCTGACACGCCCGGCCTGGGCCGCCGTACGCGACAACGACGCGCCCACGCCATGCCCTACGCCGGGCCGACGGTGTACGTGACCGCCCGCACGAGTCCCCGCTCCGGACCCCGAGCACGCGGGCACCCGCGCACGCCGACCCCGGGCCGGCGAGCCCGCCGAATGCGCATGCACCGTCGGTGCGGCAGCAGCGCTCCCGGGCCCGCGCGCCGAGCGCACGCCGTACGCGACACCGACGCGCCCACGCCAGGCCCGCGCGGGCCTGCGCGCGACAGCGCCGAGCGCCAAGCCCTACGCCCGCACGCTGGGCCCACGATGTACGTGACGACCCGCACGAGTCGCCGCTCCGGACCCCAAGCGCCGAACACACGCCCTGCGTAAGCCACCGCGCAGGCACCCGCACACGCCGTACGCGACAGCGACACCCGCCCGTCGGAACCGCGCGGGCCCGCACACGCACAGGCGCGGGCGCGCCGCGCCTCGGGGCCACGCGGGCGAGGCGCCCGGGCTACTCGCGTACGTCAGCCCTAGGCCGCCGAGCCCGCCGAATGCGGCACCGCCCGCGCGGCAGCGCTGCTCCCGGGCCCGTGCGGCGAGCGCACGCCGTAGGCGATACCGACGCGCCCACGCCAGGGCCACGCGGGCCCTGACACGACCGCCCCCCGACCCCCGGCGCAGGCACGCCGCACCCCCCGCGCGGGCGCGCCATACCCACTGGCCCGCGCGGCGAGCGCTAGGTGCGGACGCCGTTCAGCCGGCGGGGCAGGCGCAGGGGGTTCGTGTCGTGGAGTTCCGGGGGGAGGAGGGCCGGCGGGGTGTCCTGGTAGGCGACCGGGCGGAGCCAGCGTTCGATGGCCGTGCCGCCGACCGACGTGGAGGTCGAGGTCGTGGCCGGGTACGGGCCGCCGTGGTGCTGGGCGCCGGTGACGGCGACCCCGGTCGGCCAGCCGTTGACCAGCACCCGCCCGGCGAGCGCGGTCAGCTGCCGCAGCAGCTCGGCCGCCGGGCCGTCCGCCCGCTCCGCCTCGGCCGTACCGAGATGCGCGGTCGCCGTGAGGTTCCCGGGCAGCCGCCCGAGCACGGACGCGAGCTCGTCGGCGTCCTCGTACCGTACGACGACGGTCAGCGGCCCGAAGCACTCCGCGAGCAGCAGGTCGTAGGCGCCCTGGTCGGTGAGGTCGGCCGCGGCCGCGGTGACGAAGCCCGGGCGTACCTCGCGCTCGCCCTCGCCGCCGGGGGTGACGGGCGCGGTGACGCCGGGCAGCGCGGTACGTGCGGCGACTCCGCGCAGGAAGTTCTCGCGCATCCGGGCGTCGAGCAGGACGCCGGGCCCCGCGGCCGCGGCGGCGGAGGTCAGCGCGGCGACCAGTCGGTCGCCGCCGTCGCCCGCGGGGGCGAGGACGAGGCCGGGCTTGGTGCAGAACTGGCCGTTGCCGAGGGTGAAGGACCCGGCGAGCCCGGCGCCGATCTGCTCGGCGCGCTCGGCGGCGGCCTCCTCGGTGACGACGACCGGGTTGAGGCTGCCCAGCTCGCCGTGGAAGGGGATCGGGCGCGGGCGGGCCGCGGCGGCGTCGTACAGCGCGCGGCCGCCGGGGATCGAGCCGGTGAACCCGGCGGCGGCGACCAGCGGGTGGGTGACCAGCTCGACCCCGGCCCGGAAGCCGTGCACCAGGACGACGGTGTCCGCAGGCAGGCCGACGGAGACGGCCGCGCGGCGCAGCAGCGCGGCGCTCAGCGCGGAGGTCGCGGGGTGGTCGGGGTGGGCCTTGACGACGACCGGGCAGCCGGCCGCCAGGGCGCTCGCGGTGTCGCCGCCGGGCACGGAGAAGGCCAGCGGGAAGTTGCTGGCCGCGTAGACGGCGACGACGCCCAGCGGGATCTTGTAGCGGCGCAGGTCGGGGCGCGGAATGGGCTGCGCGTCGGGGTCGGGGTGGTCGATGATCACATCGAGGAACGCGCCCTCGTCCACGATGTCCGCGAAGGTCCGCAGCTGGAAGGCGGTACGGGCCAGCTCGCCGGTGAGCCGGGGCACGCCGAGCGCGGTCTCCGCGTCGGCGGTCTCGATCACCTCGGCGGCGGACTCCTCCAGGAGCGCGGCGGCCGCGCGCAGCAGCCGGGAGCGTACGCTGCGGTCGGCGAGGGCGGGCAGCGCGTCCGCGGCCGCGCGTACGGCGGCGTCGACGTCCTCCGCCGTGGCCTCGACGGCGACCTGCTCGCGTTGCTTCCCGGTTCGGGGGTCGACGCTCCAGACTGGTACTGCCACCGGAAGAACCTCCACATTCTGCGTACAGCACACCATCATCGTTCTATATACTGAACGATGTCTTCACATGTGAATCTATGTCGGGAGCCTACGTCCGCGCCTCCCGGCCGAACAAGAGGGGTCTGACGCGATGACTGCTGCCGAGGGAGCCGGTTCCCAGGTCAAGTCCGCGGTCCGCACGGTGGAGTTGCTGGAGTTCTTCGCGGGCAGGCCCGGTATGCACAGCCTGGCGACCGTCCAGGAAGCCGTCGGCTACCCCAAGTCCAGCCTGTACATGCTGCTGCGCACCCTGGTCGAGCTGGGCTGGATCGAGACCGACGCGACCGGCACGCGGTACGGCATCGGGGTGCGCGCGCTGCTGGTCGGCACCTCGTACATCGACGGCGACGAGGTGGTGGCCGCCGCCCGGCCGACGCTGGACCGGCTCTCGGACGACACCAGCGAGACGATCCACCTGGCCCGGCTGGACGGCACCAGCGTGGTCTACCTCGCCACCCGGCAGTCGCAGCACTATCTGCGGCCCTTCACCCGGGTGGGCCGCAGGCTGCCCGCGCACTCCACCTCGCTCGGCAAGGCGCTGCTGGCCACCTACAGCGACGAGCAGGTGCGCAAGCTGCTGCCGGAGACACTGGAACCGCTCACCGAGCACACCCACACCGACCGCGAGAAGCTCATCGCGGAGCTGGCGGTGATCCGCGAGCAGGGGTACGCCGTGGACCGCGAGGAGAACACCCTGGGGCTGCGCTGCTTCGGCATCGCGATCCCGTACCGCACCCCGGCCAGGGACGCGGTCAGCTGCTCGGTGCCGGTAGCCCGGCTGACCCCCGGGCACGAGCAGATGATCAAGGACACGCTCTTCGACGCGCGGGACCGGCTGCTGCTCGCCACCCGGCGGCTCTGATCTCCTAGGGTCGGTGCCATGGCCACCCATGGAGCACATGACGACGACCGAGCCGGCGACGGCCGCACCGACGACACCACCCGCGCCCACGACGGCGACCGTCACGGCAGCGCCGGCGGCGACCGCGCCCATGACGGCGCCACCACCGGCGGCGGGGACGAACAGCCGCCCTACGACCCGGAGTTGTTCGCCCGCCGGGCCTCCTCCTTCGGCGTCGAGGCCGCCGCGTACGCCGAGCACCGCCCCGACTACCCCGAGGCCGCCCTGCGTTGGGCGCTCGAACCGGCCCTCCGTGAGGCCGACGGCACCCTGCGCGTCCTCGACCTGGGCGCGGGCACCGGCAAACTCAGCGCGCTGGTGGCCGGGTTGGGCCACCGGGTGACCGCCGTGGAGCCCGACCCCGGGATGCGCGCCGAACTGCTGCGCCGGGTGCCGGGGGTGACCACACTTGAGGGCAGCGCCGAGCAGATCCCGCTGCCGGACGCCTCGGTGGACGCCGTGGTGGTCGGCCAGGCGTTCCACTGGTTCGACCAGGACCGGGCGCTGCCGGAGATCGCCCGGGTGCTGCGGCCGGGAGGGCCGCTGGCCGCGCTGTCGAACGCCGACAACGACCGGGTGGAGTGGATCGCCGGGCTCCACGAGGTCGCCCGCGGCCTGGTCCCCTCCGTCCGCCGCAGCCGGCACTGGGGCATCCGGGAGTACCCCGCCTTCACCCCGGTCGAGGGCGCCGAATTTCCGCACAGCCAGCGGCGGACCGTCGAATCCATGGTTGCTACGGTCGCCACGCATTCGCATGTGCTGGTGCGGGAACCGGCCGAACGCGAGGAGACGAAAGAGCGGATTCGGCAGTATCTGCGCTCCCGGCCGGAGACCTCGTCCGGCGAATTCGACCTCCCGTTGGTCTCGCGGGTGCAGCGCTGCACCCGCCGTGTGAATTAGGGGTTACCCAACCTCTGCCCAGGGCCTTTCCCCGCTGCTACGCTCTCGCCGCGCCGTGGCGGGGAGGTCCGGGCAGGAAGAGGTGACCGTGGGCACAGCCATCGAGGACGATGCCGCCGCGTTCCACGAGTTCTTCGAACGCCATTACGCGGAACTCGCCCGTCTCGCACACCTGTTGACCGGTGAGGCGGACGCGGCCGACGACCTCGCGGCGGACGCGCTGGTGGCGATGTGGCGGCATTGGGACCGGGTGCGCGCCGCCGATCACCCAGTGGCGTACGCCCGGGGCGTGGTGGCGAATCTGGCCCGCTCCCGGATCCGCAGCGCGGTACGGGAACGGCGGCGCGTCGCGCAGTTCTGGTCGCAGCGCAGCGAGCGGGTCGAGGACCCGGACGTGCCCGCCGTACTCGATCTGCGCCAGGCGCTGCAACGGCTGCCGTTCCGCAAGCGGGCCTGCGTGGTGCTGCGGCACGCCTTCGACCTGTCGGAGAAGGACACGGCCGTGGCGCTGGGCATCTCGGTGGGCACGGTCAAGAGCCAGACGTCACGCGGAGTGGCGGAGTTGGAGCGGTTGCTGGCCCCGCAGCCGGCCGACCCGGGCCCGGGGGCGGGCGGTACGGGCGTGGCCGCGGCGGGCGCCCGGGTGACGGGCGCCGGTGCCACCGGCGCCGGAGTGAGGACGGGCGCCGGGGTCGGGACGGCCGCGCCGGCGGGCCTTCCCGCGCCCGGCCGGGAGCAGGTGGCAGAACACAAGTCCGGGCAGGGCTCCGACCAGGGGTCGGACCCCGCCGTGGCGCGAAGTCCGGGGGCGGCCGCAACGGCGAAGAACACAGCACGGATACTGGGTGCGACGAATCCCGCGGCACGTGCTCGTACACGTACGGGACGGGGAGTGTGATGGCCGAACTGCCGGAGCGGCTGCGTGAGGCAGCGGACGCGCACCGGCCGGACCGCGAACGGATGCTGGCCCGGGTGGAGCGCGCTATGGCCGCGCCCGAACACGGGGTCGGGCTGCCGCAGCAGCGGGAGCGGCCACCCGCGCCCTGGATGCGGGTGACGGCCGTGGCGGCCGCGGTCGCCGGAGCGGTCGGGCTGGGCGGGCTGGCCGTGGGCGCGGTCTCCGCGGGTAGCAGCGATCCCGCGCGGACGGTGGTCACCTCGGGCGGCAGCGGCTCGGCGCGCCCGGGACCGGTCGGCTCCGGCACCTCGGGCGAGGCGGAGACCCACCCGAGCCCCGTGACGCACCCGGCGACGCCCCACCGGCACACCCCGGACGGCACCCACGCGCCCGAACTCCCCGGCACGCCGACGACGACCGGCAAGGCGCCGGACACCGCGACCCCGTCGGCCGACGCCGGAGACGGCGGCGGCGCCGGGAGCGGCGGCACGAGCACGGGCACGGGAACGGACGCGAGCGGCACGGGCGGCGGACAGACCTCGCAGACCGCGCCGCCCGTGCAGAACAGCGGGGTGACCTCGGTCGGCGGTGTCGACAAGCAGAGCAACCCGTACTGGATGCAGAGCGATGTCAATCTGACCAACAGCAAGCAACTCACCTCGTTGACGGTTGAGTTGCGGGTGGCCAGGACCAGCGGGGTGAGCAGCACCGGCTCCTTCACCTCGATCTCGGGGCAGTCCAGTGCGTCGATCACCGTCGAGGGCGACGATCTCGTCTACCGGTGGACGCTCAACTCGGGTCAGACCCTGCAACCCGGCTCGTACATCTTCGCCGGGCAGTTCGGGCACACGGTCGGCGACCGGGACACCACCGGCGACCGCTACACCGTCACGGGCAGCGGGCCGGGCGGACCGGTCGCGCTCAGCGGCGGTTTCTGACCGTTTCGCCCCGGTTCCCGGACGTCTTCCGGAACTCGTGGAAATTCTCGCGCCATCACGGCAACCTCCCGCGCCCCGGTGACGACATGGGTATGCACGGACCCTTCCGCCTCAGCGGCGGTTCACAGCTCCGGGGCGCGGCGGTACCCCCATGATCGCCGCGCTCCGGCATCAATGGACGTCGTACGGCCGCTGTCACCGGACCTCGTTCAGCGCCGTGCGCACCGCCGCGAGATCGGCCTCGGAGGCCAACCCCGCGTGGTACAGCCTCAGTTCGGTCGCCCCCAGCGCGGCCGCGTGCTCGGCGTCCGCGGCGAGCGTGGCGGGGCTTCCGCCCATGCCGGCCACGACGGCGAAGTTCGCGGCGAGCACGGTGTGTTCAGCTCGGTGCGGGGCCGTCGGGCCGAGCATCGCCTCGCGCACGGCCGGGCCGCCGGTGCAGGGCAGCACCAGACCGTCGGTGTGCCGCAGGATGTGCGCCGGGTCGACGCCCGCGTTGGCCCCGCAGTGGTACGGGACGGGGTCGGCGTGCATCAGCACCTGGAAGCCGGGGTCGGCGGCGGCCCGTACGGCGGCCACGGCCCGCTCCTGGAGCGAACGGGCGGTACGGGTACGCCAGTCGAGGGTGAGCGCGGTCAGCTCCTCGCCGAGCAGCCGCTCGATCCCGGGTACGCCCGCGCCCGGGGCGCCCTCGCTCGTCCAGGCGGGGGCCAGGGCGGTACGGACGGTGGCGGCCAGCGCGTCCGGGTCCGCGCCCAGCCCCGCGTAACCCTCACGGCAGTGCGGGCAGAAGCACAGCGACATCACGTACGCGGCCGCGTCATCGAGTTCGACCCCGGCGATCTTGTCGTGCGCGTGCAGATGGGCCAGGCCGTACCAGCCCAGGGATTCCAGCTCGGTGCCGCGCGCGCCCGGTCGTACGGCCGCTTCGGCGGCGAGGTCCACCAGGTAGGCGCGGACGGCTGGTTGGGCGGCGCACAGCGCCCACGGGTAGCGGTCGCCGTAGGCGTTGACCACGGCGACGGCCGGATGCTCGGCGCCCAGGCGGGAGTTGTGGGCGAGCACCACCCAGGTGTGCACGTCGAGCCCGGCGGCGGCCAGCGCCGCGGCGGCCGTACCGTACGCGTCCGGGTCGCCGTCCGCCCACGGCCCGGCCGCGTACGGGCGCAACTCCCGTCCCCGCCAGCGGCCTTCGTCACGGGGGTAGAGCACGGCGGCGTGCTCGGCGGTGACGATCCGGTGCCGGGGGTGGCGGGGGGTCAGCGCCCGGGTGGAGTGGTACGCGGCGGCGAGGGTGACCTGCTGGACGCCGAGGGCCGCGATCCGGTCGGCGGCCGCGGGGTCGCCGACGACGTCCCAGGGGTAGAGGAAGACTCCGGCTCTCACGGGCGGCCCTCCGGCGAAGTGGTGGGGGCGGGCGGGAAGCCTGGCGGCGTCGGGACGCGTATGGGCGTGCCGGCGGCCCCGGTGGCTGCGGTGTTCATGGGCTTCCCCCGCTCAGTGGTCGCCGAGCAACGACAGCCCGTGCTCGACGAGTTCGGCCAGTTCCCTCACATGCGCGGGCGACGGCTCCGACAGCGGCGGCCGTACCCCGCCGACGTCCAGACCGCGCAGCCGCACCCCGGCCTTGACCAGGGAGACGGCGTAGCCCCGGCCCCGGTTGCGCAGCTCGACCAGCGGGCGGTAGAAGCCGTCGAGCAGCCGGGCGACGGTGGCGTCGTCGCCGGTGGAGAGCGCGCGGTGGAAGGCGAGCGCGATCTCGGGCGAGAAGGCGAAGACCGCGGAGGAGTAGAGCCGTACGCCCAGGCCGCGGTAGGCGAGCCCGGTGAGTTCCGCGGTGGGCAGGCCGTTGAAGTAGAGGAAGTCGCTGCCGGGCAGTTCGGTGCGGACCGCGCTGATCACGCGCTGCATCAGGTCGAGATCGCCGATGCCGTCCTTGAGGCCGACGATATTGGGGACCTGGGCGAGGGCGACGACCGTCTCGGGGGTGAAGACGGCGTTCTCCCGCTGGTAGACGATCAACTCCAGCCCGGTGCCCGCCGCGAGGGCGGTGTAGTGCCGCAACAGGCCCGCCTGGTCGGCGAGTACGAGGTAGGGCGGCATGGCGAGCAGCCCGTCGGCGCCCGCCTCCTCGGCGATCCGCGCGTAACGCAGGGCGAGCGCGGTCCCGTAACCCGCGCCCGCGACCACCGGCACCCGGCCCGCGGTCTCCTCGACGGCGGCGGCCACGCACACGCCGAACTCCTCGGGGGTCAGCGCGTGGAACTCACCCGTGCCGCAGCAGGCGAAGACAGCCCCCGCCCCCGCCTCGACCCCCGCCCGCACATGCGCGCGGAAGGCGTCGAGGTCGAGGCCGCCGTCCGGGCCGAAGGCCGTCACGGGGAAGAACAGCAGGCCGTCGAGACGCTCGGCGAGTGCGGGTGAGGTCATCAGGTCCCCTTCGGGTGGGTACGCTGCGTGCACTCCGCCCAAGCGTGCGCACATCTGATTCGCGTCCATATTCGTGAACTCTGCCACGCTAGGCGAGCCCACGGGCACGGGTCAAGCCGATGAGCGGCGAGCCGCCCGGTCCCCGCTGCCCGCCGTCGATCACGTACGTGAATGACGGCCCTCGCTACACTCGGGTCCGCCGACCGCCCGAGAAAGGCCCCCGGGCGCCGCTGCGCACGCGCCCGACCGGGGCCGGTGAGACCGAGGAGACTCCCCCATGCCCGCTCCCCGTACCGTCCTGCTCACCGGCGCCGCCGGCGGCCTGGGCACGCTGATGCGCGGCCTGCTGCCGTCCTACGGTTACGACCTGCGGCTGTTCGACGTCCGGCCGGTCGAACCGGTCGAGGGCGAGGGCGACGTCGAGGTGATCACCGCCGATCTGGCCGACCGCGACGCGCTGCGAGCGGCCGTGCACGGGGTCGACGCGGTCCTCCACCTCGCCGGCATCTCGCTGGAGTCCACCTTCGACGACATCCTGCGCGCCAACATCCAGGGCACCTACCACCTCTACGAGGCCGCCCGCGCGGAAGGCGTGCGCCGGATCGTCTTCGCCTCCAGCAACCACGCCGTCGGCTTCACCCCGCGGCCGGGGGCGGACGACCCGCTGATCCCGATCACCGCGCCGCGCCGCCCCGACACCTACTACGGCCTGTCCAAGTGCTTCGGCGAGGACCTGGCCCAGCTGTACGCGGACCTGCACGGGATCGACACCGTCTCCGTACGCATCGGCTCCTGCTTCGCCGAGCCCACCACCGTACGGATGCTGTCGCTCTGGCTGAGCCCGGCCGACGGCGCCCGGCTCTTCCACGCGGCGCTCACCGCACCGGTCACCGGGCACACCGTGGTCTACGGCAGCTCCGCCAACACCCGTCTGTGGTGGGACCTTTCGGGCGCGCGGGCGCTCGGCTACGAGCCGCGGGACGACTCCGAGCAGTACGCCGCCGCGCTCGTCGCCGCGCAGGGCGAACTCGACCCCGCCGACCCGACGCACGCCAACCTCGGCGGCTCCTTCTGCACCGACCCGCCGCTCTGGCGGGCGTGACGGGCGTGACGGGCCCCGGAGCCTGCCCCCTCGGCGGGGTCAGCGACCGGGCAGCCGGACCACCGACACGAAGAAGTCGTCGATCTGCCGTACCGCCCGGATGAACTGGTCGAGGTCGACCGGCTTGGTGACATACGCGTTGGCGTGCAGCTTGTAGCTGCGCACGATGTCCTCCTCGGCGGAGGACGTGGTGAGCACGACCACCGGAATGGCGGCCAGATCGGGGTCGTTCTTGATCCGTTCGAGCACCTGACGGCCGTCGTACTTGGGCAGGTTGAGGTCGAGCAGGATCAGGTCCGGGCGCGTGACGCCCTCGTGGGCTCCCCGGCGGTAGAGGAAGTCCAGTGCCTCCTGGCCGTCGCGGACCACGTTCAGGACGTTTCTGATCTTGTTGTCGGCGAAGGCCTCGCGGGTGATCAGCTCGTCACCGGCGTCGTCCTCGACCAGCAGGACCTCGATCGGCTGCGGGGACTGGCTCATGCGGGGTGCGCTCCTTCGTCGGGGTGCTTTTGCTCGTGCTCGGAGTGCTCTCGCCCGGGGCCGGCGTCGAGGGCGTGGGCGTCGGCGTCGGTGTCCGCGTGCTTCGGACCGTGGCTGTCTCCGGGGGGCTCCTCGTCCGGCGCGGCCGGCAGGGTGAAGCGGATACGCGTACCCCCGGTGTAGGAGGTGTCCAGGGCGATCCGGCCGCCGTGGTGCTCGACGATCTTGCGGCACAGGGCGAGCCCGATCCCGGTCCCGTCGTACACGTCCCGGCTGTGCAGCCGCTGGAAGATGACAAAGACCTTCTCGCCGAACTCCGGCGGGATGCCTATGCCGTTGTCGGTGACGGCGAAGGTGTGCTCGCCGTCGGGCCCGGTGCCCGTCTCCACGGTGATCAGCGGCGGCCGGTCGGCGGAGCGGAACTTGACCGCGTTGCCGATCAGGTTCTGCCAGAGCATGGTCAGCAGGGTGGGATCGCCGGTCACGCCGGGCAGCGCGTCCGGCCGGACCACGCGCGCGCCGGACTCCTCAAGTCCCGCCGACAGATTGGCCAGCGCGGTGTCAAGCGCCGCGTCCAGCCGGACCGGCAGCCGGTCGTCCTGGGTGCGGCCGACCCGGGAGAAGGCCAGCAGGTCGGTGATGAGGATCTGCATGCGCTTGGCGCCGTCCACCGCGAACTGGATGTACTGCACCCCGCGTTCGTCGAGCTGGTCGCGGTAACGCTTCTCCAGCAGCTGGCAGAAGGACGCGACCTTGCGCAGCGGCTCCTGGAGGTCATGGCTGGCGACGTAGGCGAACTGCTCCAGCTCGCTGTTGGACCGGCGCAACTCCTCGGCCTGCGCGGTCAGTTCGACGGCCTGCTCGGACAACCGCCCGCGCTGGTCATGGGCCTCGGCCAGCGCCCCGGCCAGATTGAGCCGCATCGACTCCACGGCCTCGGCAACCACCCGCAGATCGGCCGGGCCGCTGGGCTCGATCCGGTTGCCGAAGTCGCCGCCGGCCACCAGCAGGGCGCTGTCCCGCAGCCTGACCAGGGGCCGGCCCACGATCTGCCGCAGCAGCAGGGCGAGGACCAGCGCGGCGACCAGGAAGGAGGCGAGCATCGCGAGGAACACCGCGTCGCGCTGCCCGTTGACGTGCCGCAACTGCGCCTGGCAGTCCACCCGGTCGGCCAGCAGATGCCGGTCCTCGGCCGCGTAGAGGGCGCGGATCCCATCGAAGGCGCGCCTGCTGCCGTCGAGCATCCGGCTGTCCGAAGAGGTCGGGCGGCCCTGCCGGGAGTGCGTGATCAGCGGTTCCGCGTACTGCTCGCGCCACTGACGCGCCGCGTTCTGCAGCGCGTCGAGGTCGCCGAGCGCCCGGTCGTTCTCACCGATCAGCACACGCAGCCGGGCGGTGATCGTCTCCTCGTCGCTGAGCCCCTCGGTGTACGGGGCGAGGAACTGGTCGTCGTGGGTGAGCACGAAGCCGCGTACGCCCGTCTCCTGGTCGAGCAGCGCGGTCTGCAACCGCACGCCCTCGACCCGGGCGGGCTGGACCTGCCGGGACAGGGTGTCGGATATCTCGGAGGTACGGGAGAGCAGCCGGGCGCCGATCACGGCGAAGACCAGTACCAGCAGCACCATCACGCCGAGCACGAGGTTGAACCAGACCTGGACGGTCGCCCGCCCGTGCCGGCCTCCCGCGAAGGAAAGGCGGCCGCCGGCCGCTCGCGCGCTGCCGTCCGCCCGGTCCGTGCTCATGACGCGGCGCTCCAGCCGACGTGCACGACGGCGGCGTCGTCCGACAGCCCGCCGTGGCCCGCGCCGGCGTCCTCGGCCGCGCCTATCAGGGCGTCGACGAAGGCGTCGGGGTTCAGCGCGCGGTGGCGCCTGGCCAGCGCCAACAGGCCCTCCTCGCCGAGCCGTTCGGTGCCCGTGCCCAGCCGCCATTCGAACAGGCCGTCGGTGAACATCACCAGCGAGGCTCCGTCCAGCGGCAGGGTCGTCACCGGCCACCGCGCGGTGCCCGGCAGCAGGCCGAGCGCGGGCCCGCACTCGGGCTCGTACCACTCCACCTCGCCCTCGCGGCGCAGCAGCAGCCCCGGGTGGCCGGCCCGTACGATCCGCACCGAGCGGCGGTCGGGCGGGAACTCCAGGGCCATGACGGTCGCGAAGACATCACCGCTCGCGCGCTCGGCGACCAGCATCTGTTCCAGCAGCGCCGTACGGTCGGCCAGGCCGGTGCCGGCCAGGACGAAGGAGCGCCAGGCGACCCGCAGGCACACCCCGAGCGCGGCCTCGGCGGCGCCGTGGCCGGAGACGTCCCCGATGACCACGTGCACGGTGCCGTCCTCGGTCTGCACCACGTCGTAGAAGTCGCCGCCCAGCAGCGCCTGGTCGCGGCCCGGACGGTAGCGGGTGGTCACCTTGAGGTCGTCGGTGCGCAGCAGCGGGGTGGGCAGCAGCCCGCGTTCGAGCCGGGCGTTCTCCTCGGCGCGCATCAGGCTCTCGCCCAGCGCCGCGTTGGCCCGCTCGATCTCCTTGCGCTGCACGGCGTAACGGATGGCGCGGTCCAGCGACTGCGGTTCGAGCAGGCTCTTGGAGAGGTACTCGTGGGCGCCGGCGGCGACCGCGGCCAGGCCCGCGTCCTCCTCGGACAGTCCGGTGAGCACGACGACGGCCGCGCCGGGCGCGTCCTTGAGCAGCCGGGTCACCGCGTCCACCCCGAAGGCGTCCGGCAGGTGCAGATCGAGCAGGACGCACTCCGGCAGCGGGCCGCCGGTCAGCAGCTTCACGGCCTCGGCGAGGTTGACGGCCCGCAGCAGCGTGGGCGTCGCGGCCGGGCCCATGGCCAGATACTCCTCGACGAGCAGCGCGTCGCCCTCGTCGTCCTCGACCAGCAGGACGGACCTCGGACCCGTCCACGGGCGGGCGGGCGCCGAGAGGCGGCGCCCATGGGGGTCGCGGCTGCGTGGAATGACCTTCGGAAGTCCTACCGGGGTCGGGCCGTCGTGCGCCAAGTCGTCATCCTCCAGCGGTCCGCCACCCTTTCCTCGGTGGTGTCGCGCTGAGATTACGTGACGGGGGCCTGTGACAGGTAGCGAAGGTGGGACACATGTGCAGAGGGGGCCGGGGCGCAGCTCAGAGGGCGTTCGGGGCGGGGGCGGGGGCGGCTCCCCCTCGGGGTACGGGGACGGGTTCGGACGGGGTGGGCGGGGTGTGGGCGGGAGTGTGGGCGGGAGTGTGGGCGGGGTCAGGTTTCAGCCGGGGTAATGGAACCGCAAAGGCCGATCCGTCGTTACCAACAGCATGACCGTAATGACGCCTGGCTCGAATGTGCCGCTCTCCGTCCCCCGGGTGACGGTGGAGGTCGCCGCCCCCGTGCGGCTCGATGTCTCGGGCCTGCTCCTCACCGCTGACGGCAAGGTGCGCTCGGACGACGACTTCATCTTCTACAACCAGCCGCAGGGGCCCGGCGTGAGCCACCGCTCCGGCGGCGGTTCGTCCCCCGACGCGATCACCGTGGACACCGGCGCGGTGCCCGCCGGGATCGAGAAGATCGTGGTGACCGCGAGCCTGGACAGCGGCGGTCCCTTCGCGGGCACGACCCCGACGGCCACGGTCCGCGGTGACGACGGCTCGGTGGTCGCCACCTTCTCGCCCACCGGGCTGGGACCGGAGACGGCGCTGGTCATCGTCGAGATCTACCGGCGGGCCGGGGCGTGGAAGGTCCGCGCGGTCGGCCAGGGTTACGCCAACGGGCTGGGCGGCATCGCCACGGACTTCGGGGTCAATGTCGAGGAGCCGGCCGCGCCCGCGCAGCCCGCCGCCGCGCCCTTCAGGCCGAGCGCCGCGCCGGTGCCCCCGCCGCCGGTCGCTCCCCCGCCGTTCGGGCCCGCGGCCACCCATCTGCCGCCCCCGCCCTCCGCGCCGCCCGCCATGCCGCCGGCCCCGCCCGCCGTGCCCGGGAAGGTCAACCTGGACAAGGGCCGGGTCAGCCTGCGCAAGAACGAGACGGTGTCGCTGGTCAAGGCGGGCCGCCCGCTGCTGTCGTCGGTCCGGATGGGCCTGGGCTGGGAGCCGGCCTACCGCGGCCGGGACATCGACCTGGACGCCTCGGTCATCGTCTACGACCCGCA
The DNA here is from genome assembly GCF_036199905.1 of Streptomyces sp. NBC_00223. Lineage (NCBI taxonomy): Bacteria > Bacillati > Actinomycetota > Actinomycetes > Kitasatosporales > Streptomycetaceae > Streptomyces > Streptomyces sp. NBC_00223. The sequence continues at coordinate 6,661,600 of NZ_CP108109.1, read as the reverse complement.
GCGCAACCACGTCGTCACCTGCTACTTCGGCAAGCTCTCGGTGCTGAACGGGGTGATCCAGCACTCGGGCGACAACCTCACGGGTGACGGCTCGGGCGACGACGAGGTGATCACCGTCAACCTGGGCGCGCTGCCCGCGAACGCGACCGGTCTGATCTTCACCGTGAACTCGTACTCCGGGCAGAAGTTCGACAAGGTCGCCAAGGCGTACTGCCGGCTCTTCGACGCCATCACGGGCGAGGAGCTGGTCCGCTTCGACCTCACCAACGGCGAGGCCCGCACGGGTGTGCTCATGGCAAAACTGGTGAAGCAGTACTCGGGCGAGTGGGAGATGACGGCGCTCGGCCAGTTCGTCGACGGCCGTACGGCGAAGGCGATGGTCCGGCCGGGCGCGGCGGCGCTCTGAGCGTCGGGCCCTCTTCCGGGGGCCTCCCGGGGACTTCGGGGGCCTTCGGGGCCTTTCGTGGCCTTGTGGCCGCGCCGCCGTGCGGGCGACTCCGCGTGGTGGCGCGGCCCTTTCCGTGGGCCCGGCTCACCTCGCGGCGGCCCGCGCCTGGGTCTGCGCTGCTTGGATGGCGGCGCGCAGCTCCTCGGTGAGGCCGAGCGGGACGCCCGTGCGGTGGCAGTGGTAGAGCGTGCTGACCAGGACATGCAGACGTCTGCACGTCTCGCCCGTGACCGGCTGGGCGACGATCTGCCGCAGGTCGGCGAGGACTTCGTCCAGCGGCCGGGCCGCGACCCGCACGCACGCGGCCTCCAGGGACGGCACGCGGGGCAACGGCAAGGCCGCGTCCACAAGCCCGCGAACGGTGAGCCGCCCACCCGGCCCTTCCCCCACGCCCACCACCTCCCGCCTCCGCCGTAGCCCCGACCCCGGGTCTACGGGGGTGCTCCGCTGCGACGCTACGAGCCCGTGGTACGCGGTGGCGAGCAATGTGCAGAAGTGTGCAGACACATCACCCGGCTGCGAATCCACCGCCAACGCGCCCTTGACGGCTGACGCCCGGCACGCGACCGTGATGCACACAACTGCACGTACTGCCGATGGAGGCTGACATGCCGTTACAGTTCATCGGGATCGATCCCGAGACAGGGGACAAGCACAGTCCCACCGTGTGGGTCGACCGGGAGCACAGGGAGCTGGTCCTCCAGGGGTGGCGGCCGGGGACGGAACTCGCCGCGGAATGTGCCGCGTTCGAGGTCCCCGGGCACGCGAAGGGCATCCCGGAGGACGAGGCCGTGATCCGTATCCCCGCCAGGATGGTGCACATGATCAGGGAGGCGTGCGAGTGCGACACGAGGTCGCTCCAGCTGAGTGGATGAGTGAGAGGAGGAGGTAACCGCCCCGGACCGGTGTCCAAGGTCCGTCCCCACGTTCGCATGCGTCGCTGGCAACGGCGGGGTGTGAAGCCGAGCGGAAAAGTCCAAGAGCAGCCTGGCCATCGGGCAGCCACAGGCGAAGGGGAAGGCTGGACGGGCGAATGTGAGTGAACCCTTGATGACGCCTCGTTACTTCCAAGTCGCGCGGATGGCAGAGCAGTTGGCGGCTATAGAACCCGAGCACGGAAGAGTGCTGTGCGATCCCGCTTCTTCGCATGAGCGGGAGTGGACACCGCAGGTTCCGGGGTAAAGAGGGCGCCCACCCCAGCCGCATCTCACTGGAGCGGAACGTGGAAACCCTGTTGGAGTCCGTGAGGTTCACGGTAAGCCGGAGGCAACGAAGGCTCAACTCTCCAGCAGGACAGGATGATCCGAGAAGCGAATGCCGACAGGGCGAAAGTCCAGGGGAAACCGGGGCGGACAAGCCTCCCCGCATAACCCGTCGGATACGGGCATGTGCCCGGCCCGAAAGGGAGCCCACGCGGATCAGGTGAGCCTGTGAAGATCAGCTATCTGGAAACCAGAACTGAGGGGCAAGTTAGATGCCGAGTTCAGGAACGAGGACAGGAGCAACTGTCCGGCCTGCTCTGGCGAACGGACCCGAAGACCACACGCAGGCATGGAACAGCATCGACTGGGCCAAGGCCGAAGCGTCGGTACGGCGACTGCGGCAGCGCATCTTCACAGCTACGCGCGAAGGGCACTTGAAGAGAGTCCGAAACTTGCAGAAACTCATGCTGCGATCCCACTCCAACGTGCAGGTAAGCGTGAAGAGGGTGGCCCAGTTGAGTTCCGGACGCCGGACGGCCGGCATCGATGGTGAAACCGCCCTGACTCCGAAGGAGCGAGGACGGATGGTGGCCGAGCTGGCAGCCAAACCCACCATCGACCATGCTCGCCCCGTACGGCGCGTGTACATTCCCAAAGCGAACGGAAAGCGACGCCCGCTGGGAATCCCAGTCATGTGCGACCGTGCCCGCCAGGCCATGGTCAAGAATGCGCTGGAACCCGAGTGGGAAGCTCGTTTCGAGGCTCGGAGTTTCGGCTTCCGCCCCGGACGAGGGTGCCACGACGCGATCACGAACATCTTCAGCACGGTGGCCCAGAGACGGGCACGGCGGCTGTGGGTTCTCGACGCTGACCTGGCATCGGCATTTGACCGGATCGACCATGAGCACCTGATGACGAACCTTGGCCACTTCCCTGGTAGGGGAATGATCCGTGGATGGCTCAAGTCAGGGATCATGGAGAACATGCGGTTCGCGCCTACTGAGGAGGGAACTCCGCAGGGTGGCGTGGTGAGCCCGTTGTTGTTGAACATCGCTCTTCACGGGATGAGTGCAGCCGCCGGTTGCCTCGAAGGTGCCACGTTGTGGCAGCGGAGGGATGCGCCGGTGCTTGTGCGGTACGCCGACGACTTCGCCGTGTTCTGTCACAGCGAGAGTCAGGCGTATCGGGTCAAGGATGACTTGGCCGGGTGGCTGGAGCCGAGAGGGCTGTCCTTCAACGAGGAAAAGACGCGCGTTGTCCACCTCGAAGAGGGATTTGACTTTCTCGGGTTCAACGTTCGCCGCTACAACGGGAAACTGCTCACGAAGCCGAGCAAGTCCGCTGTCAAGGGGTTCCGGAAAAGGCTCCGCGACGAGATGTTGGCCCACCGAGGGTCTAACGTGATGGCCGTGGTGAAGCGGCTCAACCCGATTCTTCGGGGATGGGCCACCTACTACCGGTCGGGTGTGTCCAAGAAGACGTTCCGCGATCTGGACGACTACTTGTGGAAGCTGACCTTCAAATGGGCCAGACACACGCACCCGAGGAAGTCGAAGACCTGGTGTACCGAAAGGTACTACGGTCAGTTCAACTCGTATCGCCAGAGCAAATGGGTATTTGGTGACCGGGAAACCGGCATGTACCTCTACAAGCTCAGGTGGACCAAGATTGAACGGCACGTCGGCCTCAAGGCGGGGTATTCGCCTGATGATCCGACGCTCGCCGAGTACTGGGCGAATCGCACGCGCAAAAGGATGCCAGCAACCGCGGACAGGACGTCTGTCACGCTGGCAGCTCGCCAAAAGGGGATCTGCCCCCTGTGCAAACAGGCGCTGATCTCCGGTGCCGAATACGAGCCTGACAGCCCGCGGGAGTGGGCGGCCTGGTTCTCGGCATCCATGAAGATGCTTCACAAGCATCACTTCGTGTATAGGCGGCACGGCGGCTCGGACGAGAAGACAAACCTCCGCCTCGTACACGCTGAATGTCATCGCCAGCATCACGCTGGCGACAACAGGAGGGCCGGGCAGGCATGAACGCGCGCAACAGCTCTGGGGGCTCGCTTGAGCCGGATGCGGTGAACAGCCGCACGTCCGGTTCTGAGGGGGCCGGGGCGTGGCAACACGCTCCGGCTACCCGACTGCCGTCGAGCGTGCCGACCTTCGATGAGCTGATCGGCTCGTGCGAGAGTTCGGCCGTGCACCTGGAGATGCGCGACAGCTACGCGGTCGACTACGAAGCCGGGCCCTTCGCCGACTGGAGGGCCGGCGTCCGTCCGGACCCGGCCGACCGCGCTTCCTGGTGGCGCCCATGGCTCGACCTCATCTCCGGCACCGTCGCCCGTGGTGTGGTCGTGCGCCGGGCCCGCATCGTGTCCGAGCCCGTCAGCGAGTACATCCGCTATGAGCACTCCGGTACGTTCACCAACGTGGCCGCCGGTGAGCACGTCCGCTGGCTGCCGCGTCGGCAGGCGTCGACGATCGCCCTACCGGGAAACGACTTCTGGCTGTTCGACGGACGGTGGGTGCACTGGAACCACTTCGCCGGGGACGGCTCCTCGACCGGTGAGGAGATCACCGACGACCCCGCGGCGGCGAAGCTCTGCGCGAGCGCGTTCGAGGCCGTGTGGGAGCGCGCCGTCCCGCACGACCAGTACGCCGTCCGCTGACGCCAGCCGCACCGACAGGTCCAGCCCATGCCCGAATCACCGTCGTCCTCCGCCCAAGCCGCGCGGGAGGCGGTGGCACGGCGCCTGCGCACCATGCGCAAGAGTGCCGGGCTGACGGTCACCGAGCTGGCCGACCGGTGCGGCTGGCACCACGCCAAGACCTCCCGTATCGAGAACGGGCGGACAGCCCCTTCCGCCGTCGACATACGCCGCTGGTCGGCCGCGTGCGAGCAGTCCGCACAGGCCGAGGATCTGATCGCGCGGTCCCTCGACGCCGAGTCGATGTACCGGGAGTGGCGCGAGCAGGTCCGGGCCGGGATGCGACAACTCCAGGAGAGCGCCGCACGGCTCTTCCACGAGACGGCGCTCTTCCGGGTCTACTCGTCGACAATGGTGCCGGGCCTGCTCCAGACCGAGGGGTACGCCGCGGCGCTGCTGTCGACGATCGCTGACTTCCGGCAGATCCCCGTCAACGACGGCCCCGAGGCCGCGCGGGCCCGCGTCGAACGGTCCCGGGTCATCCACCAGCCGGGGCACCGGTTCGTGTTCCTCGTCGAGGAGGCGGCACTGCGCTACCGGATCGGTGACGCGGAGGCGATGGCCGCGCAGCTCGGCCACTTGCTGACGGCCGGCGCGCTGCCGGCGGTGTCGCTGGGCATCATCCCGGGCACGGCACGCGCGCGCGGAATGTGGCCGCAGGAGACCTTCCATGTGTACGACGACCGTCTGGTGTCGGTGGAACTGCTCTCGGCGGAGGTGACCGTCAGCCGGCCCGGCGAAGTCGCCCTGTACGTCGCCGCGTTCGAGCGGTTGCGGGCCATGGCCGTGTACGGGGCCGACGCTCGGGCCCTGGTGGTGCGCGCGATCGACGCGCTGCGCTGACGGCGACCGGTCACCGCCCCGCGGAAGGATCACGTGCCGCGCGCGCCGGCCCCGTCGGGGACCGTCAGCCCGCCGCGCGGGTGAGGCGTACGAGGGGGATCTGCCGGTCGTTCCGGCAGCGGTCCTGGTAGCCGTACAGCCCGGTGATCTCCTCGCTCAGCAGGTGGAAGAGGCGGTCGCGGTCGGGACCGTTGGTCACGGTGGCGGCGGTCGCCCGGAACGACTCGCCGAGGTACTCGACGCCGACCTCGGGGTGGGCGACGAGGTTCGGGTACCACTGGGGGTGCCGGGGCTGACCGCCGGCCGAGGCGGCGACGATCAGATCGTCGCCGTCCTCCCGCACGCACATCGGTGTCTCGAACTCGCGTCCGGTGCGCACACCGACCGTGGTGACGATGACGAGCACCTGCCCGCTGCCGAGCCGGCCGCCGTTCGCGCGCAGTTCGGACATGATCGAGGCGTTCCTGGACTGGCGTTCGCCGGTCGTGGCATCGGTAGTCATACCCGAGACCGTACCCGAGCGCTTCCCCGCGAGCGCCTGCCCGGGGGCAGGCCGCCCAACAGGGGTCGGAGGCACGAGGGTTGGCCGCCGGGCGGTGCGATTCCACGCGGGGGGCGGGCCGTTCGCAGGTCCGGCACTCCTTCTGCACAGACGGTCATCTGTTGGTCACCCAACCTTTACCGCCTCACATCTACCCGCATAGACCCGTGGCCGGGACCCTGAAAGAGATCGCCGGTCCCCCACCCCACACCCCTAGCCACGGGAGCGCTCCCCCATGCCCAAATACCGTCTCCTGCACGGCGTCTGCGCCGCCGCCGGTTCCGTACTGCTCGCCGCGACCGCGCTGTTCGCGGGCGGCGGCAGCGCACAGGCCGCCCTGCCCACCCCCATCGCCGCCTCGACCGCCCTCACCTACCTGTCGGGCATGACGGCGACCGACGAGACGCACGCGTCCACGTACGACCGCAGCCTGTTCCCGACCTGGATCACCATCTCGGGCACCTGCAACACCCGGGAGTACGTGCTCAAGCGCGACGGCTCGGACGTCGTGACCAACAGCGCCTGTACGGCCACCTCCGGCAGTTGGACCAGCCCGTACGACGGCGTGACCACCACCAACCCCTCGACCTTCGACATCGACCACCTCGTACCGCTCTCCGAGGCGTGGGCGTCCGGCGCGTGGGCGTGGACCACCGCGCAGCGGCAGGCGTTCGCCAACGATGTGACCCGCCCCCAACTGCTCGCGGTCTCCGCGTCGTCCAACCGCTCCAAGGGCGACGACGACCCGGCCGAGTGGCTGCCGCAGGCGTCGTACCAGTGCACGTACGCGCGGGCCTGGGTGCAGGTCAAGCACTACTACGGTCTCGACGTGGACACCGCCGAGAAGACGAAGCTCAGGTCGGTGCTCAACGGCTGCTGAGCGCACGACCGTATACGACCGCCCCCACGCGCCGGACCGCATCCCGGACCGCGGGCCGCACCTCGCGCCTGACCGCGAGCCGCACGCCGGCCCGCCCCAACTCGCCGAACCGCCCCACCCGCCGGCCCGCCTCAGCTCGCCGTGCCGCCCTCGCGCGAGCGGGCCTTGAAGGCGGCCTTGCGGGCGTCCTTCGCGGCCTTGCGGTCCGGGTGGAGGCGGCCCATGGCCTCCAGTACGTCCGCGGTGGCCGGGTGGTCGACCCGCCACGCCTGCTCGAAGAAGCCGTCGTGCCGGGCGACCAGATCGCGGACCAGCTCGGAGAGGAGTTCGGGCGCGTCGTCCGCGGCGAGCTGGGCGGCCAGCGTGTCGATGGTGAGCCAGAAGACCATGTCCGCGCCGGGCGCGGGGATGTCGGCGGCGTCGTGCTCGGTGAGCCAGACCCGGGCGAGGCCGCCGAGCCGCCGGTCGTCCAGCACCTCGCGCACGGCGGGCTCGGCCTCGGCGCCGAGCAGGGCGAGCGTCTGCTGGCACATCAGCCGGCGGCCGGGCGCGGCCGGGTCGTCGCCGCGGCTCGCGGCCAGCAACTCCCGTGCCGCGTCGGCCGGTTCACGATCGGCCAGCCACAACTCGGCCTCGGCGCGGGCCGAGTGGTCCGGGTAGTCGGCCAGCGCGTCGAGCAGTTCCTCGGCGGGGGCGCCCACGAGGTCGCCGAGGGCGGGCGCGTGGGCGCCGGCGTCGGCGAGCCGTTCGCGCAGGCCGTGCACGCCCAGCGGGGTGAGCCGGACCAGCCCGTAGCGGGAGATCTCGTCGGGGTCGAGGTCGTCGAGGCTGTTCAACTCCTCGGCCGCACCGGCCCCTTCGGCGGAAGCGCCGGCCGCGGCGTCCGGCCGATCGCCCTCGTGGCCCTGGTCCTCGCGCTCCTCCTCGATCAGCGTCTCGTCCACCGGGTCGTAGTCCAGCAGCCCGGTCGGCGCGAGCAGCCGGAAGTGGTCGTCGAGCCGCATCATCACCTCGGTGACCTCTTCGAGCACGGCGTCGCTCGGCTGTTCCATCTCGTCGGGCACGACGAGGGACGCGGCGAGCACCGGCAGCGGCACGGCGCCCGCGGCGGGCGACTCGCCCGTGCCGTCGTCCATCGCCATCAGCGCGTAGAGGTTGGCGAGGGCGCTGTCCAGAAGCTCCGCCTCCTCCTCGGGGTCCCAGTCCAGCTCGTCGAGCAGCGACTCCCTGACACCGTCGATCGGTTCGCTCCGCAGGCCCTCGAAGTCCGGCGCGGCGGCCTCGGCCAGCGCGGATTCGGCAGCGGCCAGCCACAGGTCGACGATCTCGCGCGGGTCTCCGGTACCGATCCGGGAGTACGTCGGCCCCTGCACCACCCGTCCGGCCGCCTCGCCGACCGGGGTGGACTCCTCGGCCTCCTCCTCGATCTCCAGGACGAGCAGCCCGGTGTCGACGGCCACACCCCACGCCTGGACGGTCCCGACGAGCCCTTCCTCACCGCTGTCCGCGAGCCCCAACTCCGCGGCGGCCAGCGGCAGATCGTCCTCCAGCAGCTCGCCCATGCCGTCCACCCGCCGGTACGGCGCGGCCCAGCGGGTCAGCCGCAGCGCGCGGTCCAGCAGCGGGACGGCGAGCGCCTGCCGCGCGAGGTCGTCCACGGGAAGCAGCCGTACCGGCGGCAGGACGAGGGGACTTGCGGGCATCGGACGGGCTCCCATTCGGCGAAAGTGTCGAGGATACGGGCACGGGGGGACGGTTCGGGCGCGGCAGGGCGGAGCGCGGCCGCGGGCCCACGGCGGGCACACACGGCGGGGGACGCGTGAGGTTCAGCGTATTGCCTGCGCAGGGGTTCCCGGTCGCGTCCTGGCCGACCCGGGCGGGCCACGGACCCGTCTTCGCCGGTGATTCAGCCGGTCGGGTGAGGGTGTTCGGACCGCCCCGGTTGACCCGGCGCCCCGCCCTGTGCCCATCCGGCCGTCCGAGCACCCGCCGCCGAAAGCGGCACCCGCGCGTCGCGGGGGTCCGGGCCGGACTCACCGCGGATCACGTCGGGCGGGGAACGCCGGCCGTTGCGTGGGCGGCGGGGGCAGACGGCAGGGCGGGGGCCGTGAGCGGATCCGCGGTGGACGCGAGGGAGTTGACCGGACGGTTCCTGTCGGCGGCCGGTGCCCGGCAGACCATGGCCGTACTTCCGCCCGTACAGGTGGCGGGCGATCCGCCGTGGGCGCGGGGGCCGTTGCCCTTCGCCCCGGACGGGCGGCCGTCGGACGGCGCCCTTGCCCGGACCGTGCGCCCCACGACGACATACGCCCGCGCCCGGCGGACAGCGCCGGGCGCGGACGGACTGACCTAGCGTCAGTTGTGGCTGTGCAGCGCCGCGTTGAGCCCGCCCCAGGAGCCGGTGCGCTGGAGCACCTCGACCTTGCCGGTGGTGGAGTTGCGGCGGAAGAGAAGGTTGTCGGCGCCGGACAGCTCGACGGCCTTGGCGATCTGGCCGTCGGGCAGGGTGACGCGGGTGCCCGCGGTGACGTAGAGCCCGGCCTCGACCACGCAGTCGTCGCCCAGCGCGATGCCGAGCCCCGACTCGGCGCCGAGCAGGCAGCGTTCGCCGACCGAGATGATCTGCGTGCCGCCGCCGGAGAGGGTGCCCATGATGGACGCGCCGCCGCCGACGTCGGAGCCGTCGCCGATGACGACGCCCTGCGAGATCCGGCCCTCGACCATCGAGGTGCCCAGCGTGCCCGCGTTGAAGTTGCAGAAGCCCTCGTGCATGACGGTCGTGCCCGCGGCGAGGTGGGCGCCCAGGCGGACCCGGTCGGCGTCGGCGATCCGGACGCCGGAGGGGGCCACGTAGTCGGTCATCCGGGGGAACTTGTCGATGCCGTACACCGCCAGGTGCAGGCCCTCCGCGCGGGCGGCCAGCCGGGTCGCCTCGATGTGCGGCACGGGCACCGGGCCGAGCGAGGTCCAGGCGACGTTCGCGAGGAGGGCGAACAGACCTTCGAGGTTCAGGCCGTTGGGGCGGACCAGGCGGTGGCTGAGCAGGTGCAGCCGCAAATACGCGTCGTGCGCGTCGAGGGGCTTGTCGTCGGTCGAGGAGATGACCGTACGGACGGCGATGACCTCGACGCCGCGGCGGGGGTCGGGGCCCAGCGCCTTGGGGGCGGAGGCGCCCAGGGCCTCGGCGGCCTGCTCGGGGGTGAGGCGTGTGCTGCCCGCGGGGCCCGGTGCCTCGGTGAGTTCCGGGGCGGGGTACCAGGTGTCGAGTACGGTGCCGTCGTCGGCGACGGTGGCGAGGCCGAGGCCGGTGGCGCCGGGGGCACGGGTGTCAGTCATGGGACGACGCTAACAGCGTCCCCGCACCCGCCGCACCATCGGCTCCCCCGTCCCCCCTGTCCCGGCCACCCCTGCGCCCGGGCCCGCCCCGACCCGCCCGGTCACCCCCTCAGTAGCGCTGCTCCGGCGGCGCGTCCTCCCAGGCGGCCGCCTGCTCGGGGGACGCGCCCAGCACCGCCGAGCGCAGCCAGTGGGTGCCCGGGGCGAGAGTGGCCGCGAGCAACGGCAGCGCGGTTCGCGGGAAGTAGACGTGGGTGCCCGGCTGGAGGTCGATCACCCGGCCCGCGCGGGCGCCGCCGAGGTCGCGCAGTCCGCTGAGATCGCCCGCCGGGGACACCGCGAGCGCGCTGCCGGCGGTCTCCTCGCGGACCGTCGGTCCGCCGTCGCGGTCCACCGCGAAGCCGCCCTCGGCGGTGTGCAGGGTCCGCCCGGTACGGACCCGGTGGGTGCGCAGGTGCCAGGGCGCGGCCGCCGTGAGCCAGGTGGTGATCTCCACGTCGGGCCACGGCCGCCAGGTGCTGACGATCGTGCCGTCCTCCCCGGTCGCCGTGTCCACCGGCTCCTCGCGGACCCGCCAGTGGACCGGCTCGCCCTCCCCCGCGTCGTCGCTGACGGCGAGCATGGAGTCGTACGCCCCCTGCTCCAGGCCGAGTTCGCCGACCGGCAGGCTGAAGCCGAAGCGGGTGGAGTAGGCGAACTTGGCGTACTTCGCGGAGCCGCCGCGCGCCCAGCGGTTGTGCTGCTGCCCGCTGAGCAGCGTCACATCGCCTCCGGAGCGCATCAGCACCGCGCCCGGTTCGGGCTGGACCAGCGCCTCGGGCAGGTCGGACGGCAGCGGCCGCTCCTCGGCGGTCCAGAACGGGTGCTCGGCGGGGAGCGCGAGCGGCAGGAACGCCTTCATCGCCCAGTACGGCGACCCGGGCCCGTTGTACTGTTCGGCGATCGCGGGCTGCGGATAGCCGTAGCCGATGGTCAGCAGCCCGTGCGGCGCGGTCCGCGCGGTACGGTCCCGCCACCACCGCAGATGCCGCAGCAGCAGCCCCTTGACCTCGCCGGCGGGTACGGCGTCCACGCCCGCGTACGGCAGCGCGCCCCAGAAGGCGCCCTGCGCGAAACGGTAGGTCAGGCTGCGGCCGTACGGCACGGCGGATCCGTCGTCGGCGAACCAGTGCCGGAAGCCGAGTGCGAACTCCCCCGCCCGCTGCCGGAATCGGGCCGCCCTGACCGGGTCCTGGTCGCTGGCCAGGGCGGCGTAGATCAGGCCGTAGAAGTGCATGGCCCAGGGGATGTAGTAGTCGCGCTGCGGGGTGGCGCCGTCCGCGTACCAGCCGCCGGACAGCGCGTAGGTCTCCAGCCGGTCGAGCCGGGTGTGCCGGGCGTCGCGGTCGTGGGCGTAGCCGACCCGGTCCAGGCCGAGGCTGACCATGACGGGGAAGAAGTTCCAGTTGTTCGCGGCGGTCACCCGGTGCAGGCAGGCCGCGAGCCAGGCGCCCACGCGGTCGCGCTCGGCGCCGCTGAGCGGGTCCCAGATCCGTTCGGGGGCCAGCGCGAGGGTGAAGCCGATGGCGGCCATCTCCACCAGCCGCTGGTCGACGTCGCCGGGGGCGCCCCAGTATTCGGGGTGCTCGGGGTCGGTGCCGGCGGCCAGGCCGCGGGCCCAGTGGTCCCAGTGCGCGAACTCCCCGCCGCCCGCGCCCAGCGGTGCCAGACCCCACAGCGGACGGGCGTATCCCTCCAGGTCGGCGGCGTTGTCGTCGTGGTGGGCGGCGTTCACCCCGAGCCTGATCCGGGCCCCGCCGGGACTGATGTACGGCAGCAGGGGTTCCGCCAGCTCCCGGACGTACGCCTGTGTCTGCTCGCGTGCCGTCCGCCCGTCCGTGCCGCCCGCCATGACCCGACCACCCTCCGCTGGAATATTGCGATAACTTTCGCAACTTCCGCCGGAGCCCGCAATGTCTCTGCCACGACAAGGTCAGTGGTTCTGCCATGTGAGACGTCGGTGGGCGCTCTTCCGTCTCCGTATCGAAAGGCGCGCGTTCACCCTTCGGCAACGCGGATCGCACGGAAGCGAGGGTGGGTTGGCAGAACGGGTCGACCTCACGGGCCGACAGTTCGAGCACTTGGCGGTCGGCGGACGTGCGGGCAAGGACATCCACGGCGGGACTCTCCGGCATTGCCGGGCCCACGACCGCTGATCACCTCGGAATGACCCGTCGAGTGCCGTGGCCGGAAAGGTTTGCCTGGTTCGCGGCGTCCGGTGCGGTGCATCGCAAGGCGGAGAATCGCCCTCGTACTGGGCGTACTCGGGCGACTTCGACAACGCAGCGAGGTGCCGTGCAGGGCGTCGCGAAGCGGTGAACCTTTCCGGTCACGGCACTAGCGTGTGGCGAGCCGCTCCAGCAGGGCGGCGCTCCGCGCCAGCAACGCCCGCTCCTCATCGGTGAGTTCGGCCTCGATGGCCTGCGCGAGCCAACCGGCCCTGCGGCCGCGCTCCGCTTCGAGCGCGGCCCGGCCCGCGTCCGACAGCTCGACCAGCGACTTGCGGCCGTCCGTGGGGTGCGCCCGGCGCGTGATCAGGTTCTGTTCCATGAGCAGCCCCACCGCCCGGGCCATCGACTGAGGGCGTACGCGCTGATCGGCGGCGAGGTCGCTGGTGGTCATGGCGCCGTCGCGGTCGAGTGCGCCGAGCACGGCGACCTGGCCCAGCGGGATGCGGTCCTCGTGTTTGACACGTCGGGTGAGCTTGCCCATCGCGGTGCGCAGTTCGGCGGCGATGACGGCGGCTTCCGAGGTGGGCATAGGGCACTTTACCCCGTTGGTCAGCAAGGCTGTGCACCCGATCTGCACAGCAATGCTGTGCAGCAAAACTGAGCAGCATTGCTGTAGGGTTTAGTTGTCGGGCCAGCGCCAGCGTTGTCGCAGCCGGGGCCACGGCACACGACAACGGGAAGGAACTCCCATGTCCGCGAAGGCAGTTGGAACCGTCAACGCCGCCATCGAGACGGCCGTCGAGACCACCATCGAAACCGTCACCGCCCGGCGGATCATCGACAGCCGGGGCAACCCCACGGTCGAGGTCGATGTCGTCCTGACGGACGGGTCCCTTGGGCGGGCGGCTGTCCCCTCCGGCGCCTCCACCGGCGCCCGGGAGGCCGTGGAACTGCGCGACGGAGACTCCGCGCGCTGGCACGGCAAGGGCGTCGACCGCGCGGTGGCCCACGTCAACGGGGAGATCGCGGCGTCCGTGCGCGGCCGGGACGCGGCGGACCAGGCGGGTCTCGACGCCGCGCTGGTCGCCCTCGACGGCACCGCCACGAAGTCCCGGCTCGGCGCCAACGCGATCCTCGGCGTCTCCCTCGCCGCCGCCAAGGCCGCCGCGGCGGCCCACCGCCGGCCCCTCTACCGCTACCTCGGCGGCGCCGACGCCCACCTCCTGCCGCTGCCGATGATGAACATCGTCAACGGCGGCGCCCACGCCGACAATCCGCTGGATTTCCAGGAGTTCATGATCGCGCCCGTGGGCGCGGACACCTTCGCCGAAGCCGTCCGCATGGGCAGCGAGGTCTTCCACACCCTGCGCCGCGATCTGCTGGCCGCCGGGCACTCCACGGGCGTCGGCGACGAGGGCGGCTTCGCGCCCGCGCTGCGTACCGCCGAGGAGGCGCTCGACTTCGTGATGACCGCCATCGAGCGCACCGGCTACCGCCCCGGCACGGACATCGGCCTGGTCATGGACCCGGCGTCGTCGGAGTTCTTCCGCGACGGGGTGTACGACTACGCGGGCGAGGGGGTGCGGCGCACTCCCTCCGAGCACGCCGACTACCTGGCCGGGCTCATCGACGCCTACCCGGTCGTCTCCATCGAGGACCCGATGGCGGAGAACGACCTGGACGGCTGGCGCGAGCTGACCGCCCGCGTCGGCGACCGCTGCCAGCTCACCGGCGACGACGTGTTCTGCACCAACGAGACGCTGCTGCGCGAGGGCATCCGCACCGGCGTCGGCAACTCGGTTCTGGTCAAGGTCAATCAGATCGGGACCCTGACCGAGGCGCTGACCGCGGTGGCCACGGCCCACCAGGCGGGCTGGACCGCTGTCATGTCGCACCGCTCGGGCGAGACGGAGGACACCACCATCGCGGATCTGGCGGTGGCGACCGGCTGCGGTCAGATCAAGACCGGCTCGCTCTCCCGCTCCGACCGCACGGCGAAGTACAACCAACTGATCCGGATCGAAGAGGAGTTGGGCGACTCGGCGCGCTTCGCGGGCCGCTCCGCACTGCGTCGGGCGTGAACGGCGGGCAGAGGTAGGGACCACGCGGGCCACCGACCCGGCCGCGGACCCGACTACCGACCCGGCCACCGACCCGGCCGCGGGCCTGTACGGCGGCCGGGCCCTCGTTCGCACGCGACACGATCAGCTCCCGAATGAATTCAGCCAGTCCTCAACGCCTGCCTGCGCGACGAACGCCTCGGCACCGGGCGGCAGGGGTCGACCACATGGGAGAGCGCTCTCCCGGAAGGCCGGAAAGACCCTCCGAGAAAGCGCTCTCAGCGGTGGTTCGGTGGATCAGCGGTGGATCAGAGGTTCTGCGCTCTGCGCTCTGCGCTCTGTGCTCTGTGCTCTGTGCTCAGCGGTTCGGTGGATCAGAGCTTCAGTGGATCAGCTGGTAGTTGCTGTCGAGCACCGCGCCCTTGCCGGCCTGCGACTCGTCGTAACCGTGGGCGTCGCACTGGAGGCCGCCGTTGATGCAGTGCGCGACCATGGCGGACTGCGTCGCGGTGTCCCAGTCCGCGAAGAAGTCGTAGTGGAAGGAGAAGCCGGCCCCGCTGGACAGGCTCACCTGCGACATGTTGCCGTTGACCGGCCATGCCATCTTGAACTCGATCATCGGCAGGGCCACCGGGTGGTCGGCCGGGCAGACGTTCGCGTTGGCGCCGCCGGCCACCGGGTAGGCCATGTGGCTCTTGTGGTCCGGGGTGTCCAGGTGGATACCGTCCCAGCAACTCGGCGCCTGGAGACGGAGGTTGAGCTGTGTGTCAGGGGTGTTCGGGCAGGTGGGCGGGAAGTTGTAGTTCTTGTAGCTCGTTCCGCACTCCCAACCCTCCACGGTCCCCTTGAGGTTCTTGAACTCGTCCTGGGACTGCGTGGGGCTGCCGACCACGAAGCGGAGACCCTTGGGGAAGGGCCGGACGCTGGTGTAGTCGTTGATGGACGACTTGTAGTAGATCGTCTGCGGGCCCACCGGAAGGATCTTCTGGGAGCCGTTGAACAGACTCGGCATCCAGTAGGCCGACTTGTCGCCGGGTGCCAGGCAGGTGGTGCCGCTCGCCGCCTCCAGGGAGGCGGTGACCGAGTTGGCGTTGGTGCTCACATTGCCCATGAAGGTGTGGTCGTGCGACTTGCCCGGCTGCCCGGGGTAGACGATCGGGTCGTCCGGGGCGGTGTGCGTGGGGGCGCACTTGGCCTGGAACTCGTGGAAGTACGCGTGCGGCGGCTCGTACGTGGAGGGCGTGACGCCGGTGACCGGCGGATTGGCCATGATGTAGCCGTCTCCGTCGGGGTCGTCCCCAGAGGTCTGGGTGGACGCGGCCATGGACATCGCCATGACCTGCTGGTGTCCCGCCGACGAGGCCGCGACGGCCGTGCCGTCCGACGCGTTCGCCGTGAGCGCGGCCCCGCCGCCGACGGCGATCAACGCCAGCGCGATGAGCAGTCCTGGGCCTCTTCTGAATCTGCGTGCCATGGAAGTACCTCCTGCGGGTGGGGGGGAGGGATCGCGCCGCCCGCCGAAAGGCAGGCATGACTCACCGAAAGGCAGGCGCGACTCGCCGGAAAGACCGGCGGGAGAGCGCTCTCCCGCTGAGGATGTTGCGCCTCTGTTGCGGGTGTGTCAACAGACAGAGATGTGAAGAACGCGCATGTGTGCGTATGGCCGAAAACGACCGCGGGAACAACAACGGACGGCCACCGCCGGGGAAGCGGTGGCCGTCCGTCAAAAGGGCGAAAAGTCGGGCTCAGACGTTGAAGCCCAGGGCACGCAGCTGGTCGCGGCCGTCGTCGGTGATCTTGTCCGGGCCCCACGGCGGCATCCAGACCCAGTTGATCTTCAGATCGTTGACGATGCCCTCGGTCGCGGACCTGGCCTGCTCCTCGATCACATCGGTCAGCGGACAGGCCGCCGAGGTGAGCGTCATGTCGAGGGTGGCGATATTGGCCTCGTCGATGTGGATGCCGTAGATCAGGCCCAGATTGACGACGTCGATGCCGAGTTCGGGGTCGACCACGTCGTAGAGGGCCTCACGCAGCTCCTCCTCCGAGGCCGGCTTGACAGCGGTCCCTGAGTTTCCTGCGACGTCGCTCATGCTGACTCCTTAAACGTGCTCGCGGTGCCGGACAGCGCCTGCGCGGTCGCGTCCTTCCACGCCATCCAGCTCAGCAGCGCGCACTTCACGCGCGCCGGGTACTTGGAGACGCCGGCGAACGCCACCGCGTCCTCCAGCACCTCCTCCATCGCGTCGTCCGGCTCGATACGGCCCTTGGACTGCATCAGCTCCAGGAAGGTCTCCTGGATCTTCCGCGCCTCGGCCACGTCCTTGCCGACCAGCAGTTCGTTCAGCACCGAAGCGCTGGCCTGGCTGATGGAACAGCCCTGGCCCTCGTACGAGACGTCGCCGATGACACTGCCGTCCATCCGTACCCGCAGGGTGATCTCGTCACCGCAGGTGGGATTGACGTGGTGCACCTCGGCCTGGCCGTCGCGCAGCCCGCGCCCGTGCGGGTGCTTGTAATGGTCCAGGATCACGTCCTGGTACATCGAGTCCAGCTTCACTGGCATTCACCTCGCGATGTCGTCCCGGGCGCACCGGTCGGCCTGGTCATTGCGTGGGGGTACGGGGGGTCGCCCCCCGCAAGGAACAGCACAGCAGCACCACCATCACCCGAAGAAGTTCCGGACCTGCTCCAACCCGTCGACCAGGGCGTCGACCTCGGCCGGGGTGGAGTACAGATAGAACGACGCCCGCGTGGTCGCGGGAATTCCGTACCGCAGGCAGACCGGCCGGGCGCAGTGGTGACCGACCCGTACGGCGATGCCCTGTTCGTCCAGTACCTGCCCCACGTCGTGGGGGTGGATGTCGCCCAGGGTGAAGGAGATCGCGGCGCCGCGGTCCTCGGCGGTGGCCGGACCGATGATCCGCAGATCGGGGACTTCCAGCAGCCGGTTCACCGCGTACTCGGTGATGGCGTGCTCATGGGCGGCGATCTTGTCCATGCCGATCGCGGTCAGATAGTCCACCGCCGTGCCCAGGCCCACGGCCTGGGCGATCGGCGGGGTGCCGGCCTCGAACTTGTGCGGCGCGGGCGCGTAGGTGGAGGAGTGCATCGAGACGGTCTCGATCATCTCGCCGCCGCCCAGGAACGGCGGCAGGTCCTCCAGCAGCTCCTGGCGGCCCCACAGCACCCCGATCCCGGTCGGGCCGAGCATCTTGTGGCCGGTGAAGGCCACGAAGTCCGCGCCGAGCGCCTGCACGTCCAGCACCATGTGCGGGGCGGCCTGCGAGGCGTCGATCAGGACCAGCGCGCCCACGTCCTGGGCGCGGCGGACGATCGCCTCGACCGGGTTGACCGTGCCCAGGATGTTGGAGACCAGCACGAAGGAGACGATCTTCGTCTTCTCGGTGATGACCTGCTCGATGTCGGACAGGTCGAGCCTGCCGTCGTCGGTCAGACCGAACCACTTCAGCTTCGCGCCCGTGCGCTGCGAGAGCAGCTGCCACGGCACGATGTTGGAGTGGTGCTCCATCTCCGTGATGACGATCTCGGTGTCGCGGTCCACCCGGTAGGGCTCGTCGGCCCAGCCGAGCATGTTCGCCACGAGATTGAGCGATTCCGAGGCGTTCTTGGTGAAGATGACCTCGTCGCGGCTGGGCGCGTTGATGAAGGCGGCGATCTTGTCGCGGGCGCCCTCGTACAGCGCGGTGGCCTCCTCGGCGAGCACGTGCACTCCGCGGTGGACATTGGCGTTGTGCTGCTCGTAGTACGCGTTCAGCGAGTCGAGGACCTGGCACGGCTTCTGCGAGGTGGCCGCGTTGTCCAGGTAGACGAGCTTCTTCCCGTCGTGGACCAGACGGTCCAGGACCGGGAAGTCCTTGCGGATCGCCTCGGTGTCGAGGAGGCCGGGGAGCACCCGGCCGGGCATGGTCACGCGGATGCTCCACCCTTCACGTAGGACTCGTAGCCCTCTTCCTCCAGCTTGTCCGCCAGCTCGGCGCCGCCGGACTCGGCGATCCGGCCCTGCGCGAAGACGTGCACGAAGTCGGGCTTGATGTAGCGCAGGATGCGCGTGTAGTGGGTGATCAACAGGGTGCCGACCTCACCGGACTCACGGACCCGGTTGACGCCCTCGGAGACGACCCGCAGGGCGTCCACGTCGAGGCCGGAGTCGGTCTCGTCGAGGATCGCGATCTTCGGCTTGAGCAGTTCGAGCTGGAGGATCTCGTGGCGCTTCTTCTCGCCGCCGGAGAAGCCCTCGTTGACGTTGCGCTCGGCGAAGGCGGGGTCCATGTGCAGTCGCTCCATGGTCTCCTTGACCTCCTTCACCCAGGTGCGCAGCTTGGGGGCCTCGCCGCGGATGGCGGTGGCCGAGGTGCGCAGGAAGTTGGAGACGGAGACGCCGGGGACCTCGACCGGGTACTGCATGGCGAGGAAGACGCCCGCGCGGGCCCGCTCGTCGACGGTCATGGCGAGCACGTCCTCACCGTCGAGGGTGACGGTGCCGCCGGTGACCGTGTACTTGGGGTGTCCGGCGAGCGAGTAGGCGAGGGTGGACTTGCCGGAGCCGTTGGGGCCCATGATGGCGTGGGTCTCGCCCTGCTTGACGCTCAGGTCGACGCCGCGCAGGATCTCGCGGGGGCCGTTCTCGGCTTCGACGGTGACGTGCAGGTCGTTGATTTCAAGCGTGGCCATGGGTGACTCAGGACTCCTGGGTGACGGAGACGAGCACGTCGTCCCCAACGATCTTGACGGGGTATACGGGGACGGGCCGCGTGGCGGGCAGTCCGGAGGGCTTGCCGGTGCGCAGGTCGAAACTGGAACCGTGCAGCCAGCACTCGATCTGGCAGTCCTCGACCTCGCCCTCCGACAGCGAGACGTTCGCGTGCGAGCAGATGTCATTGATCGCGAACACCTCGCCCTCGGTGCGGACGATCGAGACGGGGACACCGCCGAGTTCGACCCGGTGCGGAGTGCTGTCCTCCAGCTCGCTCAGCGCGCAGGCGCGGACGAAGGGCACGGTGCTGGTCATCCGACGGACGCCTCCAGTTCCGCGTCGATCTTGGCCATCAGCCGCTCTTCGAGGTCGGGCAGGCCGATCTGCTGGACGAGTTCGCCGAAGAAGCCGCGGACCACCAGCCGGCGGGCGTCCTCGGAGGCGATGCCGCGCGACTGGAGGTAGAACAGCTGCTCGTCGTCGAAGCGGCCGGTCGCCGAGGCGTGGCCGGCGCCGACGATCTCGCCGGTCTCGATCTCCAGGTTGGGCACGGAGTCGACCCGGGCGCCGTCGGTGAGCACCAGGTTGCGGTTCAGCTCGTAGGTGTCGGTGCCCTCGGCCGCCGCGCGGATGAGCACGTCGCCGATCCACACCGCGTGCGCGTCCTTGCCCTGCAGCGCGCCCTTGTAGGTGACGTTGCTGCGGCAGTGCGGGGTGTCGTGGTCGATGAAGAGCCGGTGCTCCTGGTGCTGGCCCTTGTCGGTGAAGTACAGGCCGAACAGCTCGGCCTCACCGCCGGGCGCGCCGTAGATCACCTTCGGGTGCAGCCGGACCAGGTCGCCGCCGAAGGTGACCACGACCGACTTGAAGCTCGCGTCGCGGCCGATCAGCGCGGTGTGCTGGGCGACGTGCACGGCCGTGTCGTCCCAGTCCTGCACGGAGACCACGGTGAGCTTGGCGCCGTCGCCGATCAGGAACTCGACGTTGGCGGCGAGCACGCTGTCGCCGGTGTGGTCGATGACGACCACGGCCTCGGCGAAGGCGCCCAGCTCCACGACCTGGTGGCCGTAGGCGGTGCCGCCCTCGCCGTGCACGGCGATCCGGATCGGCTCGGTGAGCACGGCGTCCTTGGCCACGCTGACCACGGACGCCTTCTCGAAGGAGCTGAACGCCTGGGCGGCGACCCGGTCCACGGGCTTGCCGGCCCGGCCGATCCGGGCGTCGGTGCGGTCCACGGTCGCCACGGTGACGCCCTCGGGCGCGGTCACCTCGACCCGCAGGCCGCCGGTGGCCTCCGCGGTGCCGTCGTGCAGACCGCGCAGCCGTTCCAGCGGAGTGAAGCGCCACTCCTCCTCGCGTCCGTGCGGCACCGGGAAGTCGGCCACGTCGTAGGACGGGGCCGCGCTGACCCGGGCGTCGGCGGGATGGCCCACCGTGATGGCACCGTCCGTGGTGCTGCCCGCAGGGTTGTTGTCAGCCATGGCTGTGCTGCTGCTCGCTTTCTGCCTGATTGTGTTCGCTCGACTCCGGGCCGCGCGGGCCCGGAGTCTCGCTCACCCGGGGTTGCCGTGATTGCGGGGCGGTCAGCCGACCGCGCCTTCCATCTGGAGCTCGATCAGCCGGTTGAGCTCCAGGGCGTACTCCATCGGGAGTTCCTTGGCGATCGGCTCGACGAAGCCGCGCACGATCATCGCCATGGCCTCGAACTCGGTCATGCCCCGGCTCATCAGGTAGAAGAGCTGATCGTCGGAGACCTTGGAGACGGTCGCCTCGTGGCCCATCGACACGTCGTCCTCGCGGACGTCCACGTAGGGGTAGGTGTCGGAGCGCGAGATCGTGTCGATCAGCAGCGCGTCGCACAGCACATTGGACTTCGATCCCGCCGAGCCCTCGCCGATCTCGATCAGACCGCGGTACGAGGTGCGGCCGCCACCGCGCGCCACCGACTTGGAGACGATGTTGGACGACGTGTTCGGCGCCATGTGCACCATCTTGGCGCCCGCGTCCTGGTGCTGGCCCTCGCCCGCGAAGGCGATGGACAGGGTCTCGCCCTTGGCGTGCTCGCCCATCAGATAGACGGCCGGGTACTTCATGGTGACCTTGGAGCCGATGTTGCCGTCGACCCACTCCATCGTGGCGCCCTCGTAGGCGACCGCGCGCTTGGTGACCAGGTTGTAGACGTTGTTCGACCAGTTCTGGATCGTCGTGTAGCGGCAGCGGCCGCCCTTCTTCACGATGATCTCGACCACCGCGGAGTGCAGCGAGTCCGACTTGTAGATCGGCGCGGTGCAGCCCTCGACGTAGTGGACGTACGCGTCCTCGTCGACGATGATCAGCGTCCGCTCGAACTGGCCCATGTTCTCGGTGTTGATCCGGAAGTAGGCCTGGAGCGGGATCTCCACGTGCACGCCCTTCGGCACGTAGATGAAGGAGCCGCCGGACCACACGGCCGTGTTCAGCGAGGCGAACTTGTTGTCGCCGGTCGGGATGACCGTGCCGAAGTACTCCTGGAACAGCTCGGGGTGCTCCTTGAGCGCGGTGTCGGTGTCCTGGAAGATGACGCCCTGCTCCTCCAGGTCCTCACGGATCTGGTGGTAGACGACCTCGGACTCGTA
The DNA here is from genome assembly GCF_036199905.1 of Streptomyces sp. NBC_00223. Classification (NCBI taxonomy): domain Bacteria; kingdom Bacillati; phylum Actinomycetota; class Actinomycetes; order Kitasatosporales; family Streptomycetaceae; genus Streptomyces; species Streptomyces sp. NBC_00223. The sequence goes on along the minus strand of NZ_CP108109.1, from coordinate 6,640,041 downwards.
CTGCGCGGCGACACCGGCGACCAGGCGCTGCTTCTCCGCCTCGGGGATGCCGAGCTTGTCGTAGGTCCTGCGGATGTCCTCCGGCAGGTCCTCCCAGGACTCGGCCTGCTTCTCGGTCGAGCGCACGAAGTACTTGATGTTGTCGAAGTCGATGCCGGAGAGGTCGGAGCCCCAGGTCGGCATCGGCTTCTTGCCGAAGAGCTTGAGACCCTTGAGCCGCATCTTCAGCATCCACTCGGGCTCGGACTTCTTGCCCGAGATGTCGCGGACGACGGCTTCGGAGAGCCCGCGCTTGGCAGCGGCGCCCGCCACGTCGGAGTCGGCCCAGCCGTACTCGTACGTGCCGATGCCCTCGAGCTCCGGGTGAGTGGTCTCCGTGGGAGCAGTCATGCGGGGTTCCTCCCGGACGTGCTGGCAGATGCTGATGAGTCGGACGGTTCTTCGGTGCTCCGGCCGGCCCGCGGAATGAACGTGGTGCACACCCCGTCGCCGTGGGCGATGGTGGCCAGTCGCTGTACATGGGTCCCGAGCAGACGGGAGAAGACCTCGGCCTCCGCCTCGCACAACTGCGGAAACTGCTCGGCGGTGTGGGCCACCGGGCAGTGGTGCTGACAGAGCTGCTCACCGGCGGGACCGGGCGCGCTGCGCGCGGTAGCAGCGTACCCGTCCGCGGACAGGGCCCGGGCCAGAGCCCGGGTACGCTCCTCGGGCGCCGCCGCGTCCACGATCGCGCGGTAGCGCTCGGCCTGGGCGGCGACCCTGGCGCGGGCGAACGCGGAGACCGCGGCCTGTCCGACCTCGCCGCCGCCGGCCGACTGCGCGATCCAGCGCAGGGCGTCGGCGGCGAGCTGGTCGTAGGCCTGGTCGAAGGCGTCCCGGCCGCAGTCGGTCAGCGCGAAGACCTTGGCGGGGCGGCCTCGGCCGCGGTGGCCGTAGACCCGCTGGTCGCGGGCCTCCACCACGTTCTCCGCGGCGAGGGAGTCCAGATGACGGCGGACGGCGGCCTGGGTGAGGCCCAGTCGCGCGGCCAGGTCGGCCGCGGTGGAAGGTCCGTGGTCCAGGATGGAGCGGGCGACACGCTGGCGGGTGCGCCGCTCACCGGTCGTCTGCTCCTCCGCCACCTCGGCGGCAGCACCACTGACGTATTCCACAACACCATTGTTGCGTAATTCGGCGAGCCCCGGCAAGCGGGTCGGATCGCCGACACGGTGTGCTACGTCACTAAGGGTTACCTAACTTCGCCCTGCCGCACGGCCCGCCCGCCGCGCTCCCTACACTCGCAGCATGCGAAACGAGCCCGCGGTCGAGGTGACCGGTCTGGTCAAGCGGTACGGGGCCAGGACCGCGGTGGACGGCCTGGATCTGACCGTCGCCCGCGGCGGGGTCACCGCCGTGCTCGGCCCCAACGGCGCCGGCAAGACGACCACGATCGAGGTCTGCGAGGGCTACCGCAGACCCGACGCCGGCACCGCGCGTGTCCTCGGCCTCGACCCGGTCACCCAGGGCGCCGAGCTGCGGCCCCGGATCGGCGTGATGCTCCAGTCGGGTGGCGTCTACCCCGGAGCGCACGCCGTGGAGATGCTGCGGCACGCCGCCACCCTCCACGCGGCCCCGGTCGACCCGGCCCTGCTCATCGAGCGGCTGGGCCTGGAGTCCTGCGGCCGCACACCCTACCGCCGGCTCTCCGGCGGCCAGCAGCAGCGGCTCGCCCTGGCGATGGCCGTGGTCGGCCGCCCCGAGCTGGTCTTCCTCGACGAACCCACCGCCGGCCTCGACCCGCAGGCCCGGCACGCCACCTGGGACCTGGTACGGGAGCTGCGCGCGGACGGCGTCACCGTCGTGCTCACCACGCACTTCATGGACGAGGCCGAACAGCTCGCCGACGCGGTGGTGATCATCGACGGCGGCCGGTCCATCGCCACCGGCACCCCGGAGGAGCTGTGCCGCGGCGGCGCCGAGAACACCCTGCGCTTCTCCGGGCGCCCCGGCCTCGACCTCGCCTCGCTGCTCAACGCGCTTCCCGCGGACACCGCGGCGCTGGAGCCGACGCCCGGCACCTACCGTATCGAGGGCCGGGTCGACCCCCAGCTGCTGGCCACCGTCACCTCCTGGTGCGCGCAGCACGGTGTGATGCCCGACAACCTCGCGGTGGAACGGCGCACGCTTGAGGACGTCTTCCTTGAGCTGACCGGCAAGGAGCTGCGGGCGTGAGGGACGTACGGCGGCCCTTGTCCGCGGCAGGACGCGCGGCCGTTCGAGGGGCCGCGGCGGGCGGAGAGCTTCGGGAAGCAGAAAACGCAGAGAACACAGTGGACACTGTGGGCATGAAGGAGCCGCGGGCATGAGCATCACCACCACGGAGACGGCGTACGCGTCCGGTGTGTTCACGCCCGCGCCCGGGGCCGCGCCGCTGCCGCGGATGATCCGCGCGCAGGCCCTGCTGGAGACGCGGATGCTGCTGCGCAACGGCGAGCAACTGCTGCTCACCGTGGTGATCCCGGCGCTGCTGCTCGTACTGTTCAGCGCGGTCGACATCGTGGACACCGGCGCCGGCGAGTCCGTCGACTTCCTCACCCCGGGCGTGCTGGCGCTGGCCGTACTGTCCACCGCCTTCACCGGCCAGGCCATCGCGACCGGCTTCGAGCGGCGCTACGGCGTGCTCAAGCGGCTGGGTGCCTCGCCGCTGCCGCGCTGGGCGCTGATGACCGCCAAGACCTGCTCGGTGCTGGTCACCGAGGTGCTGCAGATCGCGCTGCTGATCGTCATCGCCTTCGCGCTCGGCTGGTCGCCGCACGGCAACCCGCTCGCCGTGGTGGCCCTGCTCCTACTGGGCACGGCCGCGTTCTCCGGGCTCGGGCTGCTGATGGCGGGCACGCTCAAGGCCGAGGCGACGCTGGCGGCCGCGAATCTGGTCTTCCTCCTGCTGCTGGTCGGCGGCGGGGTGATCGTGCCGATGGACAAGTTCTCCGGCGGGGTGCAGGCCGTCCTCAAGCTGCTGCCGATCTCCGCGCTGTCCGACGGGCTGCGCGACGTGCTCCAGCACGGCGCGGCCGTGCCCTGGGGCGACCTGGGCATCCTCACGGTCTGGGCGGTGCTCGGGCTGGCCGCGGCGGCGCGTTTCTTCCGCTGGGAGTGAGGACCGGGCACCCACCGGGGGCGGAAACGGGCACGGTGGCCCGTACCCCCTCGTGAAACCGTGCACAAGGGGGCGCCTACGATGGGCCCGTGCCCAAGCTGCCCGAAATCGCGCGGAACCCGCTCGCCCACATCGCCGCAAGGTGGACGCCGACACCTGCGACGGTGTCGCGGGCGACCATGTCCGCGCTGGTGATGTCCGTGGTCATCGTGGTCACCGGCGGGGCCGTACGGCTGACCGCTTCCGGCCTCGGCTGCCCCACCGCGCCGCGCTGCGTGGGCAGCAGCTGGGTGCCCACCGAGGCGATGGGCGTGCACGGCGCGATCGAGTTCACCAACCGCATGCTGACGTACGTGCTCTGCGCGGCCGTCGGCTGGGCGATCGTCGCGGTGCGGTCGCGGAAGCCGTTCCGGCGCAGCCTGACCCGGCTGGGCTGGGCGCAGTTCTGGCTGGTCGTGGCCAACGCGGTGCTCGGCGCCTTCACCGTCCTCACCGGCCTCAACCCGTACGTCGTGTGTGTGCACTTCCTGCTGGCCGCCGCGCTGATCGTGCTCGCGGTGCTGCTGTGGCAGCGCACCCGGGAGGGCGACGCGTCGCCGCGGCCGCTGGTGGGCAAGCCGGTACGGCAGCTCGGCTGGGTGCTGACCGGTGCCACGGCGCTGCTGATCGCCGTGGGCACGGTGGTGACCGGCGCGGGGCCGCACGCGGGCGACTCCAGCGATGTGCACCGCATCCCGGTCGACTGGAAGTCGATCGCCCAGCTCCACGCCGACCTGGCGTGGGTGGTGGTCGCGCTGTCGGTGGCGCTGTGGTTCGTGCTGCGGGCCGTCGACGCGCCGGCCGGGCCCCGGAACCGCAGCCGTGATCTGTTCCTGGTGCTGATGTCCCAGGGCGTGATCGGCTACGTCCAGTACTTCACGGATCTGCCCGAGGCGCTGGTGGGGCTGCACATGCTCGGCTCGTGCCTGGTGTGGATCTCGGTGCTGCGTGTGCTGCTCTCCTTCCGGGAGCGCCCGCTGACCGAGCCGGGCGCCGGACCTTCAGCGGAGGGCGCCGCCGTACGGGTGCGGCAGGACGCCGACGCCGCGGTCGGGCAGCCGGTGGACGCGGCGGGCGTTGCCCTCGCCGACCAGGGCGGCGACCCGCTGTCCGTCCGCGGCTGACCACTCGCCGCACGCCACCCGCTCCCCGATCAGCCGGCCGAGCGCGGCCCTGAACAACCGGGTGCCGGTCACATACAGCTCGGGCAGCCCGGCGGCGGAGCTGGCGTAGAGCACCTTGCCGAAGGGCGTACGGGCGAGCACCGCGGCCGGGTCGGTGCCCAACGCCACGTAGACGTGCGGGAGTTCGGCGGCCAGTTCGGCCGCGGCCGTCTCGTGCTCGGGCGGGGACGCGGGCAGCAGTACGACGTCGGTGCCGAGCCCGGCGGTGGCCCGCAGAAACGGCTCGGCGCCGCGTGGGCCCGGACCGGCCGCGTGGTGCCGCAGCGCCAGCGGCAGCCCGGAGGTCACGGCCTGCCAGCGCAGATGCCGCAGCAGTACGGGGTCGGTCGGCCACTCCCCCACCCGTCGCGCGGTGAGCCAGCGGGCGGCGGCGTACCGTACCTCGGCGTGGCCCGGCGGGCGCGCCTCCTCCCGGACGCGCCGGCCCCGCCCGCCCGGCCCCTCGCAGGAGAAGCCCGCGGCGCTCGGGGCGGTGCCGTGGACGGCCTCGGTGAGGTTGGCCAGGAAGGCGGCGGCCGTGCCGGAGGTGTCGGCGACCTGCTGGGCGAGGGGTTCGAGCCGGACGATCTCGTACGCCCGGCAGCCGCCCGCCGCGCCCAGCTCCTTGGGCGGGGTCAGCTCGTCGGGCTCGCCGGTGTCGACGAGATACGCGCTGACGAGTGTGCCGCGCAGCAGCAGCCGGGCGGCCTCGTACGCGCCCAACTCCCGGCGGCGGGCCAGGTAGTGGGCCGGCGGGCAGTGCGGTTCGAGGCCGAGCAGCGGTGGACACCAGCGCCTCACGGCGAAACCTGTGGGGCTGTCGAAGAGGGTGGTGCCGGGCGCGGCGGTGCCGGGCAGTCGGCGCTCGAAGGCGCCGATGCCCAGCTCTCCGGGGAACACACCGTGGCAGTACGCGTCCACCAGGTGCATCTGCGCTCCGGCCATCCGCCCGCCCCTCGCCGCTCGCCCGTCCGTCACGACCCCGCACGGGCATAACGGCCGAGGGCGCCGTCAGGTGTTGGCGCGGCCGCCGATCTGGATGCCGGCCATCCGGGACCACTCGTACGGGCCGGTGCGGAGCCTTGCGGCGAACTCCCCGGCGAAGTCGTCGTGGACGGTCACGCCGGAGCGCTCGACCGCGCGCCGGCCGATGTCGTACGTGGGGGCCACGAGGTCGCCCCAGGCGCCGTCCCCGGCGACCAGCACGATGCGGGCGCCGCGTTCGCCGAGATACGCGAGGTTCGCCTCGGCGCTGCCGCCATGGTGACGGGCGAAGGAGCCGATCTGCCGGGCCAGCCGCCCGACCCGCCGCTCGTCCCGCGCCGCGTCCCGCTTGTGTTCGAGGGTTCTGTCATCCATACGCCCGATGCTACGCACGGGTATTCCCCCGGTGAACCCCCACCGCCCGCCTGCGGCGACGCCCCCACGAACGTCGCCCGGCCGCCCGGACCCGGAGGTCCGCCGCCCGAAAGCGCCCCAACTGGGCCCGCGAGGCCCCCGCTCGCCCCCCGCGACAGCGGGCCACCCGGCCGGGGCCGCCCCCGTGGGTGGGGGCGAGCGGGGGCTTCCCTGCGGGGCTTTCTCCCCTGACCCGCCCCTCCCCGAAACCGGGGCTCCGCCCCGGACCCCACCCGCAGGGCCCCAGGGCACGCGCCCCAAAAGGGGCGGCTGGGGGCACCCCCGGGCGAAGCCCGGAGGCGGAACTCCACGACCAGCCACAACCCCGGGCCACCCCACCCACCGGCGGGCGGGGACCCTGCGGGGGCTCTCTCCCCTGACCAGCCCTACAGGGCCCTGGGGGGTGCGCCCCGAAAGGGGCGCGAGGAACTGCGCGACAAGCCACAACGACGGGCCACCGCACCACCGAGCGGACGGGGGCACCCCCTCAGGGGCGCGAGGAACTGCGCGACCAGCCACAACGGCGGCCCACCGCACCTACCGGCGGGCGCGGGCCCTGCGGGGTGCGCCCCGAAAGGGGCGCTGGGGGTACCCCCAATGCCGTCAAGTTTGGCGTTTGGGCTGGTGGGGGTGGGAGTTTGGGCTGTTGTGGTTGATGGTTGCGGTGATGTGGGCGGTGCCGGTGGGGACGGTCTGGCGTTTCTTGCCGTTGCCGATCTTGCCGGCGGCGTATTTGGACAGGGATCGTTTGACGAGGCGGTTGTATATCCGCAGGCGGCGTGGGGGTAGTGGGTGGTCGCGGAGGTAGGTGCCGACCGCGCCGAGCAGTCGGGCGTCTGGGGGACCGTCGATCTCGGTGGCGGTGGTGATGCCGTTGACGGTTTCACGCAGGGCCAGGGTGAAGCCCATCGCGGTGCAGGGCAGCCCTGCGGCGGTCCCGGCGCGGGCCATGACCAGGCGCAGGAGCTGGTAGCTGATCAGCAGGGCATGGATCTCCTGGGCCAGGCCGGCTGGGGTGGTGCAGTGCAGGACCCGGCCGCCGAGCATCGTGGACTTGACCGAGCAGAACGTCTCCTCGACTTCCCACCGGTCGTGGTAACAGGCGGCGATCGCGTCGGCGGGATGGGTGCGCCAGTTGAGCAGGCTGGTGGCCAGCAGCCATGTGCTGGTGCGGGTGCCCTGGTCGGTGGTGACCTGGACGGTGACGGCGATCGCGCGGACTTCGCGGCCGGCCCGCAGCGTCAGCCATGAGCCGTCGGGGTAGCGCTGAAGGGCCGGCAGGCGGGCGGTGCGGGGCAGCCGCACCGTGAAGTCGGCCCCGGTGGCGACCAGATCCGACAGGAACCCGGCCGCGTCGAACCCCGCGTCGAGCAGGACCAGCATTCCCGTGTGCAGGCTGCGCAGCAGCCGCCGGGCCGGAACGAACTCCCGGCCTGAGACCGGGCCGAAGACCGCATCGGCCAGGGTGCGGGTGGAGCAGTAGACCAAGGCGATCACCTGCACCAGCGGATAGCCCGCCGTGCCGTAGCGGTGCTTGTGCTTGCCCAGCCAGGCCCGGGTGGCCGCACTGTCCGGGACGGCCAGGACCGTGCCGTCGACCGCGCAGACCTCAAGGCCCCGCCACGGCTGCGGCACCGCGGCCGGGTGACGGCACAACTCGCGCAACAGCAACTGCAGCGGACGCGACCCCAGCCGCACCCGCGCCGCGTGCAGGCCCTGCCGGGTCGGGTCCGGCAACCCCGCGCCACCGAGCGCGGCACCCGCCATCCGGTACACCGCCCCCAGGGACACCGACCCGCACAACCCCTGCGCGACCAGCAGATAGACCACCACCCGGGCCGGCAGATCACGCACCCGCCGCTGCACCCGGCCCGTCCGCGCCAAAACCTCATCGACCACGGAGAACGGCAGCAGCCACGTCAACGGCCCCAGATGCCCCGGCGCGAAACACCCGGCACCTGCGGCCACCGAACGAGTAATGACAGACTCAGACACAGCAGGGCCCCTCCACGGATCCGGACTCGACACCCATATCCGTAGCGGGGCCCTGCCCCCGCTGTCCCACAAACACCCCAACCCCAACAACCCAACCCCCAAACTTGACGGCATTGGGGGCACCCCCGGGCGAAGCCTGGGGGAGGGCGGGAACGAAAAGCCGCACCCCCAACGGAGCCGCACCCGGCGAACCGGGCGAACCGCAGACGGAGTCGACACCGCACGGGTGGGCGGGCGGGTAAAAAAGACCGGGAAGCGCCGACGAAGTCGGCCGCCCCCGGGCATGCATGTCCCGCAGGGACAGAGACCGCACCGGCCCCGCGCAGGGGCCAACGCCCCCCGCGGAGGGGGCCGACGACCAACAACCCCGCAGGAGCGACCCCGTGATGTTCGACCTCTGGGCCCCCCGGGCCCACCACGTCGAGATCCTGATCGACGACCACCCACCCCATCCCCTCGGCGGCGACCCCGCCCGCACCGGCTGGTGGCAGGCCGAACTCCCCGCCGAGGACGGCACCCGGTACGCGTACGTCCTCGACGGCGGCCCGCCCCTGCCCGACCCCCGCTCGCGCCGCCAACCCGACGGCCCGGACGGGCCGAGCGCGGTCGTGGACCAGGACACCTTCGCGTGGACGGCCCCGTGGCCGGGCCGCCCGCTGGCCGGAGCGGTGCTGTACGAGCTGCACATCGGCACCTTCACCCCCGAGGGCACGTTCGACGCGGCGATCGAGCGCCTGCCGCACCTGGCCGCGCTCGGCGTCACCCATGTCGAGCTGATGCCGGTCTGCCCCTTCCCCGGCACCCACGGCTGGGGATACGAGGGCGTGTCGCTGTGGGCGGTGCACGAACCGTACGGCGGACCCGAAGCGATGAAACGATTTGTCGACGCGGCACACCGTCACTGCCTGGGCGTCGTGCTCGACGTGGTGCACAACCACCTCGGCCCGTCGGGCAACCATCTGCCGTCCTTCGGCCCGTACTTCACGGACCGTCACCACACGCCGTGGGGCGACGCGGTGAACCTGGACGCGCCCGGCTCCGACGAGGTGCGGAACTTCCTGATCGGCAGCGCCCTGGCCTGGCTGCGGGACTACCGGCTGGACGGGCTGCGGCTGGACGCCGTGCACGCGCTGGTCGACACCCGCGCGCTGCACTTCCTCGAAGAGCTGTCGACGGCCGTGGACGGACTCGGCGCCGCGCTGGGCCGCCCGCTCTTCCTGATCGCCGAGTCCGATCTCAACGACCCGCGGACCACGGCGCCGCGCGAGGCGGGCGGCCTGGGCCTGCACGCCCAGTGGAACGACGACTTCCACCACGCCGTGCACAGCGCGGTCACCGGCGAGGCGCAGGGGTACTACGCCGACTTCGCCGCCGCCGGGCCCGCCGCCGTGGCGAAGGTGCTCACCCACGGCTTCTTCCACGACGGCAGCCGGTCGTCCTTCCGGGGCCGGCGCCACGGGCGTCCGCTGGACATCACGACCGTCCTCGCCCACCGGCTGCTCGGTTACGCCCAGACGCACGACCAGATCGGCAACCGGGCCACCGGCGACCGGCTCACCCCCGAGCAGCTCACCGCCGCGTCGGCGCTGGTGCTGACCTCGCCGTTCACCCCGATGCTGTTCATGGGCGAGGAGTGGGGGGCGACCACGCCGTGGCAGTTCTTCACCGACCACGACGACCCGGAGCTGGCGGCGGCCATCACCCGGGGGCGGCGGCGGGAGTTCGCCGAGCACGGCTGGGCCGAGCAGGACGTACCCGATCCGCAGGACCCCGCGACCCGGGACCGGTCCTGTCTGGACTGGGCGGAGCAGGACCGGGCCGTCCACCGGGAGCTGCTGGAGTGGTACCGGTCGCTGATCGCGCTGCGCCGGGCCGAGCCCGCGCTGACCGATCCCCGGCTGGACACGGTGACGGCGACCGCGGGCGGCCGTACGCTGCGGGTCGCGCGCGGGCCGTTCCGGATCCTGGTCAACTTCTCGGACGCGCCCGCCCGGGTGCCGCTGGACACGCCCTGCGAGGTGCTGCTGTCGCGGCCGGAGTGCAAGCTGCTGCCGGGGGACGCCGTACAGCTTCCCGCCCGGGGGGCCGCCGTACTGAGGGCCGAAGAGGTTACGGTGAACGGGTGACGCGGACCCCTGCGGAGAGCCCCCAGAGCCCCGAGATTTCCCAGACCCCTGAGACGCCGCTCGCCGACTGCGTGCTGTGCGGCGAGCCGACCGAGTACCCCGCCAGTACGCGGGGCGCGACGTACTGCCCGGTGTGCGAGTGGCAGGAGGCCCAGCGCACGGCGTGCTCGGGCTGAGCCCTCCAGGGCCGCGGCACGGTGTCCCTGGTTCAGTGCCCGTCGGCGGTGAGGCGCTTGGCGTCGCGGGCCAGTGAGGTCAACCGCGAGACCGCGCGGAAGTACTTCTTGCGGTAGCCACCCGCCAGCATCTCCTCGCCGAACAGCCGGTCGAACGGCACGCCCGAGGCCATCACCGGCACCTCGCGGTCGTAGAGCCGGTCGGCGAGCACGACCAGCCGCAGCGCGGTGGCCTGGTCGGTGATCCGCTCCACTCCGCGCAGGAAGACGGCCTCGACGCCGTCGCACAGGGCGCCGTAACGGCTGGGGTGGACCGTGGCCAGATGCGCGGTGAGCGCTCCGAAGTCGTCCAGGGAAGCGCCGGGCGTACGGAGGGCCACCGCGGTGACCTCGTCGTCGGTGTACGGCGCCGGGGCCGCGGGCAGGCCGCGGTGGCGGTAGTCCTCGCCGTCGATCCGCAGGGACATGAAGCGGGCGGACAGGCCCTGGATCTCGCGCATGAAGTCGGCGGCGGCGAAGCGGCCCTCGCCGAGCCTGCCCGGCAGGGTGTTGGAGGTCGCGGCGAGCCGTACGCCCGCGTCGGCGAGCTTGCCGAGCAGCGTCGAGACGAGCACGGTGTCGCCGGGGTCGTCCAGCTCGAACTCGTCGATACAGACGAGCCGGTGACCGCTCAGCGCCTCCACGGCGTGCTGGAAGCCGAGGGCGCCGACGAGGTTGGTCAGCTCGACGAAGGTACCGAACGCTTTGCGCTCGCGCGGGGCGGGGGCGGCGTGCCACAGCGAGGCAAGCAGGTGCGTCTTCCCGACGCCGTAGCCGCCGTCGAGGTACACCCCGGCGGGGGTGGTGGCAGGCGGTACGGCCGGGGTCCGGCGGAACCAGCGCCTGGGGCCTCCGGCCCCGGGTCCGTCCGCGGTGAGCGCTCCGGCGAAGGCGCGCAGCTTTCGTACGGCGTCGGCCTGGGATGCCTGGGCGGGGTCGGGTTCGTACGTGTCGAACCTCACCGCGTCGAAGCGGGGCGGTGGGACCATCTCCGCGACCAGGCGCCCGGGCTCCACGTGCGGGGTGCGCTCGCTGAGCGCGGCGGGCCGGGCTATGGCGGCGGTATCAGGATTCACGGCTCCCCAGCGTAACGCCTCCGGCGCGGCACCCCCCTCCCCACCTCGCCCGATCCGCCCCGGGCCCGGGCCTGGGCCTGGGCAGAAGTCGGGGTGCCGCCGCCCCGCCGCCGTCAGACCCGGGTGCCGAGCCGGCGACCCTCCGGATCGGCCGGCCCACACGACGCCGCCGCAGGCGCGCGAACCTGCGGCCGACACCCATGACCGCCATTCCGCCCCCTGCGTCGCCGAAGCGGACTCGGCCCGCCACGGAACACCCGATCGGAGTCGGCCCCAAGCGCGGGCGCCGCCCCCGCAGCCGAGCACCCCGCGCGCCCGGTCGGGCATCGACCGGCCACCCCCGCAAACGGACCCATCCCCTCCCGACCAAAGACAGCCGCCCCCCGGCAACCCGCAGGCCCATGTGCCCCGGACGGCAGCCCATCCGGGCCTCGTACCCCCGCAAGCGGCCGGAGACAGCCCCCGGGCTGAGCGAGCGCGAACCGATCCGCGTACTCCCGGCCGCGCCTCGGTCACCCGGCGGGCAACCCCCGGAGAGGGCTACGGTCCCCAGGCCCGCTGTCGGCAGACGCCACCCCCGCAAACGGGCCCATGCCGAGCCGGGTGGGGCGCCGGCCCCGGGCCGGTGTCGGCGGACGGCCCCGCAGGCGAGCCGGGGCGCACCGGCCGAGGGGCGGGGTTGAATCGCGAGGCCCCCGCTGAGTGGGCGCGAACCGATCCGCGTACTCCCGGCCGCGCCTCGGTCACCCGGCGGGCGACCCCCGGAGAGGGCTACGGTCCCCAGGCCCGCTGTCGGCAGACGCCACCCCCGCAAGCGGACCCATGCCGAGCCGGGTGGGGCGCCGGCCCAGGCCCGCTGTCGGCAGACGCCACCCCCGCCAAGCGGACCCGGGACATACCCCACCGGGTGGGGCGCCCGGCCCCGGGTCGGTGTCGGCGGACGGCGGCTCCCCGCAGGCGGGCCGGGGCGCGCCGGGCGAGGGCGGGGTTGGATCGCGGGGCCCCCCGGAGGGGAGTCGTGTCAGACTGCGGATCATGCAGCGGCTTTATCCCGTGTCCGAGCCGGACGGCTCGGTCGGTCTCGACACCCCACTCGGCCTGGCGGCCGCGTACGCGTACCCCGAGCGGGCGGCGGGCCCGTATCTGCGCGCGAACATGGTCACCTCCCTCGACGGCGCCGCCCGCCACGAGGGCAAGTCCGCCGCCCTCTCCTCGGACGCCGACATGCGCGTCTTCGGAGTCCTGCGCGCCCTCACGGACGTGATCCTCGTAGGGGCGGAAACGGTTCGCCAGGAGGGCTACCGCCCGGCCAAGGCGCGGGCGGCCTTCGCCGCGCACCGGGCCGCCGACGGGCAGCCGCCCGCCCCGGCCATCGCGGTGATCAGCCGCCGCCTCGACCTGGACTTCACCGCCCCCCTGTTCACCGAACCCTCCGTGCCGACCCTCGTCCTCACCGGCGCCGCAGTGGGCGACGACCGGCTCGACGCGGCCCGCGCGGCAGGCGCCCACGTGGTGGTCGCGGGCGACGGCGACGGCGTCGACCCGGCCCGCGCGGTCCGCGAACTGGCCGCGCGCGGCTTCGTACGGCTGCTGCACGAGGGCGGCCCCCGCGTCCTCGCCCAGTTCGCGGCGGCCGGGGTGGTCGACGAACTGTGCCTGACCCTCTCCCCGTTCGCCGTGGGCGGGGACGCGCCCCGGGTCATGAACGGTCCGGGCGTCGCGGGCCCGGCCCGCTTCGTACCGAAGTCCGTCCTGGAGGAGGACGGCTTTCTGTTCACCCGGTACGTCCGCGCCTGAGCCCGTAGCGAAAAAGCGGATTCGGTCGTTCCGCTTCGTGTCGCACGGGAAGACTTAGGGCGGTGCCCTGTGAAGATCGGGGCAGGAGGTTTCTGTGGCGGCCGCCCGGTGGCCCGTGAGCCCAGTGGCCCACGAGAAAGAAGGACATCCGTGTTCACGACCGTACTCATGATCGAGAAGCCGCTCGCCCCCGAGGACGTGGAGATGGTCACCACCCTCCACGGCGACGAGCCGGTCTCCTTCGTCGTGCTCATGCAGCCGCGCGGCGACCAGGACCGGCTGCTTCGGGCCGTGGACGACGTGGCGCTCGGCTACCTCGACGACGCCGCCCGGGAGCCCGACGTACCCGAGGGGAAACAGGCGTTCCCGCCGGCCGAACGCTCCCTGGCGCACTCCCTGGAGGTACTGCGGGCGACCGGCGCGGAGGCTGTCGGCGAGGTCGTCGAGCGGCACCCGCTGGACATGCTCAAGACGGTCGTCGAGCAGACGCGCGCGGACGAGGTGATCGTGCTGACCGCGCCGCACTTCGTGGAGGAGTTCTTCCACCGGGACTGGAGTTCACGGGCCCGGCACAAGGTGGGCGTACCGGTGCTCAAGCTCTTCGCCCAGCACGACTGACGCCGGGCCGGCCCGGGCGCGGGACATGGCCGGCCCGGTGGCCGGGACCCACGCGGCACGCGCCGGGGGCGCGGGCGGGCCGTTCCGCGGCGCGCCCCCGCGAAGTGCGAGAATCGGCACGCACCTATCCGCCTCGCCCCCTCCGGAGATCCGCGCATGAGCCCGTCCGTTCCCCCCGCCCTGGACCGACCGCACTTCATCGGGATCGGCGGCGCCGGAATGTCGGGGATCGCGAAGATACTGGCGCAGCGCGGGGCGCGGGTGGCGGGCAGCGACTCCAAGGAGTCGGAGACCGCCCGGGCGCTGCGCGCGCTGGGCGCGACCGTGCACATCGGGCACGACGCCGCGCACCTCGCGGACGACGCCTCGTCCGTGGTCGTGTCCAGCGCGATCCGCGCGGAGAACCCGGAGCTGGCCGCCGCCCGTGAGCGCGGCATCCCGGTGGTGCACCGCAGCGACGCGCTGGCCGCGCTGATGGAGGGCACCCGGCCGATCGCGGTCGCGGGCACCCACGGCAAGACGACCACCACCTCGATGCTGGCGGTCGCGCTGACCGCGCTGGGCCTGGACCCGTCGTACGCGATCGGCGGCGACCTGGACGCGCCCGGCTCCAACGCCCACCACGGCGGCGGCGAGATCTTCGTCGCGGAGGCCGACGAGAGCGACCGCAGCTTCCACGCCTACTCCCCCGAGGTCGCCGTCGTCCTCAATGTGGAGCTGGACCACCACGCCAACTACGCCTCGCTGGAGGAGATCCACGAGTCCTTCGAGACCTTCGTCGGCAAGGTGCGGCCCGGCGGCACCCTGGTGATCAACGCCGACCAGCCGGGCGCGGTCGAACTGACCTCCCGGGTACGGGACATGGGCGGGCTGCGGATCGTGACCGTCGGCGAGTCCGCGCACGCCGACGTGCGCATCACGAAGATCAACCCGCGCGGGCTGGCCAGCGAGGTCACCGTCGTACTGGACGGCCGGATGCTCACCTTCACCGTGTCGGTCCCCGGCAGGCACTACGCGCACAACGCCGTCGCCGCGCTGGCCGCGGGCATCGCCGTCGGCGCCCCGGCCCGGAATCTGGCGTCGGCGCTGGCGAAGTACACCGGGGTCAAGCGGCGCCTCCAGCTCAAGGGCGAGGCCGCGGGCGTACAGGTGATCGACTCCTACGCCCACCACCCGACCGAGATGGCCGCCGACCTGGAGGCGATCCGCGCGGCGGCGGGCGACGGACGGGTGCTGGTGGTCTTCCAGCCGCATCTGTTCAGCCGTACGAGGGAACTGGGCGTCGAGATGGGCGGCGCGCTGGCGCTGGCCGACGCCTCGGTCGTACTGGACGTCTACCCGGCCCGCGAGGACCCGATCCCCGGCGTGACCAGCGACATCGTGATCGACGCGGCCCGCGCGGCGGGCGCCGACACGGCCGCGGAGCACGACCCGGCGGCGATCCCGGAGGTGGTGGCCGGAATGGCGAAGCCGGGTGATCTCGTTCTCACCATGGGCGCGGGCGACGTGACCGACCTGGGACCGCTGATTCTCGCCCGCCTCGGCAGCTGAGGAGATCTCCATGTCGCACAAAGTGAACGAGTACGAAGTGAAGAAGACCGACGAGCAGTGGCGCGCGGAACTCTCCCCGGAGGAGTACGCCGTGCTGCGCCAGGCAGGCACCGAGCGTGCCTTCGTCGGCGAATACACGGACACCAAGGCCGAGGGCGTGTACTCCTGCCGGGGCTGCGGCGCCGAGCTGTTCCGCTCCGACACCAAGTTCGAGTCGCACTGCGGCTGGCCGTCGTTCTACGACCCGGCCGACTCGGACGCCGTCGAGCTGATCGAGGACCGCTCGGCCGGGATGGTCAGGGTCGAGGTGCGCTGCGCGAGCTGTGGCTCCCACCTGGGCCATGTCTTCGAGGGCGAGGGCTACGGCACCCCGACCGACCAGCGCTACTGCATCAACTCGATCTCGCTGCGGCTGTCCCCGAAGGAGTAGCCGCTCAAGGCCAGGCCCGTGGGAGCGGCCCGGTTCTCAGGAGCGTGCCGTCCCCCGGGCCCGGCCCTCACGGCCCTCACGGCCCCGCGGCGCCCGCCCGCGAGACACAGCGCGCCGACAACCCGACGGCGGCCGCCGCGAGCAGCGCGGCGGCGGCCAGGGCGAGCACCGGGTAGTGCACCGCGCCGGTGCGCGAGCCGGTGACCAGGCCGGTCACCGCGGCCTGCGCCGGTGAGCCGGAGACCAGCAGGACGGCGCCCGCGCCGACCGCCGTGACCAGCACCGACCAGCCGCTGCCGCGTACCAGCGGCGGGTTGGTCAGCGCGCCCACGGCCGTCCCGAGCAGGACGGAGACGGCCGCCGCCATCAGTCCCGCGACGGCCGCGGGCCCGACCGGTACGGCGGTGCGCATGTCGTCGGAGTGCGCGCCGCTGATCGCCGCGACGACCCCCGTGCCCAGGACGCCCAGCAGTCCGGACGCGGCCGACGCGGTGAGCAGCGCGCCGCGCTGGGCCCGCCCGGCGCCCACCGCCGAGGCCACACAGGCCCGCGCGGCGGCAGGCTCGGCGGTGACGCAGACCCGCACCAGCCAGGCGGCCACCGGGAGCAGCAGCGCGGCCGCGTACCCCAGGGAGCCGAGCAGGGGTTCGCCGCCCGCGACGCCGATGGCCATGATCGCGCCGTAGAACAGGACGGGCGGCAGCCAGCGGTGGGAGCGCAGCAGCAGGTCCGCCTGGTAGTGGAAGAGCGCGAGCGTCCGGCGGCGGGTGCTGGTCGCCGCGAGGCCGCCGGTGACGGGGGCGGCGGGGGCCGCCGGGCGCGGCGCCCGGGTGCGGACGGCCGTGATGTGCCAGGGCGGACGCGCGCCGAGCAGCGCCCGCAGGACGGCGTCGGACTCCTCCGCCGCCGTCTCGACCCGCACCCCGCCGTCCTCGGTCCGGGTGAACTCCCCGGCGGCGGGCGGGACTTCGCCTTCCCCGGCCGCCTCGATGAGCACGCGCGGCCCGGTCCGGACGGCGGGCGGCGCCTCCGGCGTCTCAAGCCGGCCGGTGCCCACCGCGTAGACGGCCGTCGCCTCGCCGGCCAGCCGGCGCGGGTCGTGGTCGACGAAGAAGACCGTGCCGCCGGCCGCGACCCGCTCGCGTACCGCGTCGTCCAGCACCGTACGGGCGTCGGTGTCCAGTCCGGTCCATGCCTCGTCCAGGACCAGGAGCCGGGGGTCGGCCAGCAGCGCCTGGGCGACGGCGACCTTCTGGCAGGTGCCCTTGGACAGCTCGTCCAGCGGGGTGCCGGCGTATCCGCTGATCGCGAAGCGTTCCAGCCAGTACCGCGCCCGCTCACCGGCCGCCCGCGCGGTCAGTCCGCGCACGGTGCCGAGGTGGGTCAGATAGCGCAGTACGGGAAAGGGCAGCCCGGGCGGGAAGCGCTCGGGCACGTAGGCCGTCGAGTCCTCGGGGCGCCCGTCGATCCGTCCGGCGGTGGGCAGGTCCACGCCCGCCACGATCCGCAGCAGCGTCGACTTCCCGCTGCCGTTGGCGCCCTCGACCCGTACCAGCGAGCCGTCCGGCACGTCGAGACCGACGTCCCGCAGCACCCACGCACCCCGGACGCCGTAGCGTCGTCCCACCCCGTCGAGCCGCAGCCCGCCGCCTGTGCCGACCTTCACCGTGTCCCCCACGGGCCCCATCCTCACCCACCCCGTCCGTGCCGCCAAGGGCGGGTGGCAGACTGGGCGGGTGAGCAGTCCTTTCCCGCGCGAGGCCGTCGACCGTGACGCGGCGCCGCAGTTCGTCCTGCCGCTGGTCGTACGGATCGAGCGCGACGCGCCCCCGGCCCGTACCGACGCCCTGGAGACGGCGGCCAGGGCCGTACTGACCCTGCTGTCCGACGAGCGGGCGACCGCCGAGGACGGCGAGTGGGCGCGGGCCGTGCGCGACTGGCAGGACGCCCGGATCAGGAAGGTCGTCCGCCGGGCGCGCGGCGCCGAGTGGCGGCGGACCGGGACGCTGCCGGGCATCACCGTGGCCGGGACGAGCGCCGAGGTGCGGGTCTTCCCGCCGGTCCCGCTCGACGGCTGGCCCAAGGACCTGGCCAAGCTCCAGGTGTCCGGCACCGAGCTGGACGACCCGGAGCCGCCGCCGCCCGCCGACCCCGCGGGCCCGGTGCTGTGGCTGAACCCGGAGATCGCCATGTCGGCCGGCAAGGCGATGGCCCAGGCGGGCCACGGCGCCCAGCTGGCCTGGTGGGAGCTGGACGAGGACCGGCGCGCGGCCTGGCGGAAGGACGGCTTCCGGCTGGCCGTCCGCACCCCGTCCCCGGCCGACTGGTCGCGGCTGACGGCGAGCGCCCTGCCGGTCGTGCGCGACGCGGGCTTCACCGAGATCGCCCCGGGTTCCTGCACGGTCGTGGCCGACCACCCGGCGCTGCGCTGAGCGTGCCGCCGCGGGTCCTTACGGCTGCGGCAGCAGGACCAGCCGTCCCCTGACCCCGCCGGCGGCCGGCCGTTCGTGCGCGGCGGCGGCCTGCTCCAGCGGGTAGGTGGCGGCGACCCGCAGGGTGAGCCGGCCCGCGTCGGCGAGCGCGGACAGTCCGGTCAGCCGGAGGCCGTCGGCCCGGACCCAGACGTTGGAGACCCGGGTGCCCCGGCGCCGCACCGGGTCGGCGCCGAGGCCGACGGCGACGAAGGAGCCGCCGCCGCGCAGGGCTTCGAGGGCCCCGGCCCTGAGCCCGGCCGCGTCCAGCACCCCGTCCACTCCGCCCGGTACCAGGGCGCGGACCGCCTCGGCGAGGTGCGGGGCGGTGCGCGGGACGAACGAGTCGGCGCCGAGGCCGCGGACCAGCGCCTCGTCGCCGGGGCCCGCGACCGCGACCACCCGCAGGCCGCGCAGGGCGGCGAGTTCCACGGCGAAGCCGCCCAGCTGGTGGTGCTCGGCGCGGTCAAGCAGTGGTCCGAGCGGTACATCGAGCGGGTCATGGACGCCCGGGAGGCGTACGACACGCGGGC
Source organism: Streptomyces sp. NBC_00223 (assembly GCF_036199905.1). Lineage (NCBI taxonomy): Bacteria > Bacillati > Actinomycetota > Actinomycetes > Kitasatosporales > Streptomycetaceae > Streptomyces > Streptomyces sp. NBC_00223. The sequence continues at coordinate 6,621,493 of NZ_CP108109.1, read as the reverse complement.
CGGGGCCGAGGAGGGCGCCCGGGTGTGACGGCGGGTCCGGACGCGTGGGCGCGCGGCCGGACCCCGACGGGCGGCGGGCTCAGGCGAGCCCGGCGACCAGTTCGCTCATCGCGCGGCGGCGGCCGGTGAAGAACGGGATCTCGGTACGGACGTGCAGCCGCGCCTCGGACGCCCGCAGAAGGCGCATGAGGTCCACGATGCGGTGCAGCTCGTCCGCCTCGAAGGCGAGAATCCACTCGTAGTCGCCGAGCGAGAAGGACGCCACCGTGTTGGCCCGCACATCGGGGTAGCCGCGGGCCAGCTTGCCGTGGTCGGCGAGCATCCGGCGGCGGTCCTCGTCCGGCAGCAGGTACCAGTCGTACGAGCGGACGAACGGATAGACGCTGACGTAGTCGCGCGCGTGCTCGTCGGCGAGGAAGGCCGGAATGTGCGACTTGTTGAACTCGGCCGGGCGGTGCAGCGCCATGTTGGACCACACCGGCTCCAGCGCGCGGCCCAGCCGGGTGCGGCGGAAGAGGTTGTACGCCTCCTGGAGCGCGTCGGCGGTCTCCGCGTGCCACCAGATCATCAGATCGGCGTCGGCGCGCAGTCCGGACACGTCGTACGTACCGCGGACCGTGACGTCCTTCGCGGCCAGCTGCGCGAAGAGCTCGTCCACCTCGTCGGCGAAGCCCACGCGGTCGTCCGGCAGCACGTCCCGCAGCCGGAACACCGACCAGAGCGTGTAGCGGATGACCTCGTTGAGGTCCTTGGCCTTCTTGCCCGCGTTGGGGGCCTTGGCGGAGGTGGGCTCGGGTGCGGCGTTCGAGTCGGTCATGCGGCTATTCTCCCGCGCGGTCCGCGCCGCCCGGCACCAGGGTGGCCAGCACCTCGCGGGCGGCCCCGCGCCCGCTGCCGACGCAGGCCGGAATGCCGACCCCGTCGTACACCGCGCCGCACACCGCCAGGCCCGGCAGCTTGCCGACCTGCTCACGGATCCGCCGCACCCGGTCCACATGCCCGACCGCGTACTGCGGCAGCCCGCTCTCCCAGCGGGTGACCCGGGCGGCGACGGGCGCGGCCCGCAGGCCCACGGCCTCGCCCAGGTCCTCCCGGGACAGCCGGACCAGATCGGTGTCGTCCCAGGCGAGGTCCGCGGTGTCGCCGTGCCGGCCGACCGAGGTGCGCAGCACGAAGGTGTCGCGGTCGGCGTCGGCGAGCCAGCCCCACTTGTGACTGGAGAAGGTGGCGGCCTTGATCGTGCGGCCGTCGACCGGGGGCACCAGGAAGCCGCTGCTCAGCGGGAGCTGGAGCAGGTCGCGGCGGCGGAAGGCCATGGTGACCAGGGCCATGCCCGCGTAACTGACGCCGCTCAGCTCGGCCGCGGCGGCGGGCGACTCGGCGCCGAGCAGCGCCGAGGCGGCCGGCGCGGGCGCGGCCAGCACCACCGCGTCGGCCGTGAGCGCCCTGCCGGTCAGGCCGATCTCCCAGCCGTGCGGTCCGGTGCGGCGCAGCTCGCGTACGCGGGCGCCGGTCTCGATGGTGACGCCCGCGGCCCGGCACGCCTCGGCGACCGCGAGCGGCAGGCGTCCGACGCCGCCGCGGATGCCGTTGAAGACCGGGCCGCCGCCGCTGTCCTTCGCGGCGGCCCGCCGCTGGACGGCGCGGGCGGCCTCGATCAGCGAGCGCCCCTCGCGCGCGGCGGCGTAGAGCTGCGGGACGGCGGCGCGCAGCGAGATCTCGTAGGAGTTGCCCGCGTACACCCCGCCGAGCAGCGGTTCGACCAGCCGGTCGACGACCTCGCGGCCGAGCCGGGCCGCGACGAAGGCGCCGACGGCCGTGTCGTCGCCGATCTCGGTGCGCGGCAGCACATGGTCGAGCGGGAGGCGGGCCAGCCCGGCGGCGGAGAGCACACCGGAGGCGGCGAGCGGGCCGAGGTCGCCGGGGACGCCCATGACATGGCCCTTGGGCATCGGGCGCAGCCGGCCGCGGGTCCACAGCGTGGCGCCCATGACGGCGGGCGGCTCCAGCTCGGCGCCGAGGCCGACCTCGCGGGCCAGGGCGACGGCCTCGGGGCGGCGGGCGAGCAGCGACTCGGCGCCGAGGTCGACCGGGACCCCGGCGATCTCGTCCGCGTACAGCTTGCCGCCGAGCCGCCGGGAGGCTTCGAGCACGGTCACCCGGACACCGGCGCTCACCAGGTCGTACGCGGCGGCGAGGCCGGATATCCCGCCGCCGATGACCACCACATGCCTCGCGGCACCCGTCCCGCCGTGCGTCTGGCTCATGCCTCCACTGTCTCAGACTCCGAACCGAGTTCCGAACGTGACCCCATCGCTACCGCCCGCCCGCAACCCGCTCGGGGGCCAGTACGTCCAAAGGGCATCAGCGCTTCAACGACCCTAACTGTGGGGGGATTTGATGACGTACGCAGCTCTGTCCCGAAGAGCGGGAACCCGGAGGGACCAGGCCCGCCCGAGGTGGCGGCGGCGCGGGGTCGCGGGGGCCTTCGCGCTGCTGCTGGCCGCCTCGCTCGCCGTGGCGGGGTGCAGCGCGTCGGGCGGTGGCTCCGCGTCCTCCGACAAGGCGGCCGCCCCCGCGCCGGCCCAGCAGCGCGGCGACGGGCCGGCCACCGCCCCGACCGGCGGCGCCGCGGCCAGCGGCTCCGGCGGCGACAGCCGGAACAAACCCTCGCCGGTCAGCTATCTCGTGCGGACCGCGAATCTCACCGTCCGCACCCCGCACGTCGAGGAGCAGCTCGACCGGGCACGGGAGCTGGCGGCGCAAGCCGGCGGGTACGCGGGCGACGAGAACACCGAGGTGGACGCGCGCGGCCACGCCGAGTCCACCGTCCAGCTGCGCGTGCCCGCCGCCGGGTACGACCGGCTGCTGACCGATCTGGCCGAGCTGGGCACACTGCTCGAACGCAAGGTGAACGTCGAGGACGTCACCGGCCAGGTGGTCGACGTCCAGAGCCGTATCAAGTCGCAGCAGGCCAGCGTCGCCCGGGTGCGGGCGCTGATGGACCGGGCCACCAGCCTCACCGAAGTGGTGTCGCTGGAAAGCGAGTTGAGCACCCGCGAGGCCGACCTCGAAGCCCTGGAGGCGCAGCAGGCGTCGCTGAGGTCGCGGACCGATCTGGCCACGGTGACGCTGCGGCTCACCGAGCCGCCGGCCAAGCCCGTGCCGCCGAAGCCGGTCAAGCCGGAAAAGCACGACGGCTTCTGGACGACGATCGGCCACGCGCTGGGCGACGGCTGGCACGCGTTCTACATGACCGTGCGCGTGGTGCTGGTCGTGCTGTCGGTGACGCTGCCCTTCGTCGTGGTGGTGCTGCTCGGCTGGGCGCTCTACCGGCTGGTGCGCAAGCGGCTGCCCGCCAGGCCGCGGCGGGTCCTGAGCGGACCCGAGGCGCCGTGGCTGCGCCATCCCGCGCCGGCCCCGCCGACCCGGGCGCCGGTGCCCGCCCCCGCACCGGCCGGAACACCCGACAAGGGGCCGGGGGCGGCGCCCGGCACGGAGTCCGGAGCGGGATTCGTCGCGCGAGCACTCAGGCCGGAACCGCCGGACGACGCGGACGACACGGACGACGCGTAGCCGGGCGGCGCGGACCCCGGCGGGGTCAGACCTCGGTCGACCGGTGCACGAAGTCGACGAGGCGGGTGAGGGCGTCCGGGTCGGTGCTGGGCAGCACGCCGTGGCCGAGGTTGAAGACATGGCCGGTGCCGGCGGCGCGGGCGGCGTCCAGCACCTCCCGGGTCTTCGCCTCGACGGCCTCCGTCGGGGCGAAGAGCACCGACGGGTCGAGGTTGCCCTGGAGCGCCTTGCCGGGGCCGACCCGGCGGGCGGCCTCGTCCAGCGGTACCCGCCAGTCGACGCCGACCACGTCCGCGCCCGCCTCGCCCATCAGGCCGAGGAGTTCCCCGGTGCCGACGCCGAAGTGGATGCGCGGGACGCCGTACCCGGCGACGGCGTCGAAGACCTTGGCCGAGGACGGCATCACATACCGCCGGTAGTCGGCGGGGGCGAGCGCGCCCACCCAGGAGTCGAAGAGCTGTACGGCGCTCGCGCCCGCCTCGATCTGCACCTTGAGGAAGGCGGCGGTGATGTCGGCGAGCCGGTCGAGCAGGTCGGCCCACAGCTCGGGGTCGCCGTACATCAGGGCCTTGGTGCGCTCGTGGTTGCGCGAGGGCCCGCCCTCGACCAGATAGCTGGCCAGGGTGAAGGGCGCCCCGGCGAAGCCGATCAGCGGGGTCGTGCCGAGTTCGGCGGTGAGCAGGCCGACGGCCTCGGTGACGTAGGAGACGTCGTCGGGCTCCAGGTCGCGCAGCCGGGCCAGGTCCGCGCGGGTGCGGATCGGGTCGGCGACCACCGGGCCGACGCCGGGCTTGATGTCCAGGTCGAGGCCGATCGCCTTGAGCGGCACCACGATGTCGCTGTAGTAGATCGCCGCGTCGACGCCGTGCCTGCGCACCGGCTGGAGGGTGATTTCGGTGACGAGGTCGGGCCGCGTGCAGGAGTCCAGCATCGCGATGCCCTCGCGGACCTTCAGGTACTCGGGCAGCGACCGCCCGGCCTGCCGCATGAACCACACCGGGGTGTGCGGTACGGACTCGCGCCGACAGGCGCGGATGAACGGGGAAGCAGCGGTCTGCTGGTGCGCACTCACGCCCTGAATCTTCGCACGCCCGCGGACGCCCCCACGGCCGCGCGGCCCCCGCCGCCCGGCACCGCCCGCCGGCCGCCCGCCCCTCGGCACCCCCGGATCGGGGGGCCGGGGCGGATCGTGGGCAAGGCGGCGGCGACAAGCCGGTGTTGTTCCGGGCGCGGGGCGCCGCAGGCGCATACCCTTCCGGGCATGGCAGCGGTTCACGGGCACCTGGGCGACGATGCCCCCTTCTCCTTCCGGCAGGCGGTCGACGCGCTGCGCGCCGCCCGGGTGCGCCCCGAGGTCCGGATCGAGGAGACGGCGGCGCCGCGGCGACTCGCGACGTACGCGTACGCGCTGGAGGCGACCGTGCTCGCGGACGACGAGGAGCTGGCCGACGGCCGCCTCGTGCTGCTGCACGAACCGAACGGCCACGACGCCTGGCACGGCGACTTCCGGGTCGTCACGCTGGCCCGGGCCGAGCTGGAGCCGGAGATGGCGGGCGATCCGCTGCTGCCCGAGGTGAGCTGGTCGTGGCTGACGGGCGCCCTGGCGGCGCACGGAGCCGCGTACCACGACCCGAGCGGTACGGTCTCGCGCGCGTCGTCGCACTACTTCGGGGGCCTCACGGACCGTTCCGACGACACGCAGATCGAGATCCGCGCGTCGTGGACCCCTCGGGACCGGCCGCCCGGCGGGCCCGACGCGGCCGCGCACCTGGCGGCCTGGTGCGACCTGCTGTGCGCGTGCGGGGGGCTGCCGCCCTCCGACCCGGCCGAGCAGCCGGTGCGCGGGGTCAGCGGTGTGCTGCCGCTGCCCAAGCGACGCACCTGAGCCCGCCCGTGGCCCGCTGAGGCCGCATTCGAACGCCGGGTGGCCGACCGGACGGTCAACCGCCCGGTGCGGCGGCATGCCCCCGGCGAGTCGCCCGTTCGATCGGCCGTCCGATTTGCCGGAATTGATACTCAATAAATCGTGATCTTTCCCTAAAGCCCAGCGCTGTTGTTGCCGAAGGAGACTGTGACCGTTTCAGTCCCCTTTGCCACAGGAGGCCCGGTGTCCGTTCTTCTTGAGCAGCCCACGAGCCTGGTCGCCTACCGTCCCAGCAAGCCGACGGCCATGGTCGTCGTCGCCGACCCCCGGGTCCGCTCCACTGTCACCCGACACCTGTGGGCGCTCGGAGTTCGTGATGTGATCGAGGCCTCGTCCATCGCCGAGGCCCGACCCCGGGTCGGTAATCCCCGCGACATCTGCGTCGCCGACGTCCATCTGCCCGACGGTTCCGGGCTCACCCTGCTTGCCGAGACCCGCGCGGCCGGGTGGCCCAACGGCCTGGCCCTGTCCGCCGCCGACGACATCGGCGCGGTACGCAACGCGCTGGCCGGCGGCGTCAAGGGCTATGTCGTGACCGGCACCCGCAACACCGCGGGCGCGCTGGCCGGCCGGCCGGGGCTCGCCCCGCTGGGCGCCACCGCCGCCCGTATGCAACGCCGTCCACCGGGTGCGCCCGGACACCCGGGCGGTTACCGCGAACTGTCAGGACGTGAGGTCGAGGTGCTTCGGCTGGTCGCGGAGGGCCAGTCGAACAAGGCGATCGGCGTGTCCATGGGTCTGTCCGCGCTGACCGTCAAGAGCCACCTGGCCCGGATCGCCCGCAAACTGGGCACCGGTGACCGGGCCGGAATGGTGGCGGTGGCCCTGCGCACCGGCATCATCCACTGACCGTGCGACCGGTCGCGCCCGTCGGCGGAACGTTCCGCCGACGGGCGTCCGCCGTCCACCCGGGCCGGTGGATCTCCACAGCCTCACGACGGAGATCCACCGGACAGGCCCTACCCGGCTACCCTTGACAGGTGACCGACGCCAGAGAGACCGCAGACCCGGCAACCTCGGCGGCGGTCCCGCTGCTGGACCCGCGCGAGGGAATCCCGCCGGTGACCGCCAGCCCGGAGGCTCTCGCAGAAGTGGTCGCGGCTTTCGCCGCGGGCTCCGGTCCGGTCGCCGTCGATGCCGAGCGCGCCTCCGGCTACCGCTACGGACAGCGGGCCTATCTGGTCCAGCTGCGCCGCTCCGGTGCGGGGACCGCGCTGATCGACCCCGTCGGATGCCCCGACCTGTCCGCGCTCGACGCCGCGCTCGCCGACACCGAGTGGGTGCTGCACGCGGCCACCCAGGATCTGCCCTGCCTGCGTGAGCTGGGCATGCGCCCGGCCACGCTCTTCGACACCGAACTCGCCGGCCGACTGGCCGGCTTCGCCCGCGTCGGCCTCGGCGCGATGGTGGAGAACGTGCTCGGCTTCACGCTGGAGAAGGGCCACTCCGCGGTCGACTGGTCGACCCGCCCGCTGCCCGACCCCTGGCTGCGGTACGCGGCGCTCGACGTGGAGCTGCTGGTCGACCTGCGCGACGCGCTGGAGGAGGAGCTGCGGCAGCAGGGCAAGCTGGAGTGGGCGCTGCAGGAGTTCGCGGCCATCGCCGCCGCGCCGCCCGCCCCGCCACGGGTCGACCCGTGGCGGCGCACCTCGGGCATGCACAAGGTACGGCGGCGGCGGCAGATCGGCGTGGTGCGCGAACTGTGGCTGGCCCGGGACCTCACCGCCCGGGAGCGGGACGTCTCACCCGGCCGGGTGCTGACCGACGCCGCGATCGTGGCCGCCGCGCTGGAGAACCCGCCGAATGCGCACGCGCTCGCCGCGCTGCCCGGCTTCGGGCACCGGATGGGCCGCCGTCAGCTCGAACAGTGGCAGGCCGCGATCGACCGGGCCAGGGCGCTGCCCGAGCGCGAGCTGCCGCAGCCGGCCGCCGCGTACACCGGTCCCCCGCCGCCGCGTTCATGGGCGGACAAGGACCCGGCGGCCGCCGCCCGGCTGTCGGCGGCCCGGGCCGCGGTCTCGGCGCTCGCGGAGGAGCTGAATCTGCCGCAGGAGAATCTGATCACGCCGGACACGGTCCGCCGGCTGTGCTGGGCGCCGCCCTCCGAGATCACCCCGGAGATCGTCGCCTCCACGCTGGAGTCGCTGGGCGCCCGGCCGTGGCAGATCGCGCTGAACACCCCCTTGCTCACCAAGGCCCTCACGGTCGGCCCCGCCGAGGTATAACCGTCGGTAACTCCCGCCCGGATGTGAGCTGCGCCGCTTCCGGGGGTAGGAGTATGCACACGAGTTACCCGCGAGTAGCATCATTGGGGAGCCGCGATCCGCCCTCGACGGCGTACCGCCGCTCGGTCACCCCCGCCTCCCGGAGGCGAGAACACAAAAAAGGGAGAGCCAGCGTGCCTCGTACCGCGAGGGACGTCGTCTTCGTCGACGGCGTCCGAACCCCGTTCGGCAAGGCGGGCCCGAAGGGCATCTACCACGAGACCCGCGCCGACGATCTGGTGATCAAGTGCATCCGGGAGCTGCTGCGGCGCAACCCGGACCTCGCGCCCGGCCGTATCGACGAGGTGGCCGTCGCCGCCACCACCCAGATCGGGGACCAGGGCCTGACCCTGGGCCGCACCGCGGCGATCCTCGCCGGCCTGCCGACGACCGTCCCCGGCTTCTCCATTGACCGGATGTGCGCGGGCGCGATGACCGCCGTGACGACGACCGCCGGCGGCATCGCCTTCGGCGCGTACGACGTGGTGGTCGCGGGCGGTGTCGAGCACATGGGCCGGCACCCGATGGGCGAGGGCGTGGACCCCAACCCGCGGTTCGTCTCCGAGAAGCTGGTGGACGAGTCCGCCATGTTCATGGGCATGACCGCGGAGAATCTGCACGACCGCTTCCCCGCGCTGACCAAGCGGCGGGCCGACGAGTTCGCCGTCCGCAGCCAGGAGAAGGCCGCGAAGGCGTACGCGAACGGCAAGATCCAGCAGGACCTGGTGCCGATCGCGGTCCGCCGCACGAATGCCGAGGCCGGGGAGACCGGCTGGGGTCTGGCCACCGCCGACGAGCCGATGCGGCCGGGCACCACGCTGGAGCAGCTCGCGGGTCTCAAGACCCCGTTCCGCCCGCACGGCCGGGTCACCGCGGGCAACGCGGCGGGCCTCAACGACGGCGCCACCGCCTCGCTGCTCGCCGCCGAGGACGTCGCGGCCGAGCTGGGCCTGCCGGTGCGGATGCGCCTGGTCTCGTACGCCTTCGCGGGCGTCGAGCCCGAGGTGATGGGCATCGGCCCGATCCCGGCGACCGAGAAGGCACTGGCCAAGGCCGGGCTGACGATCGACGACATCGGCCTGCTGGAGGTCAACGAGGCGTTCGCCGTCCAGGTGCTCTCGCTGCTCGACCACTACGGCATCGCCGACGACGACCCGCGGGTCAACCAGTACGGCGGCGCCATCGCCTTCGGCCACCCGCTGGCCTCCTCCGGGGTGCGGCTGATGACCCAGCTGGCCCGGCAGTTCGAGGACCAGCCGCACGTCAGGTACGGCATCACCACCATGTGCGTCGGCTTCGGCATGGGCGGCACCGTCGTGTGGGAGAACCCGCACTGGAGCGGCTCGACCGTCACGCGCGGCGAGGGGGACACCAAGTGAGCACCACCGAACTCCTGAAGCACGCCGCCGAGTTGTTCCCCGGCGAGGTCGTCACCAGCGCCCAGGTACGTCATCTGGAGCTGCCGGGCGCGGGCCGCTTCGCGCTGATCACGCTGGACAACGGCTTCGACCACACCAAGCCCACCACCTTCGGCCCGCAGTCGCTGGCGAACCTGGACGCGGCGATCGACCAGGTCGAGCGGGAGGCCGCGGACGGCGAGATCACCGGCGTCGGCGTCACCGGCAAGCCGTTCGTCTTCGCGGTCGGCGCCGACCTCAAGGGCGTCGAACTCCTCGGGCGCCACGAGGACGCGCTGGCCATCGGCAGGGGCGGCCACGACGTCTTCAAGCGGCTGTCCTCGCTGGCCGTGCCGACCTTCACGTACTACAACGGCGCCGCGATGGGCGGCGGCGTCGAGATCGGCCTGCACTGCGCGTACCGTACGGTCTCGGCGTCCGTGCCCGCCTTCTCGCTGCCCGAGGTCTTCCTCGGCCTGGTCCCCGGCTGGGGCGGCTGCACGCTGCTGCCGAACCTGATCGGCGCCGACCGCGCGGTCACCGTGATCATCGAGAACTCGCTCAACCAGAACCGTCAGCTCAAGGGCCGGCAGGTATATGAACTCGGCATCGCCGACGCGCTGTTCGAGGCTGCGGACTTCCTGGAGCAGTCGCTGGCGTGGACCGCGGCCGTGCTGCGCGGCGAGATCGAGGTCGTACGGGCCGAGGTCGACCGCGGCGAGGCGTGGGACCGGGCGGTGGCCCGCGGCCGCGCCCTCGCGGACGGCAAGGTGCACGGCGCGGCCCCGGCCGCCTACCGCGCGCTCGACATCATCGCGGCCGCGAGGAACGGCGACCCGGGCCAGGGCTTCGAGGCCGAGGACGTGGCGCTCGCCGATCTCATCATGGGCGGCGAACTGCGCAGCGGCATCTACGCGTTCAACCTCGTGCAGAAGCGCGGCAAGCGCCCGGTCGGCGCGCCCGACAAGTCGCTGGCCCGTCCGGTGACCAAGGTCGGCGTGGTCGGCGCGGGCCTGATGGCCTCTCAGCTCGCGCTGCTGTTCGCCCGCCGCCTTGAGGTGCCGGTCGTGCTGACCGACATCGACCAGGAGCGGATCGACAAGGGCGTCGGCTATGTGCACGGCGAGATCGACAAGCTGCTCGCCAAGGGCCGGATCGCCCAGGACAAGGCGAACCGGCTCAAGGCGCTGGTGACCGGCCACTTCGACAAGGCCGCCGCGTTCGGCGACGCGGACTTCGTGATCGAGGCCGTCTTCGAGGAACTGGGCGTCAAGCAGCAGGTGTTCGCGGAGCTGGAGGCGGTGGTACGGCCGGACGCGATCCTGGCCACCAACACCTCCTCGCTCTCGGTCTCCGAGATGGCCGCGAAGCTGGAGCACCCCGAGCGGGTCGTCGGCTTCCACTTCTTCAACCCGGTCGCGATCCTGCCGCTGCTGGAGATCGTCCGCGGCGACGGCACGGACGACGCGTCGCTGGCCACGGCGTTCGCGGTCGCCAAACAGCTGAAGAAGACCGCGGTGCTGGTCAAGGACGCCCCGGCGTTCGTCGTCAACCGCATCCTGACCCGCTTCATGGGTGAGATCCAGAACGTCATCGACGAGGGCACACCGGTCGCGGTCGCCGAGCAGGCGATCGAACCGCTCGGGCTGCCGATGTCGCCGCTCGTCCTGCTCGAACTGGTCGGCCCGGCGATCGGGCTGCACGTCTCCGAGACACTGCACGGCGCCTTCCCCGACCGCTTCACCGTCTCGCCGAATCTGGCCGCGGTGGTCAAGGCGGGCAAGCGGGGCTTCTACGTCTACGACTCCGGGAAGCCGGAGCTGGACCCGGAGGTGGCCGCGCTTCTGACGCAAGGGGACTCCGTACTGACCGAGGAGCAGGTCAGGGCGCGGGTGCTGGACGCGGTGGCCGAGGAGATCGGCCTGATGCTGGCCGAGGGCGTCGTCGCCGAGGCCCAGGACATCGACCTGTGCCTGATCACGGGCGCCGGCTGGCCCTTCCACCTGGGCGGCATCACCCCGTACCTCGACCGTGAGGGCATCTCCACCCGCGTCAACGGCCACCCCTTCCTCCCCCCGGCCCTGGCCTCCGTCCCCTCCTGACCCCGAAAAGACGCCGGGCGGGCCAATCCAGCCCGCCCGGCGTCTGAGGGCAGCGCAGACCGCCCGGCAGTTTCTTTCCAGCCCGCCCGGCAGGTTTTCCCAGCCCGCCCGGCAGGTTTTCCCAGCCCGCCCGGCAGTTTCTTTCCCAGCCCGCCCGGCAGGTTTTCCCAGCCCGCCCGGCAGTTTCTTTCCCAGCCCGCCCGGCGGGTTTTTCCAGCCCGCCCGGCGTTTGAGGGCAAAGCAAGCCCGCGCGGCGTTTGAGCGCAGAAGCCCGCCCGGCGCCTGAGGGCAGCGGCCCCTTACTCAGCCCGGCCGGCATCTGAGGCCACAGGGCCGGGCGGGCGGGAAAGAAACGCCACGGTCAGATCGCGCACAAGCGCCTTCCGCTCGTACTCGTCGAGCCGCACGATCCCCCGATCGGAGATCCCCCGCACGACCTCCCCCACGGCGCAGAGCACATCGTCCAGCACGGCCCTCCTCCGCTTCGCCTCCAGCGCGGCCACCCGCGCCTTCCGCATCACCGCCGCCACTTCCGGCGCGTAGTCCACCCGTACCGGCGTGGCCGAGAAGACCTCGATCCCGACCGCCCGCAGCTCGGCCGCGAGCCATCGCCCGAGCCGGTCCGCGAGCGCCCCGCAGTCCCGCAGTGTCGGTGTCTCCGCCGAGAAGTCGTCCGCCGGGTGCCGGGCCGCGGCCAGGGCGACCGCCGCCTCGACCTGCTCCCGCAGAAAGCGGGCGTGGTCGTCCACGGCGAAGACCGCCCGCGCGGTGTCCCGCACCCGCCAGACCAGCAGCACGGTGACCCGCAGCGGCGTCCCGTACCCGTCGACCGCCTCGATCGGCCCGCTGCGCCAGTGCCGCAGGGCCACGTCGACCCGGCGGCGGCGCAGCAGCGGGCTGATCCACAGCAGTCCGGTCCGCCGTACGGTGCCGTGGTACGCCCCTCGGCGGGTCAGTACGAGCACCCGGCCGGGTCTCCCCCGGGCCAGCCCGCCGGACGCGAAGACGGCGACCGCCGCGAGCAGCAGTACCCCGCTCCACAGGCCGCCGCCGCTGCCCCGGCGCGGTGAGCGCGGCAGCCAGGCGTGCCCGGCGACGCGGCCGGGCAGGACCCCGGCCCGCCAGAGCAGCCAGCCGGCCGCGCCGGCGGCGGTCAGGGCGGTGATCCCGGCGACCCACCCGGGCAGGCAGGGTCCGGGCCGTTCGACGGGCAGGGTGTCGGACAGCGCGTCGGGCCGGTGGCTCTGCCCGGGCAGCACCGCCAGGACCGTGGTGTCGGCGAGGGTGTCCTCGACGGAAGCCCTCGGCGGCACGGCGGCAGCGGGTGCGGCCGACGGTGGTGTCACGGGCTGTGGCGTCGCCGAAGGTGGTGTCACGGGAGGTGGTGTCACGAGAACAGTCGCCTCCAGGTCTCGGGCCCGGGATAGCCGTCCGCGTCGCGGCCCGACCAGCCCTGGGCGCGCTGGAACGCCTCCACATTGCGCCGGTCCGCCTCGGACCAGCTACGGCCGGGCCCGAGGCGGTAGTTCTTGCCGAAGCCCTTGGCGACCAGCTGCCGGCCGAGGGCGAGCACGGCGTCGTCGGTCCGGCCGGGCCGGAAGACCGCGAGCCCCGGGTAGGGCGGTACGGCCGGGCCCGGGACGCGGGCGCCGCCGCCGATGTCCTTCCCGAGATGGCTGACCAGATAGCGCCAGGTGGCGGGCCCCGGCCGCCCGTCGGCGTCGCCGCCCGTCCAGCCCTGGGCGCGCTGGAAGGCGGCGGTGGCGTTGCCGTCGGCCTGGCTCCACCGGGGCCCGGCGCCGGTCTTGTAGTAGGTGGCGGCGCCTCGGCCGATCAGCATGGTGCCGAGCCGGGTGACGTTCGCGTTGTCCGCGCCGGGTCCGAAGGCGGCGGCGCCCGGGTAGCCGTCGGAGTTCCCCGTGGGGGCCGAACTGCCGCTGCCCGCCAGGTACTTGTAGCGGTAGGGGATGTACTTCGCGGAGTTCGACCAGTACGCGTACGGGGTGGCCCGTACCCGGGTGGCGGGCACGGTCTGTTCGTAGCCGGTGTACGCGGTGTGCGCGGTGTTGGTCCAGCCGCCGAAGACGACGACATGCGAACCGCTGGTCGGGGCGGCCGCGTTGTGGAAGAGCAGGATGTCCCCGGGTCGCAGTTCGTCGCGGGTGATCCGTACCCCGTAGTCGGCCAGATTGCCGGTCCAGGCGCTGACGCCCAGGCCCCAGGCCATCGAGACGAAGCCCGAGCAGTCCTGCCGGTAGCCGTCCTTCCAGTACGCGGTCATGCTGTACGGCACCTTGGCGGCCACCCATGTCCCGGCGCGGTCCAGGATCTGCGCGCGGGTGAGCCGGAGCGGAGCGGCGGTGGACGGTACGGCCCGGGAGCCGCCGGTGGTGAAGGCGGTGACCCCGGCGGGCGTGGGAGCGGCGGCGACCGCGACGGCGGCCCCGCCGCTCAGCGCGGTGCCGGTGACGGCGGCCAGCACGGCCGCGCGGGCCGCTCCGGTGACGGTGACACCACCGGATCGGCGGTCCAGCGAGTCGGTGAGACGGCGGCGCGCGCAGCCTTCACAACCGCAGGCGGGCAGCGGTTCGACGTCTTCGAACACCGGTATGGACATGCGCACCACTCCTCCGTGATCGGGGGTCACATGCCTTCATTACCCAATTTCATCAGAAAGTTGACGAAATCCGGCATACCTGTTGTTGAAGGTATGGACTCACCCGACCGCGGGGGGGCGGCGGGGCCGGGGCGGACCCGGCCGTGTACCGACGGAGTGTCAGTCGCCAAGCAGCGTGGGCGTGGGCGACGCGGTGGCCTGTGCGGCGACCACGCGCTTGGCTTCCTTGAGCACCATCGCGCGCAGCTTCTTGGGGGTCAGCGAGGTGTGCACGTTCTTCACCGCGACGTTGTTGATCTCCAGCGCGGGCACCTGGCCGAGACCGAGGGCGGCGTAGTCGGCCTGGGACTTCTTCACCCAGCCGTTGTGGTCGCCCTGCTCCATGCACGGCTCGAACTTGCCCATCATGATGCCGCCGGTCTCACGGGCCAGCTTCTTGAGCAGCGTCCTGCCGGCCAGCCCGTCGCCGTGCGGGTCCGGCTGGTGGTCCCAGATCTGCTGCACGTATTGGGTGAAGCGGCTCTGGTCCTGCGCGCAGGCGGCGGCGTTGGCGGCCATCAGGGAGCCCTTGCCGCCGTAGCCGCGGTCCGAGGCGGTGACCAGCTGGTAGTGCAGCTGTACCTGGCCGGTCGAGAGCAGCTGGTCGAAGGTCGCCTGGTACTCCTCGGCGAACGCCTTGGAGTCGGGGCTGCGCAGGTCCTCGTAGACCGTGAGCGTGACCGGCACGGTGGGGTGCACGGGGATCTGGAGCTTCTCGTCCTGGTCGGGCCGGGGGCTTTGGCCCGGGTCCGGGGTGACGCCCGGCTTGAGGGTGGCCGCGCCGACCACGTCCGACGGGTTCTTCACCTTGTCGTCCTTGGTGGCCCGGACATGCTCACCGATCAGCGCGGAGCCGCCGAAGACCACGACCATGGCCACGATGCCGACCGCGTAGGGCCGCAGGCGGTGCAGGGGGCTTTTGCGCTTCTTCTTCCCCGGTACCGCACGGTCCTGGTTGTCGGGTCCCTTGGACTCCGTCATGACTACGCCACCTCGATCGTCCCGCTCTGCTCTCGCGCATTTCTACCATCGCTCACGCCCGCTCCGTGACCGAGGGCCCCGGGGCCGGTTCCCGGGGGCGGTTCAGCCCGCTGTGCGAGCGGCCGTACCCGAAATAGATGGCCAAACCGACCACCATCCAGCCGCCGAACCTGATCCAGGTCTCGACGCTGAGGTTGATCATCAGCCACAGCGAGGCACACACCGACAGTACGGGAAGCAGCGGCACCCACGGCGCCCGGAAGGCCCGGTGCAGCTCCGGGCGGGTGTGCCGCAGCACGATCACCCCGGCGGCGACCACGACGAACGCGAAGAGGGTGCCGATGTTCACCATCTCCTCCAGCTGCCCGACGGTGAAGAACCCGGCGATCATCGCGACGACCACCCCGAGCAGGATCGTGGTGCGGTAGGGGGTGCCGTACTTGGGGTGGACCCGGGAGAAGGCGCGCGGCAGCAGACCGTCACGGCTCATCGCGAAGAACACCCGGGTCTGGCCGAGCAGCAGGATCATCACCACGGAGGTCAGGCCGACGGCGGCGCCGAAGCTGATCAGTCCGGACCAGAAGGGCGCGCCGACCGACTTGAAGGCGGTGGCCAGCGGCGCGGTGGTGTCCAGTTGGCTGTACTTCTGCATACCGGTGACGACCAGCGACACCGCGACGTAGAGGACCGTGCACACCACGAGCGAGCCGAGGATGCCGCGCGGCATGTCCCGCTGGGGGTTGCGGGTCTCCTCGGCGGCGGTGGCCACGATGTCGAAGCCGATGAAGGCGAAGAAGACCACGGCGGCGCCGGAGAAGATGCCCATGACGCCGAAGGAGGACGGGGTGAAGCCGAAGATGACCTGCACCAGCGGCGCGTGCAGAACGGAACTGCCCGCCGGGTTGGGCTTGGAGGGCGGCAGGAAGGGCTCGTAGTTGCCGCCGGTGACATAGAACAGCCCGGCGAAGATGACGATCAGCACGACGGTGACCTTCACCGCGACGATCACACCGGTGACCCGCGCGGAGAGCTTCATGCCCATCATCACGACGGCGGTGAGCACCAGCACCAGCGCCGCGGCGAGGATGTCGAAGCCGAAGTGGCCGCCTTTGTGGCTGAGCGCGTCCGGCACGTTGATCCCGACGTGCGACAGCAGATCGGCCACGTAGCCGGACCAGCCGCCGGCGACCACACCCGCGCCGAGGGCGAGTTCCAGGATCAGGTCCCAGCCGATGATCCAGGCGGGCAGTTCCCCGATCGAGGCGTAGCTGAAGGTGTACGCGGAACCGGCCACCGGCACGGTGGAGGCGAACTCGGCGTAGCACAGGCCGGCCAGCGCGCAGGCGATCGCGGAGGCGATGAAGGAGAGCGCGATGGCCGGGCCGGCGTACAGCTTGGCCACCGAGCCGGTGACCACGAAGATGCCGGTGCCGACGATGACACCGACGCCGTAGACGATCAGGTCCAGGGCCGAGAGTTCCTTGCGCAGGCCGTGCCCCGGCTCCTCGGTGTCCTGGATCGACTCCTCGATGTTCTTGGACCGGAACACCCCCTGCCGGGGCGCCTTCGTGATCTCACTCGTGCCGCTGCCCACGGGCGCACCTCCACAGTCGCTACCGCCGCCCCAGGGATCGGGACGGCAGTCGTCACTCCACTGTGGTGAATCGCCTCACCCGTAAAGGCGCGCCTATACGTACGCCTGTGGATGAGGGGGATCACCCGTTCGGGTGACCCCCCTCATGGCGCCGTCGTCGTGGCGGTGTTCAGTCCTGGGCGACCTCGCGGGCCCGGCCGAGGCCGTCCTCCGCGCTCCCGCCGGAGACGGCCACGTCGGTGGCCTCGTCCGCGAACCGGCCGTCGATGGTGGCGACCAGACCGGTCACCTGACGGGCGATGTCCGGGGCGGTCAGCCCGACGGCGGCCATCACGTCCTTGCGGGAGCCGTGCGCGAGGAATTCCTGCGGGATGCCGAAGTCCCGCAGCGGCACGTCGACCTCGGCGTCGCGCAGCGCCTGCGCGACGGCGGAACCGACGCCGCCCGCCCGGCCGTTGTCCTCGACGGTGATCACGACGCGGTGCTTGGCGGCGAGCCCGGGCAGGGCCTCGTCGACCGGCTTGACCCAGCGCGGGTCGACCACGGTGGTGGTGATCCCCTGCGCGTCGAGCAGGGTGGCGATCTCCAGGCACATCGGGGCGAGCGCGCCGACCGACACCAGCAGCACATCGGGCCGCCCGCCGTCGGCGGGGGCGCGCAGCACGTCCATGCCGCCGATCCGGCCGACCGCGGCGACCGCGGGGCCGACCGCGCCCTTGGAGTAACGGACCACGGTGGGCGCGTCCTCCACGGCGACGGCCTCGCGCAGCTGGGCGCGCACCTGGTCGGCGTCGCGGGGGGCGGCGATCCGCAGGCCGGGCACGACCTGGAGGATCGACATGTCCCACATGCCGTTGTGGGAGGGGCCGTCGCTGCCGGTGATCCCGGCCCGGTCCAGGACGAAGGTGACGCCGCACTTGTGCAGGGCCACGTCCATCAGCACCTGGTCGAAGGCCCGGTTGAGGAAGGTCGCGTAGACCGCGACCACCGGGTGCAGCCCGCCCGTGGCGAGACCGGCGGCGGAGACGGCCGCGTGCTGTTCGGCGATGCCGACGTCGTAGACCCGCTCGGGGAAGGCCTGGGCGAACTTGGTCAGGCCGACCGGGTGCAGCATGGCCGCGGTGATGGCGACGATGTCCTCGCGCTCCCGGCCGAGTTCGAGCATCTCGTCGCCGAAGACCGAGGTCCAGTCGGCGCCGGCGGCCGCGATGGGCAGGCCGGTGTCGGGGTGGATCGGGCCGATGCCGTGGAAGCGGTCGGTCTCGTCCTGCTCGGCGGGGGTGTAGCCGCGGCCCTTCTCGGTGATGCAGTGCACGATGACCGGGCCGCCGAAGCGCTTGGCGCGCTGGAGCGCGGACTCCACGGCCTCGATGTCGTGGCCGTCGATCGGGCCGACGTACTTCAGCCCCAGGTCCTCGAACATGCCCTGCGGGGTGATGAAGTCCTTGAGGCCCTTCTTCGCGCCGTGCAGCGTCTCGTAGAGCGGCCGGCCGATCAGCGGGGTGCGCTCCAGCAGTTCTCTGGTGCGGGCCAGGAACTGCTCGTAGCCGTCGGTGGTGCGCAGGGTGGCGAGGTGGTTGGCCAGGCCGCCGATGGTCGGCGAGTACGACCACTCGTTGTCGTTGACCACGATGACCAGCGGGCGGTCCTTGGCGGCGGCGATGTTGTTCAGCGCCTCCCAGGCCATGCCGCCGGTCAGGGCGCCGTCACCGATGACCGCGGCCACATGGTCGTCGCGGCCGAGCAGTTCATTGGCCTTGGCCAGGCCGTCGGCCCAGCCGAGCACCGTGGAGGCGTGGCTGTTCTCGATCACGTCGTGCTCGGACTCGGCCCGTGAGGGGTAGCCGGACAGCCCGCCCTTGCTCTTGAGCCGTCCGAAGTCCTGACGCCCGGTGAGCAGCTTGTGGACGTACGCCTGGTGGCCGGTGTCGAAGAGGACGCGGTCCTTCGGGGAGTGGAAGACCCGGTGCAGCGCGATGGTCAGCTCGACCACACCGAGGTTGGGGCCGAGGTGCCCGCCGGTCTTGGACACCGCGTCGACGAGGAAGGTGCGGATCTCCTCCGCCAGCTGAACGAGCTCCTGTCGGCCGAGCCGGTCGAGGTCGCGGGGTCCGTTGATACGGGTCAGCACTGCCACCCGTTCCTCCTCTGCCTGTCGCGCCGGCCGATCTGGCCTTCGCCTGAGTCTAATGTTCCGGTTGCGGGGGTGTCGGGCGCCCCGTGCGATGTGTGTCACGGCATGCCTGCCACGTCCCGCGCGCGCGAAACCGCCGGGCGGCCCTGAAGATCCAGGACCGCCCGGCGGCGGGGGTGCTGACGGGGTGCTGACCGGAGGTGCTACGCGCGACCGGAGGTGCGCTGGGTGCGGCGCGAGACCGAGTCGATGACCACGGCGGCGAGCAGCACCGCGCCGGTGATCATGTACTGGATCGCGCTGCTCATGTTGAGCAGGTCGAGGCCGGTCTGGATCGACTGGATGACCAGCATGCCCAGCAGCGCCGACCAGACGCTGCCGCGCCCGCCGAACAGGCTCGTGCCGCCGATGACGGCGGCCGCGATGGCCAGCATCAGCAGGTTGCCCTGGCCGGCCTGGAGCGTGGCGGTCTCGGTCTGGGCGGCCAGGAAGAGGCCGCCGAGGGCCGCGAAGCCGCCGGCGATGGAGAACACCGCGATCCGTACGGCCGCCACGTTGATACCGGCGCGGCGGGCGGCCTCGATGCCGCCGCCGACCGCGAAGACCTTGCGGCCGAAGGTGGTGCGGCGCAGCACGAAGTCGCAGACGACCAGCGTGACCAGGAAGATGACCAGCGCGTTGGGGACACCGGCGCTCTTGTTCAGGACGTACGCGGTCACGTAGGCGATCACCGCGAGGACGACGACCCGCATGACGATCTCGCTCGTCGGGCGGAACGGCACCCCGGCCTTGCGGCGGCGGGCCTGCTCGACCAGCGAGGCCAGCAGCACCGCGACGACGCCGACGGTGGCCAGGATGTAGGCCCCGGCGATGTCCTGGTCGAGGAAGAAGGAGCGCTGGCCCAGTGTGTGCAGCAGGCCCTTGTCGGAGATGTGGAGGCTGCCGGTGTCGCCCAGCACCCAGAGCATCAGACCGTTCCAGCCGAGGAAGCCGGCCAGGGTGACGACGAAGGCGGGGACGCCGATCTTGGCGAAGAAGAAGCCGTGGACCGCGCCGATGCCCAGCCCGATCAGGATGGTGAGGACGACGCCCAGCCACAGATTCATGCCGTGGGTGACGGTGAAGACCGCGAACAGCGCGGAGGCCAGACCGCTGACCGAGGCGACCGACAGGTCGATCTCACCGAGCAGCAGCACGAAGACCAGACCGACGGCGAGCATGCCCGTGCCGGACAGGAAGTAGCTGATGTTGACCATGTTGGTCGAACTCAGGAACAGGCTGTCCTTGAGCTGGAAGATCGTCCAGATGATGATCAGGGCGACCACGACGGGCAGCGAGCCCAGCTCGCCGCCCTTGAGCTTGCGCTGGAACTCGGTGAGGTAGCCCTTGAAGCCCTCTTCCCGGACGAGCAGCCGGGGGTCGACCGTCGGCACCGCCGACGGCGGCGTCTCGTCGCCGCGCTTGGAGGTGTCCAGGGTGCTCTTGTCGCTGCTCACTTGGCCGCCTCCGCGTTGCGCGCCTGCCGACGGGTCACGGCGTTGTCCGTGGCACCGGTGATCGCGGCGATGATCTGTTCGTTCGTGGTGCCCTTCACCGGGAAGGACCCGTTGTTCCGGCCCAGCCGCAGAACGTGGACGGTGTCCGCCACGGCGGTGACGTCGGCCATGTTGTGGCTGATCAGGATCACTCCGAGACCGCGCTCGCGCAGCCGCTCGACCAGGTCGAGCACCTGGGCGGTCTGCTCGACGCCGAGGGCGGCGGTGGGCTCGTCGAGTATGACGACCTTCGGCTCGCCGATCAGGGCGCGGGCGATGGCCACCACCTGGCGCTGACCGCCGGAGAGGCTGGCGATCGGGATACGGACGCTGGGGATTCTGATGGACAGCGTGTTGAGCAGTTCGCGGGCGCGCTGTTCCATCGTCACCTCGTCGAGGCTGCCGAAGCGGAGCAGCTCCCGTCCGAGGTAGAGGTTGCCGACCACGTCGAGGTTGTCGCACAGGGCGAGGTCCTGGTAGACGGTGGCCACGCCGAGGTGCTGGGCGTCCTGCGGCCGGTTGATGCTGACCGGCCTGCCCTCCCACTCGATGACGCCCTCGTCGATGGGATGGACCCCGGCGATGGTCTTCACCAGGGTCGACTTGCCTGCACCGTTGTCGCCCACCAGGGCGACCACTTCTCCGGAATGGACCTCCAACTCGACATCGGTGAGGGCCTGAACAGCACCGAATCGCTTGGAGACCCCGCGCAACGCCAGCACGGGCGTAGCGGACACGTGAACCATCTCCTTCGCCGCCTGACCGGCG
The DNA here is from genome assembly GCF_036199905.1 of Streptomyces sp. NBC_00223. Lineage (NCBI taxonomy): Bacteria > Bacillati > Actinomycetota > Actinomycetes > Kitasatosporales > Streptomycetaceae > Streptomyces > Streptomyces sp. NBC_00223. The sequence goes on along the minus strand of NZ_CP108109.1, from coordinate 6,600,562 downwards.
GGGATGCCGCGTGCTGGGTTCAGCCGCGGAGGGAGTGCGCGAAAGCACAGAATGACAAAGAGAACGGGGTAGGGGTAAGACCCCTGCCCCGAAAGATCGTTCCCGTAAGCGTTTCCGTCCGGCGCCCCGCCCCGGCAGCGGGGTGATGAGGTGGGGCCGGGCGCCGGACAGGCTTCTACGGGAGGGCTGGGACCTCAGGGGGACCGTACAGTCCCGACGCGGTCGTCGGCCCGGACATTACGAGATACCGGCGTCCTTGCAGGCCTGGGCGAACTCACCGGTGCACAGCTGGGCGGTCGTGTACAGACCGTCCTGGATCACGGTGTCCTTGATGTTCGCCTTGGTCACCGAGGTGGCGGCCAGCAGCTTGGACGGGACGGTCTGGCCGGAGCCGCTGGTGGCGGTGCCGTCGGCGACCGACTTGACGTCCTTGCCGTTGAGCAGGGCGACCGCGAGCTCGGCGGCGGCGTCTGCCTCGGGCTTGTACGCCTTGTAGATCGTGCTGGTCTGGGTGCCCTGCAGGATGCGCTGCAGACCGGGCAGCTCCGCGTCCTGACCGGTCAGCGGCGGGTTGATGCCCGCGCCCTTCAGCGCGGTGGCGATACCACCGGCCATGCCGTCGTTGGCGGAGTAGACACCGGCGATGTTCTTCGCGCCGAGCTGGGTGATCGCCGCGGTCACCTTCTGGTTGGCGACGGTGTCCTTCCACAGACCCGACTGCTCGTAGGCGATGTCGACCTTGCCGTCGAGGATCTTGTGCGCGCCGGCCTTGAACATGGCGGCGTTCGGGTCGGCCGGGTCGCCGTCGATCATGACGATCTTGGACTGCGGGGTGGCCTTGTCGCCCATCGCGTCGAGCAGCGCCTGACCCTGGAGCTCGCCGACCTTCTCGTTGTCGTACGAGACGTAGGCGGAGACCGGACCCTCGGCGAGGCGGTCGTAGGCGATGACCTTGATGCCCTTGTCGACCGCGGCCTGGACGGAGGACTTGATGCCCACCGAGTCCTGCGCGTCGAGGATGAGCACCTTGACACCCTTGGTGATCATGGTGTTGACCTGCTGGGCCTGCTTGGCGGGGTCGGCGCCGGCGTTGTCGTACTCGATCTTGCAGTCCGAGCAGAGCTCGTTGATCTTCGCCTCGATCAGCGGCTTGTCGAACTTCTCGTATCGCGTGGTCGCGTTCTCGGGCAGGAGCAGGCCGATCGACTTGTCGTTCTTGCTCGAACTCTTGTCGTTGTCACCCGCCTTGCCACACGCGGCCATCGTGAGCGCGATCGAAACAGCTGCCGTCCCGACGACGATTCGACGCGTCATTGCGTTCATGTGAGGTGCCTCCCTGACAGGGCCGCAACACCGCGGCCGAGGTTGTCGTGAGTCAACTCCGGCTGACGCAGTGCCGTCAAGAAGTAAACACTTAACGAGATGGCAACGGCGCGGTTCGTTAGCTGTGTGAACACTCCGTTATGCCGAAAAGGCGGGTGTATCAACCGATGTATTTCCATCCAAAAGCGTTGAATCTCCCATTTCACTCAACACCAGGGCAAGAGCGCCCAGAACCTCCGCACGGGCACCGAGCGCGCCCGGCACCACCGACAGCCGCTGGGCGGCACTGGGGATCGCGTACCGCGACACCGACTCCCTTATGGGTCCGAGCACCAGCTCCCCCGCCTCGGCCAGATCGCCGCCGAGCACCACCCGGCTGGGGTTCAAGAGGTTGCACAGGCTCGCCACGCCCATGCCGATGTGCCGGCCCACGTCGCCGATCACCCGGCGGCAGCCGGGGTCGCCCTCGCGGCCCAGCTGGACCATCTTCGGCACGGTGAGACCGTCCCCGTGGCTGCCCCGCAGGAGTTCGAGTACATAACGCGCGGCGGTGAAGGTCTCCAGGCAGCCGCGGTTGCCGCAGCGGCAGACCGGACCCGACTCGTCGAGCGTGATGTGGCCGATTTCGCCCGCCGTGCCGCCGGGCCCGCGGTAGATCCGGCCGTCTATCACCAGGCCGGCGCCGACACCGCTGGAGACCTTGATGTAGGCCAGGTCCTTCACTCCCCGGCCGCCGCCCCACACCAGCTCGCCGAGCGCGCCGAGGTTGGCGTCGTTGTCCACCTGGACCGGCACGCCGAGCCGGTCGGTCAGCTCCTGGCGGGGGTTGATGCCGCTCCAGCCCGGCAGGATCGCGGTCGAGCCCAGCGTGCCCGTCTCCACGTCGATCGGCCCGGGCACACCGAGCCCGACGCCGAGCACCTTCTCGGGGCTGATCCCGGTGGACTCCACCAGCCGGGCCACCAGCTGCTCGGCGCGGTCGAAGCCCTGCGAGGCCGAGGCGTCCACGTCGATCGGCTCGGACTGCTCGGCCAGCACCTGGTGGGCCAGGTTGCCGACCGCGACCCGCAGATGGGAGTGGCCGAAGTCCACCCCGACGACGATCCCCGCGTCCCCGGACAGCGCCACGCTGCGGGCCCGCCGACCACCCGAGGAGGTCGGCGTGACCTGCACCGTTCCGTTGTCCCGCAGCTCACGCACGATATTGGACACCGTGGCGGCCGACAGACCGGTACTCCGCGCGATCTCCGCCTGGGTGAGCGAACCGGCGAGCCGTACGGCCCGTACGACACGCTCCAGATTGGCCCGGTGCAGCGACGACTGCGATCCCGGAGTCTCCACGACATCCACTCCTGCCCGGCAGCCGGACGCCTCCGGCGGCCCGCACGGGACGGGACCCGCGAGCCGCGCCGGATCAGGCACAGCGGTGAGACCCCGTCGTCTACAACATGTGAACTCTAAGTTGAGTGTTTGGGGTGATGTCCCGTCAAGGGGGAGAGCCACACCGTTATGCCCGGCACCGCTCGACGCCCGATGGCGGCTCCGCTCGTTCGCGAAGCCGCCCGGGACCGCACCTTGCCTGCTCAGGGGCTACTTCAGGGTGCCCGCCGTGAGTCCGGCCTGCACCTGACGCTGGAAGGAGAGATACACCACGAGTACCGGGAGCATCGCGACCACCATGCCGGCGAAGAGCGCCGGGTAGTCGCCGGAGTAACCCTGCGACAGCGCGAGGTTCACCAGCCCCTGGGCCAGCATCGAGTGGTCCGCGTCGCTGCTGGTCTGCGGCTGCATCAGGGTGACCGGCAGGATGTACTGGTTCCACTGGCCGAGCACATTGAAGATGCCGACGCTCAGCAGGCCCGGTTTGGCCATCGGCACCATCACCTGGAAGAAGGTCCTGGTGTGCGAGGCCCCGTCCAGCACCGCCGCCTCGTGCACGGCCGTCGGCAGTGTCTTGAAGAACGAGTGCATGAAGAACGTCGTGAACGGCAGCGAGTAGGCGATGTAGACCAGGATCAGCCCCTGGTACGTGTTCAGCATGTGCAGGTTCCGCACCATGAAGAACAGCGGGACCAGGGCGAGGAAGTACGGGAACATCGCGCCGGTGACGAACAGGTAGTAGAAGAACCTGTTGCCCGGGAACTCGTACCGCGCCAGCACATAGGCGACCATCGCGCCCAGCAGCATGGTCAGCGGCACCGAGAAGATCATCACGATCACGGTGTTCAGGAAGAAGTGGCCGATGCCCTTGTCCCAGGCCCGGCCGAAGGCGCCGAAGCTCCAGTGCGAGGGCCACGACCAGGCGCTGCCGCCGATCTCCGCGTTGTTCTTGAACGACGAGAGGATGATCCACAGCAGCGGAAAGACGATCATGACGGCCCACAGGGCGAGGAACCCGTGGGAGAAGACGTTCAGCACCCGGCCGCCGTTGCCGTTGTCGCGCGATCCGCCGCTGCGGTCCTTCGTGGCCCTGCCGGGACCACCGGGAGCGGGGACCTGGTTCGGCAGCCCGGTCTGCGACTCGGTGATGGGTGAGGTCATGATGCTTCCCCGCTCAGAACTCGATACGGTCACGGCGGGAGGCCCGCAGCGTGACGATGGAAACGATGAGGGTGACGAGCATGATGATCACACCCTGCGCGCAGGCGTAGCCGCTCTTGCCGAACGACAGGAAGTTGCGCATCAGGTAGGTCGCCATGACCTCGCTGTGGTGGTCGGGACCGCCGCCGAAGGTGCCCGCGGTCAGGCCGGAGACCAGCGCGAAGAAGTCCATGGCGAAGATCGAGATGTAGACCCAGGAGGTCTGCACGCTGTCCCACAGCAGCGGGAGGGTGACCTTGAAGAAGGTCTGCGACCGGCCGGCGCCGTCCAGCAGCGCGGCCTCGTAGATGTCCTTCGGGATGGACTGCATGGCCGCGGAGAACAGCACGAGGTAGAAGCCGACGCCCGCCCACACCTGGATGGCCAGCAGACACCACAGCACCAGGTTCGGGTCGTTCAGCCACTCGACCGGGTTGTTGGCGTCCTCCAGATGGAGCTTGACCAGCACACCGTTGAGCAGACCCGCCGAGTCGCTGCGGTAGACCGCGCCGAAGAGCACGATCAGGATCGCGACGGACAGCACCTGCGGGAAGAAGTAGACGACCTTGTAGAAGGCCGCTCCGCGCACACCCTGGACACCGCCGGCCGCTTCGCGGCCGCCCACGTTCACCATGAAGGCGAAGAACAGCGCCAGCAGGATCGTGATGACCGGCAGGAAGATCAGGAGCAGGATGTTGTGCCACAACGCGGTTCTGAAGACGCTGTCGTGGAACAGCGCCGTGTAGTTGTCGAAGCCCACGAAGTTGAACTTCTGGGACTCACCCGACCAGTCCGTCATCGAGTAGCCGAACGTCTGCAAGTACGGCCAGATCACGAAGGTGATGTAGAGGACGAGCGGGACGATGAGAAAACCCACGATGAAGGGGTATTTGCGATGCTGCATGGATCTGCTCCTGATCGAGGGGCTGTGCCGCCGCGGGGGCCGGACAGGCCCGGCCCCCACGACACGCACGAACGTCGCTGGGTCAGCCCTTCTTGGCCTTCTGCGCGGCCTGCTTGGCCTTCGCGATCCACTGGGCGGGGGTGAGCCGCTTGGCCATCAGCTCGGCGCTGAGGTTCTGCAGGTCGGTGTCGAACTGGCTGTTCGTGTTCGGGTAGTTGTAGTTGAACGTGTTGTTGCCGGCGGCGGTCAGCGCGGTCACGGTGGACGCGGTGCCGGGGCGCAGCTGCACGTCCGAGCCGACGCCGTCCTTGAGGACGGTCAGGGAGTTGGCGGCGGCGGCGAACTTGCCGGAGCCCTCCTTGGTCAGCATCATGCGCAGGAACTCCAGGCCGCCGGCCTGGTTCTTGGCCTTGGCCGGGACGATGAACGGCTCGCCCGCGCCGGCCCGGATGGCCTCGAAGGGCAGCTTGTCGCCGTCCAGCGAGGGCATCGGCATGAACTTCATGTCGAAGTCGCTCGGGGTGGCCTTCATCTGCTCGTTCTCCAGCCAGGAGCCGCACGGGATGAAGGCGGCCTTGTACTGGTTCCAGGCGGTCTGCGACTCGATGTGGGTCAGACCGTTGGTGCCGGGGAGCAGGTAACCCTTGTCGACGATCTCGTAGATCGCGTCGATGCTGTTCTTGACGGCGGGCTCGTCCCAGACGGTGTCGTCGAGGGCGTCGATGCGCTTCTGGAGGTCGGCGCCGCCGTTCTTGGCGATCAGGTCCATGATCGCGACGTTGATGTAGTACGGGTACTTGCCCTGGTGACAGAAGGGCGCGATGCCCTCCTTCTTGATCTCCGCGGAGAGGGACATGAAGTCCTTCCACGTCTTGGGCTCGGTCCAGCCCTTGTCCTTGAAGAGCTTGCCGGAGTACCACAGGCCGAAGACGGTGTAGATGTAGCTCAGCGAGTACATCTTGCCGTCCAGCAGGCCCTGCTCGACGGTGCCGGGCTGCAGCACGTCGCGGATCTTCTTGGTCGGGTCGTCGATGTACGGCGCGTCGAGCAGCTGGGTGAGGTCGGTCAGCTGACCGGACTTCTGCAGCACGTCGAGCTTGATGTTCTTGGCGCCCGAGTCGTCGACGACGTCCGGCGGGGTACCGCCGTTGAAGCGCGGCTGGAGCTTGCCGGTGATGTCCTGGGTGGGCAGCACACTGGCCTTCGAGCCCGCGTGCTTGCCCTCGTAGAGCTTGCCGAGCGCGGTGGCGTAGTCGTGACCGTAACCGCCGTCGAAGATGACGATGTCGAGGCCGGCTTTGTCGGTCACGCCGAACGGGTTGTTCTTGTCGGTCGTCGCACCCTTGGTGGGCTTGGTGGTGGAACTGTCGTCCCCACCGCTCGACGCGCAGGCACTCAGCAGACCGGCCGACGGAATGGCCACCAGGCCAAGCGCCGCGGAGCGCTTGACCAGATTCCGGCGGTTCATTTCGGATCCCATGCTCAAGTCCTCGCCTTCTCCAGGACTCATGCGGTGCAGCGGAATCCGCCGACGACCGCGAACAGTTGAAGCGTGAGTGGTACATCCATCGAGGTGGGGTACGTCACCGTAGCGCCGGGTTCTTCGGCCCGCCGTTCCCCCCGCCCCGGCCCCGCTGCTGGGCGGGTTCCTTGGACCTCGACAGGTATAGTCCACTTGGCTCCGGCAGGGCAAGATCCATTGCCGGTTTGGACGGCAAGCTTTCCCGAGTTGAGACCTGTCCGAAACGTGGGACGCCGCTCTGTCCGGCGATTGGCCGAAAGTTGTATTCACTTGTCAACGGCACTTCGGCAGCGGTGTGTTCAAGTAGTGAAGTGTTTGCGGAAGATGTGTGCGGGCGCACGCACGGACAAGGGCCGCACCCCCGCGGAAGGCGGGGATGCGGCCCTGTCGGAGCGGCGGTGACGGGCTCGGCGAACGCCCTTCACCGGTCGGTCACTTGCGCAGCAGCGACCTGAGCACGTACTGCATGATGCCGCCGTTGCGGTAGTAGTCCGCCTCGCCGGGGGTGTCGATGCGCACGACCGCGTCGAACTCCACACCGGTGTCGGTGGTGACCTTGACGGTCCGCGGGACGCCACCGTCGTTGAGCGCGGTGACCCCGGTGAAGGAGAAGGTCTCCTCGCCCGTCAGGCCCAGCGTCAGCGCGGAGTCGCCCTCGGGGAACTGCAGCGGCAGCACACCCATGCCGATCAGGTTGGAGCGGTGGATGCGCTCGTACGACTCGGCGATCACGGCCTTCACACCCAGCAGCGCGGTGCCCTTGGCGGCCCAGTCGCGGGACGATCCGGAGCCGTACTCCTTGCCCGCGAGGACGACCAGCGGGATGCCCTGCTCGATGTAGTTGCGCGAGGCGTCATAGATCGAGGTCACGGGAGCCGCGGCGGCGTCCGCGACCTGGGTGAAGTCGCGGGTGAAGCCGCCCTCGGTGCCCGGCGCGATCTGGTTGCGCAGCCGGATGTTGGCGAAGGTGCCGCGGATCATGACCTCGTGGTTGCCGCGGCGCGAACCGTAACTGTTGAAGTCACGGCGCTCGACCCCGTGCTCGGTGAGGTACTTTCCGGCCGGGGAGTCGGCCTTGATGGCGCCGGCCGGGGAGATGTGGTCCGTGGTCACCGAGTCGCCGAGCTTGGCCAGCACACGGGCACCGGAGATGTCGGTGACGGCCTCCGGCTCGGTGCCCATGCCGTCGAAGTACGGGGGCTTGCGGACGTAGGTGGACTGCGGGTCCCACTCGAAGGTGTTGCCGGTCGGGATCGACAGCGCCTGCCACTGGGCGTCGCCCGCGAAGACGTCGCTGTAGGACTCGGTGAACATGTCCTGGCCGATCGCGGAGGCCACCACGTCGTTCACCTCGGCCTCGGTCGGCCAGATGTCCTGGAGGTACACCGGCTTGCCCTCGGCGTCCGTGCCCAGCGCGTCCTTGGTGATGTCCACCTTCATCGAGCCGGCGATGGCGTAGGCGACGACCAGCGGCGGGGACGCCAGGTAGTTCATCTTGACGTCCGGGTTGATCCGGCCCTCGAAGTTGCGGTTGCCGGAGAGCACCGCGGCCACCGCGAGGTCGGCCTCGTTGACCGCCTTGGAGACCTCGTCGGGCAGCGGGCCCGAGTTGCCGATGCAGGTGGTGCAGCCGTAACCGACCAGGTTGAAGCCGAGCTTGTCCAGATACGGGGTCAGCTGCGCCTTGTCGAAGTAGTCGGTGACGACCTTCGAGCCCGGGGCGAGCGTGGTCTTCACCCACGGCTTGCTGGTCAGACCCTTCTCGACGGCCTTCTTGGCCACGAGCGCGGCCGCGATCATGACGTAGGGGTTCGAGGTGTTGGTGCAGGAGGTGATCGCGGCGACCGTGACGGCGCCGTGGTCGATCTCGTACGTCGAGCCGTCGGGGGCCAGCACCTGGGTCGGCTTGGTCGGCACGCCGTCGGCCGCGGCCGGGGAGTCGGAGGCCGGGAAGGACTCCTTGCCCGCCTCCTCGTCGTCGGTGACGTAGTTGCGCACGTCGCGGGCGAACTGCCGGGAGGAGTTGGCCAGGACGATACGGTCCTGCGGGCGCTTGGGGCCGGCGATGGAGGGCACGACCGTCGAGAGGTCGAGTTCCAGCTTCTCGGAGAAGTCCGGCTCGGCGGCCGGGTCCAGCCACAGGCCCTGCGTCTTGGCGTACGCCTCGACCAGCGCGACCTGCTGCGCGTCGCGGCCGGTCAGCCGCAGGTACTTCAGCGTCTCGGCGTCGATCGGGAAGATCGCGGCGGTGGAGCCGAACTCCGGCGACATGTTGCCGATGGTCGCGCGGTTGGCGAGCGAGGTGGCGCCGACGCCCTCGCCGTAGAACTCGACGAACTTGCCGACCACACCGTGCTTGCGCAGCATCTCGGTGATGGTCAGCACCAGGTCGGTGGCGGTGGTGCCGGTGGGCAGCTCGCCGGTCAGCTTGAAGCCGACGACCCGCGGGATCAGCATGGACACCGGCTGGCCGAGCATCGCGGCCTCGGCCTCGATGCCGCCGACGCCCCAGCCGAGCACACCGAGGCCGTTGACCATGGTGGTGTGCGAGTCGGTGCCGACCAGCGTGTCGGGGTACGCCTGGCCGCCGCGGACCATGACCGTACGGGCCAGGTGCTCGATGTTCACCTGGTGCACGATGCCGGTGCCGGGGGGTACGACCTTGAACTCGTCGAACGCGGTCTGGCCCCAGCGCAGGAACTGGTAGCGCTCCTTGTTGCGGCCGTACTCCAGCTCCACGTTCTGGGCGAAGGACTCGGACGTGCCGAAGCGGTCCGCGATCACGGAGTGGTCGATCACCAGCTCGGCCGGGGCCAGCGGGTTGATCTTCGCCGGGTCGCCGCCCAGCTCCTTGACGGCCTCGCGCATGGTCGCCAGGTCCACCACACAGGGCACGCCGGTGAAGTCCTGCATGATCACGCGGGCCGGGGTGAACTGGATTTCCTGGCTGGGCTGGGCCTGGGAGTCCCAGCCGCCCACCGCCCGGATGTGGTCGGCGGTGATGTTCGCGCCGTCCTCGGTGCGCAGCAGATTCTCCAGCAGCACCTTCAGGCTGTACGGCAGCCGGGCGGAGCCCTCCACCTTGTCCAGCCGGAAGATCTCGTACGACTCGTCGCCCACCTCGAGGGTGCTGCGGGCGTCGAAGCTGTTCGCCGACACGACAGTCTCCTTCATGCGTCTTCTTGCGTCATTGAGCGCGTACCACCGCGTTGCTGCCGACCTGGCGGCACGCCTCGGCAGATATCTCGATGTCGAGATAACTCTAGTACACGACCCCGCCCCGGTCATGCTCCGCCCCCACGGGTACCCGGTTCCCCGGCCGCGTAACGGCCGCCGGGCGGCCGACTGCGGGCGGAGAGGCCTGCGGGTACGGTGAGGGGGCCGGGACATGCCGTGCGCGATCCGGGGCGGCCGAGTGCCGTCGGCTGCGGGAGCGCCCTCGGGTGTGGGACGCGCCACGAATGGCCGTACTCCGCTGGCCGCATCTCATATGTGAGATAACCTCATCCGTATGACCGACGACTACCTCGCACGTATCGGCCGACTGATCAGGGACGCCCGCCAGCACCGGGGCTGGACGCAGGCGCAGCTCGCGGAGGCGCTCGGCACCAGCCAGAGCGCGGTGAACCGTATCGAGCGCGGCAATCAGAACATCAGCCTTGAGATGATCGCCCGGATCGGTGAGGCCCTGGACAGCGAGATCGTCTCCCTCGGATACGCGGGCCCGATGCATCTGCGGGTGGTCGGCGGGCGCCGGCTGTCCGGCGCCATAGACGTCAAGACCAGCAAGAACGCCTGTGTGGCCCTGCTCTGCGCCACCCTGCTGAACGCCGGGCGCACGACCCTGCGCCGGGTGGCCAGGATCGAGGAGGTCTACCGCATCCTGGAGGTGCTCGGCAGCATCGGCGTACGCACCCGGTGGATCAACGACGGCAACGACCTGGAGATCGTGCCGCCGGCCGAGCTGGAGCTCGACCGGATGGACACCGACGCGGCCCGCCGTACTCGCAGTGTGATCATGTTCCTGGGCCCGCTGCTGCACCGCACCGACCGCTTCCGCATCCCGTACGCCGGCGGCTGCGACCTGGGCACCCGTACGGTGCAGCCGCACATGAACGCGCTGCGGCACTTCGGCCTCGACGTGACGGCCACCGACGGCATGTACCACGCCGAGGTGGACCGCTCGGTCACCCCGAAGCGGCCGATCGTGCTGACCGAGCGCGGCGACACCGTGACCGAGAACGCGCTGCTGGCCGCCGCCCGTCACGAGGGCGTCACCGTCATCCGCAACGCCAGCTCCAACTACATGGTCCAGGACCTCTGCTTCTTCCTCGAAGAGCTGGGCGTCCGGGTCGAGGGCGTGGGGACGACCACGCTGACCGTGCACGGTGTCGCGCAGATCGACCGGGACGTGGACTACGCGCCCTCCGAGGACCCGGTCGAGGCGATGAGCCTGCTGGCGGCGGCCGTGGTCACCGAGTCCGAGCTGACGATCCGCCGGGTGCCGATCGAGTTCATGGAGATCGAGCTCGCGGTGCTGGAGGAGATGGGCCTCGACCACGAGCTGACCCCCGAGTACCGGGCGGACAACGGCCGTACCCGACTGGTGGACCTCACCGTGCGCCCCTCCAAGCTGCGCTCCCCCATCGACAAGATCCACCCGATGCCGTTCCCCGGCCTCAACATCGACAACGTGCCCTTCTTCGCGGCCATCGCGGCCACCGCGCAGGGCTCGACGCTCATCCACGACTGGGTCTACGACAACCGGGCGATCTACCTCACCGAGCTGACCCGGCTCGGCGCGGCCGTCAAGCTCCTCGACCCGCACCGCGTCCTGGTCGAGGGCCCCACGCGGTGGCGGGCCGCCGAGATGATGTGCCCGCCCGCGCTGCGGCCGGCCGTGGTCGTGCTGCTGGCGATGATGGCCGCGGAGGGCACGTCCGTGCTGCGCAACGTCTACGTCATCAACCGCGGCTACGAGGACCTGGCCGAACGTCTCAACACGATCGGCGCGCAGATCGAGACCTTCCGCGACATCTGATACGCGAGTGCCGCCGCACCCCGTCCGACCCGCGACGCAGCGGGCCGGGCGGGGTGCGGCGTCATTTCCGGGGTCATCGCCCGGATGCCCGGATGCCCGGGCACGGTGCCGGGCATCCGACCGCCGCGGCCGGCGCCGGCGGTGGTGCAGTTACCCGCTGGTGGCCATGAGGCGAAAGGGTCGTATACAGCGGACGAAGCCGCAGGTCACCACGGCAAGCAGGGCAGGGCACCCACCCCGGACCAAGGGTGAGGACCCTCGCGCTTCGCTTGTCCGCGGTCGAGGTCCTGGATCTCGCTCGGCGCCCCTTCGGCGGGTGTCCGGGCGGGATCGCTCTCCGGCCGGAGGCCGGCTCGACGCGTCGTCACAAGCCCCTGGCCGCAGGCTGACCCGATACCGGAGAGGGTGCACCGGTTATCGGACGGGCGATATGTCTTGACGTGTCGTCAGATCACCCGGGCCGCTGGGGCTTTATTGCGCCAAGATCAACAGGCTGAAACATCAAAGATTCCTCATTCAACTTTACTTGTTTATCTGTAAACCTTTCGCCGGGCTATTGATCAATAGCCGTCGTTGCGCCGACCGGCGCGCGCCGCAGGGCGGGCGCTGCCTGTGCGCTCGAGAGTGAGGTCGGCACTGGTGGAAATATCCAATCCCCTGCGGGCGCGGTTGTTGCGTCCGCTGGCCGGGGGTGTCGCGGGACTCATGGCGCTCGGTGCGCTGTCGGTCGCCGCGTCCCCGGCATCCGCTTCAGAAGGTTCCAGTAGGTCCGTGGTCGGTTCGGGCGACGGTTGGTCCGTCACCCAGGCCGCGGGCGGCTATGTCGTGTCGCTGACGCTGGACGCGGCACTGCCCGTCAAGAACGACGCCCCCGAACTGCTGGCCGACGGTGTCGACCTCGGTCCGGCCACGGAGTCCGCCGACGGGCGCACCCTCACGGTCACCACACCCGACACTTCGGTGGCCACTGCCAAGTCGATCACCTGGCAGTGGTCCAGCGGAGGTGACAGCACCGCCACCGGCCCGACCACGTTGCTGTCGGGGGCCGCACAGTCCCAGGCCCAGCGGCGACTCCAGTCCTCGGCCGCGAATGACATCGGCGGTTCAGGACCCACCTCCGGGGACCCGACGACCGACGGCACATCCCCCTACACGATCGCCGACTACAACTTCGGCGCGCAGTCGATCCCGTTGGAGGACATCGGCGGCATCCGCGGCGAGCTGGAAGGCCGTATCTACCTGCCCAGCGGCGCCGGCGCCCACCCGCTGGTGATCTTCGTGCACGGCCGCCACAGCTCCTGCTACAACCTCACCACCCTCAAGGGCGCCAGCGGCTGGCCCTGCCCTGCCGGCACCGCCCCGATCATCAGCTACGCCGGGTACGACGGCGCGGGCGAGGCACTCGCCGCGGATGGCTACACCGTCGTATCCATCTCGGCGAACGCCATCAACGCCAACGACAACCAGCTCTCCCCGGACGACGGCGCGATCACCCGCGGCCAACTCGCCCTGGACACGCTGACCATGCTCAAGAAGGCCAACCAGGGTGAGCCCGTCAGCTACCACGACGCGGCGACCGACCAGGACGTGACGCTGGACCAGGCACTCACCGCCGGCCGGACGACCTACTCGGCCGGCACACTGACCGCCTCGCGGCTCGTCGGCACCATGGACTTCGGCAGGATCGGTCTCATGGGCCACTCGCGCGGCGGCGAGGGCGTGGTGACCGCGGGCACCCTCAACGAGGGACTGGCGAACCCGTGGAACATCAAGTCGGTCTTCGCCCTGGCTCCCATCGACTTCACCCGCGCCACACTGCCGGACGTCGTCACCACGACGCTGCTGCCGTACTGCGACGGTGACGTGTCCGACCAGCAGGGTCAGCACTTCTACGCCGACTCGCGGGGCAACACGTTCTCCGACGATGTCCAGCGTTCCGACATCTGGGTCATGGGCGCCGACCACAACTTCTTCAACACGTCGTGGACTCCGCCGTTCCCGGGAGGCTCGGACGACTGGTCGAGCGCCAACGACGCCGTCTGCGGCACGAGCAGCACGGCGTTGGCCTCGGGCAAGAACATCCGGCTCACGGCCGAGCAGCAGAACCAGGTCGGCGCGGCGTACATCTCCGGCTTCTTCGAGCTGACCCTCGGCGGACAGACCCAGTACCAGGGGATGTTCGACGGTTCGCAGCAGGTGCCGCCGTCCGTGGCGGGCTTCGCCGACGTGCGCACCGTGGCCGAGCAGCCCTCATCCCTGCGCGAGGACATCGCCTCGTTCAAGACCACCAGCCCGCTGATCGGCACCACGACCGGGGCCACGGCCACGGTCTGCGCCAACAAGTACGGCCGCACCGTTCCCGAACCCCTGCCGTACTGCACCAACCCCGGGAGCACCCTCACCAACCAGCAGGTGCCCTACTGGACTCCCGCGTCGTTCGCACCGAACGTCCCGCTGAATCCAATGACGCACCTGACCTGGACGGCGGCCACCGGAGCACTCGGCGTGACCCTCCCGGCCGCCCAGCAGAACGTGTCCGGTTATGAGGAAATGACCGTGAACATGTCCCCGGACGAGAGCGTCACCGCCGGGACGGACATGACGCTGAGTGTGACCGACGCCTCCGGCCGCACCTGGAGCGACCTGGTGTCCGGCCTCAACAAGTGGGGCGTCACCAGGATGCCGTCCAGCACGTCGACGAACCTCAACAAGATCGTGCTCCAGCAGGTGCGCGTGCCCACCGCGACCCTGGCCGCTGCGGGTCTGGACCTCAAGCACGTCACGAAGGTCGCGTTCACCGCGGCCGTCGGCGTCGACACCGTGACCACCGGCGGTGTGTACCTGTCGGACCTGGGCTTCGACAGCAAGGGCGTGGGCACCCCGAACTCCCACACGCGGTCGACGGTCAACGTCGCGTCGACCGTCGCGGAAGAGGGCGACGGCCCCGGCACGGGCGACATCGCGGTCTACCTCTCGCAGCCGAGCACGGCGCCGGTCACCGCTTATCTGACCGTGGTCGGTTCGGCCACCGGCAAGGTGGGCCTGGCCATGCAGCCCGTCACCTTCCGGCCCGGCACGACCTGCCGGGCGGTGACGGTCCCGCTGACGGGTGACTCCGTGGCCGGGGCCGCCCCGACCACCGCGTACAAGATCGGGGTGTCGAACTCCAGCAACGCGGTCCTGGGCAGCCAGGACTTCGGCACTCTCACGGTGCGCGAGGACGACGGCGTCACGGGCACCGCGCCCGCCGCGCCCCCGGTCGGTGTCCAGGGCGACGTCTGCGCCGAACACCAGGCGCTCGCGCAGTCGGGGACGCTGACGGTCAGTGACAGCAAGCCCGCTCCGGGTGCCACGGTCACGGTCGGCGGCTCGGGCTACCGCAGTGGCGAGAGCGTGGCCTTCACGTTCGGTTCCGTGTCGCTCGGCAGCGCCATCGCCTCCGGCGACGGCACCGTCTCGTTCCAGGCCGTGCTGCCCGCCGACGCGGCGTACGGTGACCACACCATCACCGCTGTGGGTGCCGGCTCGGGCCGCACCGGGACGGCGGACGTCGACGTGCTCGCCACGACGACGACGGCCCTGACCCTGAACCCGGCCGCTCCCGGTATCAGCGAGGCGGTCGTGCTGAACGCGGCCGTCACTGGTGACGGGACCGACGGCGCAGTGGTGACCTTCCGCGACGGAACCACCGTCCTCGGACAGGGAACGGTCACCGGCGGGACGGCGGCGCTGTCCGTGCCGGCCGGATTCAAGGCAGGGACGTACAGCTTCACCGCGTCCTTCGAGGGGACCGCCACCGCGGACACCTCGGCCTCCGACGCCGTGCGGCTCGTCCTGGCCAAGGGCCAGAGCGCCATCGCCGCGTCGCTGCGGCAGACCTCCACCACCTACGGGCACGCGGTCTCCGGGATCTTCGCGGTGGCGGGGGCCAACAGCGGCACGGTGAAGGTCGGCTACGGAACCGGCTCACTGTCCGTCAAGGTCAGCGCCTCGGGCTCCGGCACGTTCACGCTGCCCGCGTCGCTGTCCGTCGGCACCCACCCGGTTTCGGTCCAGTACACCGGTACCGACTTCGTGGCCCCCAGCGGCGTCCTGACGCAGCAGCTGAAGGTCGCCAAGGCGAAGTCGAGCACGGCGCTCACCTTGTCCAAGACCAAGGTGACGTACGGCACGTCCGAAAGCGTCCGGCTGGTGGTCAACGGCCACAGCGGCGCGGACTACCCGACCGGCGCGGTCACCGTCACCGCCAAGGTCGGCAGCGCGACCGCGACCACCAAGTACACCCTGACAGCAGCCGCGAAGGGAGTCCACACGCTCACGATCAAGCTGCCGAACAAGACGGGAACGGCGGCGGTCACGGCCGTCTACGCCGGGAACGGGAACTATCTCGGCAGCACTTCCGCGCACAAGCAGGTGAAGCTGACCTGATCCGGGTCCGCTGACGCGGTGGGGGGGGAGGGGCCGACCGGCTCCTCCCCCCAACTGGTGCTTCCAGTCCCGCTACTTGAGGTAGACCAGGCCGTCGGTGGTGATGTCCGGGCGGCCGGACGTACCGACCACGACGACCTTGACCTTGTGCTTGGCGCTGCCGGTCCAGGACTTCGTCCAGATCGCCTGGCGGTACGACGTGGTGGCGGACTTCAGATCGACGGTGGCGGTCTTGACGCCGTCGACGTAGATGACCGCCTGGCCCGAGTTGCTCGCGCGGGAGACCAGCCAGGAGACCGACCTGCCCGTGAAGGTCCAGGTCAGGGCCGCGTTCTTGGTCTTGCTCGTGTACGACTTGCCGCCCAGGTACTGGGTCGAGGACTTGACCGCCCAGGTACCGGACTTCGCGGCCGCGGTCTCCTGGAGGACCACCGGGGTGGCCGCCACCGACGCGGCGGCGGTGTTGCCCGCGACATCCGCGGCCGTCAGGGCGAAGGTGGTCGCCGCGCCCGGCTTGGCCGTCAGGGAAGCGGAGGTGACGGTCGGCCCGTAGACCGCCTTGGCGGGGGCGGTCAGCGAGACGGACTTGAGCACCGCCGAGTCGGCCGCCTTCCAGCTCAGCGTCACCGGGACCGATGCCGTGCTCACCGTGCCCTTCCGCAGAGCGACCGAGGGCTTGGTGGTGAAGGTCGGCTTGGTGGTCTCGGCGACGACGGTCACGGCCGCGCTGGTCGCGGTCTTCCCCGACTGATGGGTGGCGCGGACCTGGACCGAGTGGGTGCCCACGGCCAGGTTCGCCTGGGCGGAGGTGCCGGTGCCGGGCGTCGTGGCCACGGCCTTGCCGTCCACCAGCAGCTCGTACTTCGAGATCAGCGCGGCCGGGGTGGTGGCCGCCCAGGTCACCGTGGCGGCGGCCTTGGTGTAGTACGCCGATCCGGACAACGTGGCGCCGCCGGCGACCGACTTGACGGCGAGGCCGGTCACCGGACCCGCCGCCCACGTACGGATGGTGGGCAGTTGCGCGTACAGACTGCTGCCGGGGCACTGGGTGTTGAAGCCGTCACGGTGACCGGAGACCTGCTGGAAGGTGTACTTCGTGCCGGCCACGTACTTGGTGCCGAAGTAGTTGGTCTGGGTGGCGCCCGAGACCAGCGGGACCGTGGCGGCCGGATTGCCGCCGTACTGCCCGAGTTTCCACGCGGCGATCCGCGCCACCGACGCCAGCACGGCGTTCGGGGCCGGGGTGGAGGTGTAGTCGCCCAGCACGGAGATCCCGGTGGACTCGGCGTTCCAGCCGTAGGTGTGGGCGCCCATCACCGGCCGGTCCACCCCGCCCTTGCGGCCTTCGAAGATCGTGCCGCACTTGTCGACCAGGAAGTTGTAGCCGATGTCCTTCCAGCCGTTGCTCTTCACGTGATACGCGTAGATGCCGCGCACGAGAGAGGCGGAGTCGGCGCAGGAGTAGGTGTTGGTCCCCGCCGAGTGGTGCACGAAGACCGCCTTGACGACCCCGCCCGCCAGATAGCCCGGCTCCTCAGGGCTGATCGACTCGTCCGCGCCCCACGCGGCACGGGAGACGATCGTCGGCTTGGGCATCGTGGACGGCGGAGCGGGCGGGACCGTCGTCGTCGCGGACGGTGTGGGCGTGGACGCGCTCGGGGTCGGCTTGGTCGTCGGGGTCGTGGGAGTCGGCTTGGTCGTCGGAGCGGTCGGGGTGGTGGCCGTGGGAGTCGGCGGCGTGGTCGTCACCGGCGGCTCGGCCGGCGGTGAGGTCGTCACCGGCGGGTCGGCGGGCGGGTCGGACGGGGTGGGGCTGTCGGTGGGATCACCGGCGTCACCGGGACCGTCGTCCACCGTGAAGGCCGCCGGAGCGGCGTCCGATCCGGCCGGCCCACCGGGGTCCACCATGTCCAGCCGCAGCCCCGCGGGCAGCTTCCCGGTCGTCCCGGTCGCCGCGACGACCCGCACCTCGACCCCGTTGGAGGGTCCGACCCACACCGGGTCCGTCGAACCGCGCACCCCGGTCCGGCCGGCCTCCGAACGGCTGTCGCCGTCGGCCGCCAGGCTCTGCCACCCGGTCCACCGACCGGACGTCACGGACCGGGTACGCGCCTCGATCCGGCCGTCCACCCGGACCGCGGGATCGGTCCAGGTCACGCCCAGCAGGCTGAACGGCGAGGTGTCCCGCCGGCTGACCGACGCGCCTCCGTCCGTCCGCGCCGTCAGTGCGACGTTCCGCACCTTGCTCTCGACCGGTCGTGCCGACGCCTTGTCCTCGTCGTGGCTCCCCGGTCCCCCGGCCAGGCCCTGGAAGACCATGACCCCTGACACTCCGACAGCCGCGACAGCTGCCGTGCCCCATATTCGACGCGATTTCACGTGTCCCTCATAGCCTCGGCGGGCAAGGCGGGCAGCCCGTGCGGGACTCCGCCTGCAAGGTGATCAAAACGGTGATTGCGTGTCGCGCGCGCGGGCCGGCCGGCCCCTTCGCGCAGCGCGGACCATGACCGGATCATACGGGGCGGCGGGCCGGGTTCCGCCCTTTCCCCGGAGGGCGGAGGCTTCCACCGGACGCGCCGCGACCCCCGGCCCTCCGTGGAAGGGGCGGCCGGGGGTGGGGCGGGGGTACGGCGGGGCTCAGGCGAGGGTGGCGAGGAGGACGGCCTTGATCGTGTGCATCCGGTTCTCCGCCTGGTCGAAGACGACGGACCGCTCCGACTCGAAGACCTCGTCGGAGACTTCGAGACAGTCCAGGCCGTGCCGGGCGTGCACCTCGCGGCCGACGGCGGTGCCGAGGTCGTGGAAGGCCGGCAGGCAGTGCAGGAAGGTGGCCTGCGGATTGCCGGTCGCGCGCATCACCGCGGCGGTGACGGCGTACGGCTGGAGCAGCTTGATCCGCTGGTCCCAGACCTCCTTGGGCTCGCCCATGGAGACCCACACATCGGTGTGGACATGGTCGGCGCCGCGCACGGCCTCGCCCACGTCCTCGGTGAGGGTGACCCGCGCGCCGGTACCGGCGGCCAGTCGGCGCGCCTCGGCGACCACGGCCGGGTCGGGCCACAGCTGCTCGGGCGCGGCGATCCGTACGTCCATGCCGAGCAGCGCGCCCGTGACAAGCAGCGAATTGCCCATGTTGTAGCGGGCGTCGCCGAGGTACGCGTAGGAGATCTCGGTCAGCGGCTTGGGGTTGTGCTCGGTCATGGTGAGCACATCGGCGAGCATCTGGGTGGGGTGCCACTCGTCGCTGAGGCCGTTCCACACCGGCACTCCGGCGTGCGCGGCCAGCTCCTCCACGACGGCCTGGCCGTGCCCCCGGTACTGAATGCCGTCGAACATCCGGCCGAGCACCCGGGCGGTGTCCTTGATCGACTCCTTGTGCCCGATCTGCGAGGCCGAGGGGTCGAGAAACGTCGTCGAGGCCCCCTGGTCGGCCGCCGCGACCTCGAAGGCGCAGCGGGTACGGGTCGAGGTCTTCTCGAAGATCAGCGCGATGTTCCGGCCGCGCAGCCGCTGCTGCTCGGTGCCCGCCTTCTTGGCCGCCTTCAGCTCCGCGGCCAGCTCCAGCAGGTGGCGGAACTCCTCCGGGGTGAAGTCCAGCTCCTTGAGGAAGTGCCGGCCTTTGAGGTCGACGGCCATGCGAAAACTCCTAGGTCGGGGGCGGTCCGAGAACAATGGAAGTGTATACGACGACCGGCATTCTTATACAGACTCTTGCAAAGGGCTCGCTCATACCGGGTCCCGCTCGATCGGACAGGTCATACAGCGCGGGCCGCCGCGACCCCGGCCCAGTTCGCTGCCGGGGATCTCGATCACCTCGACCCCGCGCTTGCGCAGAAACGTGTTCGTGGTCGCGTTCCGCTCGTACGCCACCACCACGCCCGGCTCCACGGCCAGTACGTTGCAGCCGTCGTCCCACTGCTCGCGCTCGGCGGCGTGCACATCCTGCGTCGCGGTGAGCACCGTGACCGTGTCCAGGCCGAGGGCCGCCGCGATGGCCCGGTGCATGTGCTCCGGCGGATGGTCGGTGA
This sequence comes from Streptomyces sp. NBC_00223, assembly GCF_036199905.1. Lineage (NCBI taxonomy): Bacteria > Bacillati > Actinomycetota > Actinomycetes > Kitasatosporales > Streptomycetaceae > Streptomyces > Streptomyces sp. NBC_00223. The sequence continues at coordinate 6,580,736 of NZ_CP108109.1, read as the reverse complement.
CCTTGAGATCGCGCTCCCCCGCGCCCGGTTCGATGGTGTAGGAGCGCAGCATCCCCAGGCCCGCGTACTGCGTGAACGTGTCGCCGTCGACCATCGTCATCACCGTGTCCAGATGCATGAACGCCCGCCGCTTCGGCATGTCGAGGGCCACGATGGTCCGCGCGGAACCGGCCGCGAACAGCCCGCGGGCCAGCATCTCCACGGCCTGCGGGGTGGTCCGCTCGCTCATCCCGATCAGCACCGCGCCCTTGCCGATGACCAGCACGTCGCCGCCCTCGATGGTCGAGGGATAGGCGCTCTGGCCCTCGGACCAGACATGGAAGTCGCTGTGCGCGAAGAGCGGGTGGTGGCGGTAGATCGCCTCGAAGTGCACGGTCTCGCGCTGGCGGGCGGGCCAGCGCATCGCGTTGATGCTGACGCCGTCGTAGACCCAGGCTGAAGTGTCGCGGGTGAACAGATGGTTGGGCAGCGGGCTGAGCAGGAAGTCGTCGAGGTCCATGGCGTGGAAGAGGACGGAGACCGGCTCGGCGAAACGTTCCAGGAACTCACGCTTGGTCATACCGCCGACCAGTGCCTCGGCCAGTTCGTCGGCCGCCAACTCGTCGAAGGCCGCGCGCAGATGACCGGTGGCCAGCGGACCGTACTCCTTCTCGTCGAAGACCCGGTCCAGCACCAGCCCTCGCGCCTCGGGCAGTTCGAGGGATTCGCGCAGCAGGTCGCCGAAGAGGTGGACCCGCACGCCGCGGTCGCGGAGCACGTCGGCGAAACCGTCGTGCTCCGCGCGGGCCCTGCGGACCCACAGCAGGTCGTCGAAGAGCAGCGACTCCTTGTTGGTGGGGGTCAGGCGCTTCAGTTCGAGGTCGGGCCGGTGCAGGATGACGCTGCGCAGGCGGCCGGCCTCGGAGTCGACGTGAAATCCCATGGAAGAAGACCTTCCCATGCCGGGGGCCAGGCAGCACCGCGAACCGCTGTGTGTTTTCCGCCGGGGCCCTGGGCGGGGGCGGCAGGGGCCCGGCCGGGGGCGGCTTGGCGGCAGGCCCCGGTGCCGGGGGGACGGGCGGCGGGCCCTACGCCCGGCGGGTCGGCGGGGGCCGCCGGGGCCGGCCTGGCGGCGGGCGGGTCGGCGCGAGGGGGGCGGGCGGCGGGCCCGGCCGTCCCCGCCGCGAGATCACAGCCGGGGGTCGACCGGTTCCGACTCCAGGGCCAGGACCGCGAAGACCGCCTCGTGGACCCGCCACAGCGGCTCGCCCGAGGTGAGCCGGTCCAGCGCCTCCAGGCCGAGTGCGTACTCGCGCAGCGCGAGAGAACGCTTGTGGCCCAGTGAACGGCTGCGCAGCCGGGCCAAGTGTTCGGGCCGGGTGTACTCGGGACCGTAGATGATCCGCAGATACTCCCGGCCGCGGCACTTGATACCGGGCTGCACCAGCCGGCCGGCCTCGGTCCGTATCAGCGCGGCCAGCGGCTTGACGACCATGCCCTCGCCGCCCGCCTCGGTCAGCTCCAGCCACCAGCGCACCCCGGCCGCGACCGACTCCTCGTCGCCGGTGTCGACCGTCAGACGGCGGGTGGCCCGGAGCAGGCCGGTGGTGTCCGCCTCGACCAGCCGGTCGATCAGGGCGAGTTGAGCGTCGTGCGGCAGCCCGGCCAGGCCGCGGTCCCGGACGGCGAGCAGTTGGAAGGGCGCCAGCCGCACCCCGTCGAGACCGTCCGTGGTCCAGCAGTAGCGGCGGTAGGCGTCGGTGAACGCGCCCGCGTCCGCCGCCCGTTCGCGCTGCCCGGCGAGCAGCGCGGACACATCGGTGCCCCGGGCGGCCGCCGCTTCCAGGGCGGCCAGGGCGGACGGGAAGACCGCGCCCGCGGCCGCGCCCACCGCCGCGTACTGCTTGCGCAGCAGGCCGGACGCCTTGAGCGACCAGGGCAGCAGTTCGGCGTCGAGCAGCAGCCAGTCGGTGCCGAACTCGTCCCACAGCCCGGCCGCCGTGACCGCCGCCCGCAGCCGGGCCAGCACCTCTTCGGTGACGGCGGGGTCGTCGAAGAACGGCCGTCCGGTACGGGTGTGCAGCGTGCCCGTCACGCCCTCGACGCCGAAGCGCTCCCTCGCCGCCGCCTCGTCCCGGCAGACCAGGGCGACCGCGCGCGAGCCCATGTGCTTCTCCTCGCACACGACCTGCCGGACACCGTCCTCGCGGTAGGCGGCGAACGCCTCGGCGGGGTGTTCGAGGAAGCCCTCCTGCTGGGAGGTCGCGCAGGGCGACATGGTCGGCGGGAGGTACGCGAGCAGCCGCGGGTCGACGGCGAAGCGGCTCATCACCTCCAGCGCGGCCGCCGCGTTCTCCTCGCGGACCGCGAGCCGTCCCATCCGGCCGGTCTCGACGACGCGCCGGCCGGTCACGTCGGCGAGGTCGAGCGGCCGGCCCTCGCGCCCGCCGGGGGCCTCGGTGACCAGTGGCCTGGCCGGCTCGTACCAGACGCGCTCGGCCGGTACGTCCACGATCTCGCGCTCCGGCCAGCGCAGCGCGGTCATCCTCCCGCCGAACACCGCGCCGGTGTCGAGGCAGATCGTGTTGTTGATCCAGGAGGTGTTCGGTACCGGGGTGTGCCCGTAGACCACGGCGGCGCGGCCCCGGTAGTCCTCGGCCCACGGGTAGCGGACGGGCAGGCCGAACTCGTCGGTCTCGCCGGTGGTGTCGCCGTAGAGGGCGTGCGAACGGACCCGGCCGGAGGTACGGCCGTGGTACTTCTCGGGCAGGCCCGCGTGACAGACCACCAGCCGGCCGCCGTCCAGGACGTAGTGGCTGACGAGTCCTTCGATGAACTCCTTGACCCGGGCCCGGAACTCCGGGTCCCTGCTGTCCTCCCGCTCCAACTGCTCGATGGTCTCGGCGAGGCCGTGGGTGTGCTGGACCTGACGGCCCCTGAGATAGCGGCCGAGCTTGTTCTCGTGGTTGCCGGGCACGCACAGGGCGGTGCCTGCGGCGACCATGCCCATGACGCGGCGCAGCACTCCGGGGCTGTCCGGACCCCGGTCGACCAGGTCGCCGACGAAGACGGCGGTACGGCCCTCGGGGTGCGTGCCGTCCCGATAGCCGAGCGCGGTCAGCAGGGTCTCCAGCTCGGAGCTGCACCCATGGACGTCGCCGATGATGTCGAACGGGCCGGTGAGGTGGGTCAGGTCGTTGTAACGGCGCCCGGTGACGACCTCGGCGGCCTCGATCTCCTCGGTGCCGCGCAGGATGTGCACCTTGCGGAAGCCCTCGCGTTCCAGTCCGCGCAGCGAGCGGCGCAGTTCGCGCTGGTGGCGCTGGATGACGTGGCGGGGCAGCGTGGCCCGGTCGGGGCGGGAGGCGTTGCGGTCGGCGCACACCCGCTCGGGCACGTCGAGCACGATGGCGATGGGCAGTACGTCGTGCTCGCGGGCCAGCTTGATCAGGTGGCGCCGGGACTCGGGCTGCACGTTGGTGGCGTCGACGACCGTACGGCGGCCGGCCGCGAGCCGCTTGCCCGCGATGTAGTGCAGGACGTCGAAGGCGTCGGAGCTGGCGCTCTGGTCGTTCTCGTCGTCGCTGACCAGGCCGCGGCAGAAGTCGGAGGAGATGACCTCGGTGGGCTTGAAGTGGCTCGCGGCGAAGGTGGACTTGCCGGAGCCGGTGGCGCCGATCAGCACGACGAGGGAGAGGTCGGTGACGGCGAGGGGGCGGGGGGTGCGCGTCGTCGCGGCGGGGGCGGGGGTGGCCGTCGGCGCCTGGGCCGGCGGGGCCGGTGTCGTGACGGCCGGGACGTCGGGGGCCGGGGCCGGGATCGGTGGGGTGGCAGCCGGGGTCGGGGAGTGCTCGCTCATGCCGCCGCCTCCTTCTGGTCGTCGTCGGTGATGGTGCGGTGGGCCGGGTCGGGGGTGCCGCCGGGGGCGCTGTCGGGGTCGGTCTCCTGGCCGGTGCGGGTGAAGACCGCCATCTGGGTGGGCGGGCCCACCTCGGGGTCGTCGGGTCCCACGGGCACGAACCGCCATACGTAGCCGTGCCGTTGGGCGACCGCGCCGGCCCACTCGGCGAACTCCTCCCGGGTCCACTCGAAACGGTGGTCCGCGTGCCGTACGTGCCCGGCGGGCAGCGACTCCCAGCGCACGTTGTACTCGACGTTGGGCGTCGTCACGACCACCGTGCGCGGCCGGGCGGAGCCGAACACCGCGTACTCCAGCGCGGGCAGCCTCGGCAGGTCGAGGTGCTCGATCACCTCGCTGAGCACGGCCGCGTCGTACCCCTTGAGCCGCGCGTCGGTGTACGCGAGCGAGCCCTGGAGGAGGGTGACCCGGTCCGCCTGCCGCTCGCTCATCCGGTCCAGCCGCAGTCTGCGGGCCGCCATGTCGAGGGCGCGGACCGACACGTCCACGCCGACGATCTCGGTGAACCGCGCCTCCTTGAGCAGCGCGGCCGTCAACTGCCCCTGGCCGCAGCCCAGGTCCAGCACCCGGGCCGCGCCCGCGGCGCGCAGCTCGGCGAGGATCGCCTCGCGCCGCCGTACGGCCAGCGGCGCCGGCCGCTCCTCCGCCTCCTCGGGTGTCTCGGCCTCGACCGCGTTGTCGATCGCCTCGACCTCGATGTCGTCGGCGTCGGCCAGCCGGATCAGCTCCAGCCGCTCGGTGGCCTCTCGGGTGAGCGACCATCTGCGGGACAGATAACGGCTGGTGATCAGCTTCTGCTCCGGGTGCCCGGCCAGCCATCCCTCGCCGAAGCGCAGCAGCTTGTCCACCTCGTCGGCCGACACCCAGTAGTGCTTGGCGTCGTCCAGCACCGGCAGCAGCACATACAGATGCCGCAGCGCGTCGGCCAGCCGCAGGTCGCCTTCCAGCACCAGCCGTACGTACCGCGACTCACCCCACTCGGGGAAGTGCGGGTCGAGCACGATCGGCTCGGCCGTCACCCGCCAGCCCAGCGGCTCGAAGAGCCGTACCACCAGTGCGGCGCCGCCGCGGGCGGGCAGCACCGGCACCTCGATCCGCAGCGGCAGCGGGGCCGCGGCCCGCTCGGGCATGCCGCGGCACTCGCCGCGCAGCGCGCTGGAGAACACGGTGCGCAGCGCGACCGCCAGCAGCGAGGACGCGGCGTACGGCCGGTCGTTCACATACTGCGCGAGCGCGGCGTCGGGCGCGCCGCCGCGGCCCTTGGTCCGACCGCGCCGGACCAGCGCCGGCGGATCGACCTCGAGCAGCAGCGCCGCGGTCGTCCGCTCGGCGGACGCCTCGGGGTAGAAGACGTGCGCGTCGCCGTAGGAGGTCGAGAAGGACTGCGCCTTCTCCGGGTGCTTGTGCAGCAGGAAACCGAGGTCCGTGGCCGGACCGGCCGTGCCGCCTGTGGTGGATACGGTCAGGAACACCCGGCCGAGTATTCCCTGTCGGATTCACCGCGGACCACGCATTTGTTCCGCCCCCGGCCCCGCCCACGGCGGCCCGTTGGCCGGGCGCGGGCGGGCGTGGCGGCCGGTAGGGGCGCGAGCCGGGCAGTGCCGTCGCACGGAGCCCGACAGCCGGCTGACGGCGACCGGTGGGTGGCGGCCCGGGCGCCCGAGCCGGGCCGGGCCGACCGTGCGGAAGGGCTCGGGCCGGGCGCGGGGGCTCAGATCCACCGCCCGACGAGCCGGGCCCGGGGGCTCAGATCCACCGCCGGACGAGCCGGGTGCGGGGGTGCATGGGTTCAGGGCGCGGGGCTCAGAGTTGAGGTGATCGAGGCGATCGCGGATGGGCCGACGCGGCAGCAGCCGCCGACGAGGCGGGCGCCGGAACGCTGCCAGCGGGTGGTCCGGGCCGGGTCGAAGGCCGGACCGCCGTGCCAGCGGCGTCCCTCGGCGTCCCACTGCTCACCGCTGTTGGGGTAGACGACGACCGGCTTGCCGGTGGCCTCGGCCGCCACCTCCACCGCCCGGTCCGCGTCCGCGGGCTCGCAGCAGTTGACGCCCACCGCGATCACCTCGTCCCGGCCCGCGGCCAGGGCGAAGGCGTCGGCCAGCGGCTGCCCGGCCCGGGTGCGCTCCCCCGCGATCGTGTACGAGAGCCACACCGGCACCCCGACACCCTCGACGGCCCTCAGCATCGCCTCGGCCTCGTCGGTGTCCGGCACCGTCTCCAGCGCGAGGACGTCGGGCCCCGCCTCGGCCAACGTCTCGATCCTCGGCCGGTGAAATCGCTCCAGCTCCCGCACGCTCCTCCCGTATCGCCCCCGGTACTCACTGCCGTCCGCGAGCATCGCCCCGTACGGCCCGACGGACGCCGCCACCCACACGTCCGACCGGTACGACGCTGCGCTTCGGGCCAGCTCGACACTGCGCCGCAGCAGCGCCGACGCCTCCGCCCGGCCGACCCCGCGCCGGGCGAACCCCTCGTACGTCGCCTGGTAGCTCGCCGTGATGAGCACCTGCGCGCCCGCCCGCAGATAGGCGGTGTGGGCGGCCTCGATCTGCTCCGGGGCGTCGGCGAGCAGCCGGGCCGACCAGAGCGGGTCGGACAGGTCGCAGCCCTGGTCGGCGAGCTGGTTGGACAGCCCGCCGTCCAGCACCAGCGTCCGGCCGGCCGCGAGCAACTGCCCGAGGCCGGGCCTGCCGTCGGCGTCGGAGCCACGGCCCGCTCCAGGCCCGCGATCGGAGCCGGGCCCGGGCGGCACTCCGCCGACCGACCCCGCCGGGGGCACGGGTGGTGTCATCGGCGCTTCACCCCACCTGGGACTGGACCTGGGACGAGATCAGCTCCAGGTGGTCCAGATCCGAGAGGTCGAGGATCTGGAGGTAGAAGCGGGTGGCGCCCAGCTCGGCGTACCGCCCGATCTTGTCGACCACCTCGGCGGGCGACCCGGCCAGCCCGCTGGCCTTGAGCTCGTCGACCTCCCGGCCGATCGCCGCCGCCCGGCGGGCCACCTCGGCGTCGTCCTTGCCGACCGCCACTACCAGCGCGTTGGAGTACACCAGGTCGTCCGGGGCGCGCCCGGCCTCCTTCGCCGCCGCGCGCACCCGTTCGAACTGCCGGCCGCTGTCCTCCACCGACGCGAAGGGCACATTGAACTCGGCCGCGTACCGGGCCGCCAGCTCGGGAGTGCGCTTGGCGCCCATCCCGCCGATCAGCACGGGCACCTTGTCCTGAGCGGGCTTCGGCAGCGCGGGCGAGTCCTTGAGCTGGTAGAACTTCCCGTCGAAGTCGAAGGTCCCGCCGACCGGCGTCCCCCACAGACCGGTGACGACGGCCAGTTGCTCCTCCAGCCGGCCGATCTTCTCCTTGGGGAACGGAATCCCGTACGCGGTGTGCTCCGCCTCGTACCATCCGGCGCCGAGTCCGAACTCGATCCGGCCGCCCGACATCTGGTCGACCTGGGCCACCTGGATGGCCAGGACGCCGGGCAGGCGGAAGGTGCCCGCGGTCATCAGGGTGCCCAGCCTGATCCGGCTGGTCTCCCGGGCCAGGCCGGCCAGAGTGATCCACGCGTCCGTGGGTCCCGGCAGCCCGTCCCCGTCCCCCATCACGAGATAGTGGTCCGACCGGAAAAAGGCATCGAACCCGAGGTCCTCGGTCGCCTTGGCAACGGTCAGCAGCGTGTCGTAGGAGGCCCCCTGCTGGGGCTCGGTGAAGATTCGGAGATCCATTCCTCCATCCTGCATCAGCTTCCGGTCGCCCGGAGGTCGGGGTCGGGGCCCGGATCGGGGCCCGGATCGGGGTCGGCCAGCACGCGTACCCGGTCCTTGGCCTCGTCCAGGGCGTCAAGGGCCTCGATGCACTGCCAGTACGCCTCCTCGCCCGCGGCTGTGCAGACGTACTCGACCAAGGCGGCCCCGATCTCGCCCAGCAGGTCCCGCAGCGCGCGCACAGTGGCATCCGGGTCACGGACCCCGGTCAGCCGCAGCGCCCGCGGCGGCCCCGCCCCCGTGGCCGTGACCACGGACGCGGGCTCCACCCGCACCGTCGGCCCCACCCCCTCGGCACCGTCCACAGGCCCGCACGGCACCCCCGGCCCGCTGCCGGCCCCGGCCTCGGTCCCGTACCCCACCCCCTGATCACCCGAGCCGCCCCGCACCTCGGACCCGCCCGGCCCGCCCGTCTCCCCGGCCGGACCGCCGCTCCCCCGTCTCCCGCCCAGCAGCCGCCCGACCGCCTCCGTCAGCTCGTACGCCTGCCATGCCTCCGCGATGACGTCCTCCGGCCGCGAGCTCCCCCGCATCGCCCGCTCCGCCTCCGCCACCAGCCGTGCCGCGTCCATCTCCCGCTCCCGTCCGTCCACGGGCCGCGACTCCGTACCGCCGCCCTGTGTCACTCAGCGTGACAGAACTCGGGCATCACGGAAGGGGCGGACGGAACATCTGTGGACAGTCAGCGCATTGTGGATAACTCGCTCACCCGGAAGAGGGATTGAGACCGGAGGCGCGACAAGAAGCCAGGCGAGGAGCCAGGTGAGAAGCCCGACGGGAAGTCACCCGGAAAGCCACAGACAAGGAATCAGGCAGGAGCGTCCGGCTTCGGGAAGCGCACTTCGTTGCGGTCGATCTTCGCCGCGAGCGCCGCCAGCACATCGATGCCCAGCACCTCGCAGAACTGCAGCAGATACGCCATCACGTCCGCCACCTCGTCGCGCACCCGGTGGGCACTCTCCGCGTCGTCCATCACCGCCGCGGCCTGCTCGGGCGTCAACCACTGGAAGATCTCCAGGAGTTCGGACGCCTCGACGCTGAGCGCCACGGCGAGGTTCTTGGGAGTGTGGAAGGGCTCCCAGTGGCGGGAGGCCGCGAAGTCGGCGAGACGGCTCTGCAGGGCGGCGAGGTCGTGGTGTTGTTCGGTCACCCCGCCTGGTCTACCTCATCCTCGCCGTCCGCCGCCGGGCCTTCCACCGACGTGCTCTCGGCCGACGCGGCACCCGCGGCGGCGCCGCCCGCGATCGCGCTGCCCACCGTCGCCTCGACGCCCCCGGCCTGCTCCGCGCCGAGCACCGTCAGCGACACACCGTCCAGACCCTCGGCGCACGCCGCGTCCTGCACGGTCCCGAGCAGCCGGATGTGCCCGCGCGCGGCGGCCACCCCGGCCAGCCGCAGCAGTTCACGCGCCTGCCGCCGGTCGAGGCCGAGGTCGAGCCCGTCGCCCACCACTGTCAGCACCTGGCCGGCCGGCAGCAGTTCCGTACTGGTGTCGACGTCCAGCACGCCCGGCCCGGTGAGCAGCACCAACGCCAGGGCCAGGAAGCGCAGTTCGCCGTCGCCGAGCCGGTCGATCGGCACCATGCCGAGCCTTCCCCGGTCCACCGCCGCGATCACGCCGTCCAACTCGGGGCCGCGCCCGTCGCCCGGCACCCTCGCCGCCACCGCCCGCAGCCCCTCGACCGGGCCGCTACAGGCCGTCCGCACCGCGTTGACCAGGGCCGCGTGCCGGGTGACGCACTCGCCCTCGGTCCTGGCGAGCACCGCCGACAGGTTGTCGCAGACGGCCCGCAGCCGTCCGTCCCCGCGCGGCACGGGCGCGCGCATCAATTCCGGGCGCGGACCGACCGGGAACACCCCGCGCAGGGCCACCACGACCTGTTCGGCCGCGGCGAGCACCAGCCGCTGGCCTTCGGTGCGTCCCGCGACGCGCAGCGGCAGCAGCGCGGTGGCCAGCCGGTCGTCGGGCAGCGGGGCCCGGGTCACGGCGACGGCGCCCGCGGTGTGCCAGGCCGCCTGGACGGTGGGCCGGGCGGGGTCGCGCAGCGCGGTGGTCAGCAGGGTCTCGCCCGCGCCGGTCAGCCGCTCGCCCACGATCCGCAGCGAGGGCTCGGCCTGCACCGCGACGTCCAGCCGCACCGGGCCGAGCGGCCCGGTCACCGTGCAGCCGATCCGGAAGCCCCGGCGCCCCTGCGCGTCCGGCCGCGCGCCCTGGGGTACGCAGGCCGCGGCGCCCCCGCGTACGGCCGAGTCGGGGCCGAAGACCTCGTGCAGGTCCGCGCCGCCGGCCAGCCGGCCGAGCGCCGAAATGCCTTCGAGCACGCTCGACTTGCCGGTGCCGCTGCCTCCGGACAGCAGGGTCAGCGGCCCGAGTCCGAAGGTGGCGCCCCGGTGCGATTTGAAGGCGGAGAGCCGGAGTTCGGTGACGTGGGGTCGCTGGTGGCTGGTGCTCATGGCCGCGAAGGTAATCATGGTCCGCAGTGCCGAACCGTTCCAGCAGGCTCTTTTTCGCTCGAACGGGTGATATTCCGCATGATTCATTCGACTTCTGGAAACGAACCCTTCGGTCCTCTGCCCCGGTGTCCCGCCGCACGGCCAAGACCGCCACGGACCGTACAGTCCCGGCCACCGCGCACCGCGTTCCCCACCACCGCGCACCCGTCGCCCGGGCTGCCCCGCACCTGCCGCTCACCTGCCGCTCACCTGCCGCTCACCTGCCGCTCACCGCTCACTGTCAGTGCCCGCCGCTACCGTGGCGAGCGTGAAGACAAACACGGACGCACCCCACTACATCGCGCTCCTGCGCGGAATCAACGTCGGCGGCAAGAACCGGCTGCCGATGCAGACCCTGCGCGACCTGCTGGCCGCGATAGGCGGTTCCGACGTGCGCACGCATCTGCAAAGTGGCAACGCCGTGTTCGCGCACGAGCAGCGGGACCCGAAGGTCCTGGCCGCGGACCTGGAGCGGGCCATCGCCGCCGAGCTGGGTCTGACCGTCTCCTGTCTGGTACGGACGGCGGCGGATCTGCGGCGGGTGGTGGAGGCCAACCCCTTCCCGATGGAGGGCGTCGACGGGTCGCGTTTCGTCGTGGTCTTCCTGTCCGGGCCCGTGCCGAAGGACCGGCTGGCCGCGATCGACCGGGAGGCGTACGCGCCGGACGATTTCCGGCCCGGTGAGCGGGAGATCTACGCCCGCTTCCCCAACGGCATCCACAACTCGAAGCTGGCCGCCCTGCTCGGCGACCGCCGGCTCGGCCTGACCACCTCGTCCCGCAACTGGAACACGGTCACCAAGCTCCTCGAACTCGGCGGGGGCTGACCGATGCGCGCGGAGACGGTCAGGACGCGGGAAAGGCAGGGGTCCGCACTCGTGCGTGCCCCTGCCCGCCCCGCCGTACGGTTACTTCCTCGCGACCAGCAGCACGATCAGCACGACGGCCAGTGCCGCCACCACGGCGGCGACGATCTTGCCGACGCTGTACGGACGCTGGCCGGTCACCTCGCCCGTGCGCGCGTTCACCATCACCTGCCAGCTCTTGCCCGCGTGCAGGTAGCTGAGGAACCACACCGGCAGCAGGAGCAGCTTGAAGGTGAGGTCGAAGTAGCGGGTGGAGACCGACTCGACCCGCTGGTCGTCCCCGCCGATGTCCGTGCGGCAGTCGTCCTCGATGACGGGCGCCATCTTTGCCTTGGCGGTCTCCAGACCCTTCTCGGGCTCGATGTCGTAGCGCACGGTCTGGAAGCCGGCGAGGTATTCGGCCTGGTAGGGCTTGGCCTCCTCCTTCAGCGGCCAGGGCTCCAGCTTGTCGAGCTGCTCGGCGGCGACATGGGTGGTCCCGGCCACCAGCACGTCGTCGAAGGCCCGCTGGACCGTGCCCGCGACCGGGTGCCAGCGGGTGTGCCGCACCTGCCGGGTCTTGGTGACGGTCTCACCGTTCTCCACGGTGGTGTACGCCTCGGTCGTGTAGTAGTACTCGCCGCGTTCGCCCCGGTAGTCCGAGACGGTCGAGGCGTCGTACGTCCAGTGCGGCAGGTAGCTGCCCTTGAACGTCTCGGCCTCGGTCACCTTCTTGAGGCTCTTGGGCGCGAACCAGCGCGACGAGGTCCACTTGCGCAGCGCCTCGCGCGCGGAGCCGCGGTCGAGGCCGAACGGGACGACGGCCTCCGGCACGACCCGCTCGGTCAGTTCGGGGTCCGCGACGAGCGCGGTCGCGCAGAACTGGCAGCGGGCGGAGAGGTCGTCGCTCTCGGTGTGGGCGCCGCAGCTGGGGCAGACGAAGGCGTGCGCCTGGCCCGGGGCGGTCTCCCTGCGCACGGGCGGCAGGCTCGCCAGTTCCTCGATCGAGTGCTCGGTGACCTGTCGCGGCACGGCCGCGACCGCCTGCTCGGCCCCGCAGTACGGGCAGCGCAGCGCATCCGAACCCGGCGCGAACTCCACGGTGGCGCCGCACGACTGGCACGGGTACGTGTGCGGGGCGGCGGTGCCTGGCGCCGCGGCTTCGGCGGCGTTCTGCTCATCGGTGCTCATGGTGGTGGCTCTCCCCCGTACGGATCAGGACTGCGGCGGCAGCGGCGGCGGGACCGCGGCGAAGAGCGGTCCCACCTCGGGGACCTGTTCGGCCGGAAGCCAGCCGGGCATCCCTTCCTTCCAGACCAGCGAGGCGCGGGTCATGGTTCCCGCGCCGATGAGCCCGGACAGCGCGGCGGCGTCGTACGGGCCCTGCTGGGCTCCGCCGACACCGACGAACCACTGCGCCTGCTGCGGCAGCGGCGGGGGAACAGCGGCGGCCGGGGCGGCAGCGGGCGCCGGAGCCGGTACGGGGGCGGCGGGTGCCGGAGCGCCCGGTGTCTGCTGCGGGTTGAGCGCGGCGGCCATGCGCTGGCCCATCGCCACGCCGAAGCCGAGCCCGACGCCCTCGCCGGCACCGCCCTGGTTGCGCGCGGCGTCGCCGATCGCGTTGGCCGCCTGGAACTGGGTGTACTGGTCCAGATTGCCCGCGATGCCCATCCGGGAGCGGGTGTCGATGGCGGCCTCGACCTCGGGCGGCAGCGAGATGTTCTCGATGACGAACTTGGGGACGGCGATGCCGACCGAGGCCAGTTCCGCGGTGAGGACCCCGGCCAGCCGGTTGCCGATCGCGTCCTGCTGCGTGGCCAGGTCGAGCATGGGCACGCCCGCGGTGGCCAGCGCGTTGGAGAGCCGTCCGACGATCAGCTGCCGCAGGTATTCCTGCACTTCCTCGGTGCGGAACTGCGGGTCGGTGCCGGCCAGTTCGCGCAGCAGCGCGGCCGCGTCCACCACCTTCGCGGCAAAGGAGCCGAAGGCCCGCAGCCGGACCATGCCGAACTCGGCGTCCCGGACGATGACGGGGTTCTGGGTGCCCCACTTCATGTCGGTGAACTGACGGGTCGTGACGAAGTAGACCTCGGCCTTGAACGGCGAGTTGAAGCCGTACTTCCAGCCCTTGAGGGTCGACAGCAGCGGCAGGTTCTGCGTCTCCAGGGTGTACGTCCCCGGTGTGAAGACGTCGGCTATCTGCCCCTCGTTGACGAAGACGGCGACCTGCGACTCGCGCACGATGAGCTTGGCGCCCATCTTGATCTCGTTCTCGTAGCGTGGAAAGCGCCACACGATCGTGTCGCGGCTGTCGTCGGTCCACTCGACGATGTCGATGAACTCTCCACGAATCCTGTCCATCAGGCCCATGGCTTCACCCCCCGGCTTCCTGTGTTGTGCGTGTACGACAGGTGTGCGCCGGCCGGCGCGGTACGTGGCCCGTCCCCGCCCCGTCCGTGCGCGACGGCACGGGAAAACATAGCAACCGCGGGCCCGGTTCCGCCCGGAACGCCCCCGCCGGCCCGGACCGCGCCCGCCCCCGGGGGGAGGATGCGGTCCGGGCCGGCCGCCGGACCCGGCTCAGAACCAGCGCGGAACGACCGGGATCTCGCCGGTGCTGCTGCCCAGCCGGCGGGCGCCCCGGCCGGTGAGCCAGCGGACCAGGTCGCCTGCGGTGCCCGTGATCGTCGGGCCGCCGGCGCCCAGGACGATCGGTTCCCGGTCCTGGGCGGCGAGGGTGAGGTCCACCTGTTCCCCTCGCCGCTGCCAGGCCCTCGGCACGTCGGCGAGGAGTTCGTCGAGCAGGTCTGCCGGGAAGTCGCCCGCCCGCGCTCCGTCGTCCAGGTCGACGGCGTGCACCCAGACCTCGCGGGCACGCATCCAGGCCGTCTCCCGCGCGGGCACCAGACGTCCCTGCGCGGTACGGACCGTCATGTCCCAGCCGGGGCCGGGCAGATCGCGCCACTCGACGTCGAGGTGCGCGGCGCTGTGGGAGAACAGGCTCCGCAGGGCGCGGGCCGGGAGGGTGGCGCCGTGGCGGATCTCGGTGTCGCGCTGCTCCGTGGAGGCGTACATGGGCGTCTCGACCCCCGTGGCCGCCCACTCGACGAGCCGGCTCAGCGCCCGGGCGTTGTAGCCGACGTGGGCGACGAGGTGACGGCGGGTCCAGCCGGGCAGCAGGCTCGGGCCGTCGAGCCCGGCGTCGGTGAGCCCGTCGAGACAGCGGGCGAAGTACGCCGTGCCGAGCCGGGCCCAGGCCAGTTCCCGGGCGGGGGCGTCCGGGGAGTCGTACCGGGCGCCGGGGCCCTGGCGTTCCCGCAGCGCCGCACGGGCCTCGTACGGTGTGCCGCCGCTCATGTCCGTGCCGCTTCGGCCGGTTCGGCCGCTTCGATCGGTTGCGCCGATTCGGCCGGTTCGGCGACGGCGGGGTTCACCAGTTCGCCGATGCCGTCGATCGAGGTGGTCAGCGTCTGGCCGGCCCGGAGGTAGCGCGGCGGCTTGCGGGCGTGTCCGACCCCGCCGGGCGTGCCGGTGGCGATGACGTCGCCGGGTTGAAGGGTGACGATCGTGGAGATGTACCGCACCAGCTCGGCGGGGCCGAACACGAGGTCGTCGATCGTGGTGTTCTGGAGTTCCTCGCCGTCCAGCCGGGTCGTCAGCCGCGCTCCCGGGGTCATTTCGTCCGGGGTGACGAGGACCGGGCCGAAGGGGGTGGTGTGTTCCCAGGTCTTGCCCTGGAACCACTGCGTGGTGCGGTACTGGTAGTCGCGCATGGTGACGTCGTTGAGGACCGAGTATCCGGCGATCGCGGCCACCGCCTCCTCGGCGGACGCGCGGCGCACCCGCCGCCCGATGACGACGGCGAGTTCGCCCTCCCAGTCGACGCGGTCGGACTCGGCCGGGAGCAGGATCTCGTCGCCGGCCCCGATCAGGGCCTCGGGGTACTTGGCGAACAGCGTGGGGTACTCGGGCAGTTCACGGCCCATCTCCAGGATGTGGCCGCGGTAGTTGAGCCCGACGCAGACGATCTTGTCCGGCCGGGGTACCACCGGGGCCAGGTCCGCGGTGGTGAAGTCGTGCCGGGGGCCGTCGGCCCGGGCCGCCCGGTCGAGGCCGTCGGCCCGCAGCAGCGCGCCGACGTCCTCGAACCCGGTCTCGACGGCGGTCCCGCCCTCGACGCGGACGGCGGCGGTCGTCCCGCCCACCCGTATGGTCGCCAGCCTCATCGCTGCTCTCCCTCGATATGCGTACGGTCGTAGTGCAGACGCTCCATGACCGGGGCGTCCGAGAAACGGAACAGGTCGAACTGCTCTTCCGCCCGCAGGGACCAGGGCACCCACGACGGCACCACGAACAGGTCGCCCTTGGTGAGCCGGTGCTCCCGGCCGTTCAGGACCGCCAGGCCCCGGCCCTCGAACACCTGGAAGACGCTGGAGCCGACCTCCCGCCGGCTGGGCAGATCGGTGCCGGCCCGCAGCCGGTGGAACTCGGCCCGGATCGTGGGCATCACATCGCCGCCGGTTGTGGGATTGGTGTAGCGGACGGCCGCGTGGCCCTGCTCGACGGTGGCGGGGTGCCCTTCCTCCTCCAGCAGGAGCTGCTGGGTCAGCGCCGCGTCGGTGTGTTCCCACCGGTAGGCGCCGATCGGGGACGAGACGGTGTCGCGCAGACCGGAGAGCGGTCGCAGTCCCGGGTGGCACCACAGGCGCTCGGAGCGGGAGAAGTTCGGGGTGGCGAGGTCGGTGATCCGCTCGCTGCCGAACTCGAAGAACCCGGCGTCGGCGTAGTGGGCGAGCGGGATGTCCAGACCGTCGATCCACGCCATCGGCCGGTCGGTCTCGTTGTGGTGCCCGTGGAAGTGCCAGCCCGGGGTCAGCAGGAAGTCGCCCCGGGACATCCGGACCGGGTCACCGTCGACGACTGTCCACACGCCCTCCCCCTCGATGACGAAGCGGAAGGCGTTCTGCGCGTGGCGGTGCTCGGGCGCGGTCTCCTTGGGCCCCAGGTACTGGATCGCGGCCCACAGGGTCGGGCTGACGTACGGGCGGCCGGGAATACCGGGGTTGGCCAGCGCGATCGCCCGGCGCTCACCGCCGCGTCCGACCGGCACCAGGTCGCCGGCCCGTTGCGCCAGCGGGTACAGCGTGGACCAGCGCCACACATGGGGGACGGCCTTGGGCCGCGGGTGCGGCGGCATGAGGTCGTCGATCTGGGTCCACAGCGGGATCAGGTTCTCGGTCCCGAAGTCCTCGTAGAGGCGGGTGAGTTCGGGGCTGTCGCCCTGTGTCATCCGGTTGACGGCCGGGCCGGGGCCCGCGGCTCCGGGGCCGGCCGGTAGCGGATCGGCCGGCCCCGGCTCGGCCGGTACGCGGCCGACCGGAGCGTGGTCCTGGGTTGTCATCGTGGCCCTCTTCTCTCGGTGCGCCCGGTTGCCGCCGGTGCCGCCGGCGCTGCCGGCGCCGGCGGATCGCCCGGCGCGCTCGTACCGCGCCCCGCCCGGTCACGGCGGCAGACCGGCGGCGGGGGGCGGCCCTCACAGGGGAGACGATAGGCATACGTTTGCGCAGGACGCAAAGTATTCCTACACTTATTCTGTGGAGCAGAATACGAACGCATATCGCGTCGAAGCGGTGGACCGCGCGCTGGTCCTGCTGACGCTGCTCGCCGAGCGCGGGCGGCTGAGCGTGACCGAGGCGGCGGGGGAGCTCGGCGTGGTGCCGTCGACGGCGCACCGACTGCTGTCCACGCTCTGCCACCGGGACTTCGCCGTGCGGGGCGACGACAGGCTGTACCGACCGGGCGCGCACTCCCTTTCGACGGGGGCGCGTACCGTGCCCGCCCTGCCCGACCGGATGCGTCCGCATCTGGAGAGCCTCTACGGAGCCGTGAACGAGACGGTCCACCTCATGGTCCGCACCGGCACCGAGGTGCTGTTCCTCGACGGCATCGAGGGCGTACGGTCCCTGCGGGTGGGCCTGCGTATCGGCGTACGCATGCCCGCCTACCGCACTTCCGGCGGCAAGGCCATGCTCGCCGATCTGGAGCCGGGCGCCGTCGAGGCGCTGCACGCCGGCGGACTGCCCCCGTCGGCCAACGAGAAGATCGGCGATCTGCCCGCGCTGCGCCGCGAACTCGACACGGTCCGCCGCCAGGGCTTCGGATACAACCAGGACGAGAGCGAACCCGGGGTGACCGCCATCGGCGCCTCACTCGGGCTCGTCGACGGCCACCACGCCGCTCTCGCCGTCGCGCTTCCCTCGGTCCGCGCCGGGTCGGGCGGGGTGGAGGCGCTGGCCGCGCGGCTGCTGCGGACCTGCCGGGACGCCCGCCGCGACGTCGGCGGCACCGACCGACCGCAGCGGAACGACCCGTAACGGACGGGAAGGAACTCAATCATGCGATGAGCGCGTTATCCACCGTAATGGCCGGCCGCGAAACGGGCCGGCCTCGCCCACCGGAGTCACCGCCGCACCACGCGGCGGGCGACCGCGCGTACAGGAGCGGCCACACGAGTCGGCCCGCCGGATGATGACCGTCTGCCCGGGGAGTTTTTGATGGCCCTGTCCTTCTCACGATCCTCCGAACCACTCCGGCAGCACGGCCGGCTCCGCACGGACGACGTGCAGCTCGCCCAGCAGGTCGTGGCCGAGGTCTACGAGCCGCACACCCTGCGTACGGTGGACAGGAACGGCCTCGACGCGCGCCTCAACGCCGTCCAGCTCGGGGGTGTGACCCTCGGGTACCTCACGTACGGCACCGAGGCGCACATCACGCTTCCGGCCAGCGAGCACTGGTACCACGTCAACATCACGCTCGCGGGCAGCAGCCTCGTCACCCGGGAGAACGGTGACCGGGGCATGACGCGGGGCATGGCCCACGCGGCGATCCTGCTCCCCCACCGCGCCCAGACGATCGCCTGGGCCGAGGACGCCGCGCAGTTCGCCCTCAAGATCCCGCGGGCCGATCTGGAGGGGCACCTCGCGGCCCTGACCCGCTCGCAGGTCACCGGTCCCATCGACTTCGACCTGGTGGTGGATCTGGACTCCCGGGCCGGGAAGGGGCTGTTGCGCTGTATCGAATTCGTCCGGACCGAATGGGACGAGGACGGAATCCTCGCGCGGAACGGGGACTCCCGCCGCCAGCTCGAATCCATGCTCCTGACGAATCTCCTGGTGGCCTCCACGGGACCGCACCAGGCACTCCTCCAGCAGCCGGAGGAGACGCCCAGATCGAGCACGCTGAAGAGCGCCCTCGACTACATCCACGATCACGCCGGTGATCTCCCGACGCCGACCGACGTGGCCGAGGCGACCGGGGTGGGCGTCCGGACCCTGCAACTGCACTTCCTCAACAGCCTGGGCTGTACGCCGTCGCAGTATCTGCGCGACATCCGGCTGCGCCGGGTCCGTGACGAGCTGCTGTATCCGCGCTCGGGCGGGACGACGGTCACCGACATCGCCTCCGCGTACGGCTTCTACCACCTGGGGCGGTTCTCCTCGCTGTACCGGTCGGTGTACGCGGAGTCGCCGTCGGAGACGCTGCGCAGGACGAAGGGCTGCTGAGCGTCCGGGGCCCGGCCGCGGGGCCGGGCCACGTGCCTGGTGTGCCGCGCGGTCACACCACCTGGACGATGTGCTTGTACTCCTGGAACTCCGCCAGCGCCCGGTTGCCGTTGAGCCGGCCGAGACCGCTCTGCTTGCAGCCGCCCTCCTCGAACTGGTCGAGCACCACGGCCCAGCCGTTCGTCCACACGGTCCCCGCGTCCAGCGCGTCGGCGAGCCGCAGCCCGCGGGCCCCGTCGGCGGTCCACACCGACGCCGCCAGGCCGTACTGCGTGGCGTTGGCCTTGCGTACCGCCTCCTCCTCCGAGGCGAACGTCTCGAACGTGGCGACCGGACCGAAGAGTTCCCGCTGTACGAGGGGCGAATCGGTGTCCCGCACACCGAGCAGCGCCGGACGGTAGTAGGCGCCCCGGGACAGGCTCTCGTCGTCGGGCCGGCCACCGGGCACGATGACCTCGGCGTCCCCGAGCGACTCCGCGATCAGCGCCTCCAGCCGGTCCCGGGCGGCGATGTCGATCAGCGGGCCCATCTGCGAGTCCGCGGCGTCGCCCGGCCCGACCCTGACCCGGCCCAGCGCCTCGGCGAGCCTCGACCTGACCTCGTCGGCCACCGAGGACTGGACGAGCACCCGGCTTCCGGTCATGCAGAACTGGCCGCTGAAGGTGGTGATGCCGGCGACGATCGTCCCCACGGCCGCGTCGAGGTTCGCGTCCTCGAAGACGATCATGGGGGTCTTGCCGCCCAGTTCGAGGGAGAGCCGCTTCAGGGTCGGTCCGGCGTCCGCCATGATCCGCCGGCCCACATCGGTGCTGCCCGTATAGCTCAGCGCGGCCACGTCGGGTGAGGCGACCAGCAGCTTCGCGCCCGCGCTGCCGGACTCGTTGAACACATTGAGCACACCGGCGGGAAGCGAGGGGCAGTCGGCGAGGAGTTCGGCGAGCCGGGTGTTGACCAGCGCGGTCTGCGCGGCCATCTTCATCACGACCGTGCAGCCCGCGGCGAGTGCCGGGGCGAAGGACCGGACGGACAGCACCACGGGGGAGTTCCACGGAACGATGACGCCCGCCACCCCCACCGGCTCGGCCAGCAGGATGGAGTAGACGCCCGGCCGCACCCGGCCGCCGCTCCCGGCGTCGGTGAGCGCCTGCGCGGCGTAGTAGCGCAGCTTCGACGGCGTCAGGCTCAGTTCGAAGTGGGCCTCGGGGAGGATCTTGCCGTTCTCGCGGGCGAGCAGGTCGGCGAGTTCGCCGGTCGCGGCCTCGATACGGTCGGCCATCTCGTTGAGCACCCGGGCGCGCAACTGCCGGTCGGTCCGCCACTCGTGGGCCGCGAAGACGTCCTTCGCGATCCTGATGGCGTCCCGCACCTGGGACTCGTCCACCTCGTAGTAGGTACCGAGCGGCTGCCCGTCCGCGGGGGATACGGAGACGCCCGTCGTGTTCGAGGTGACCCACTCCCCGCCGATGTAGTGCCGGGCCGGTCCCGGATTCCGGCCGAGGGGCTTGCTTTCCGCGACGTCACTGGTCACGACGTTCCTTCCTGTTCATGTCTTCGTCTTCGTCTTCGTTGACCGAAAGGCGACTCCCGGGCGCCGCGGGGAACCGGTGCTTCTCCCCCGCCCGCCTCATGGGGCGGCCCTCTTGCGGCGGTCCGCCTCAGCCGGCGGCCTTCTTGGCGTGTCGGAGCGCCAGGGGGTCCGGGCCGAACCGCCGGCCGTTCAGGGTCTCCGCGAGCGTCACCACCTGGTCGGCGAACTCCCCGAGGTCGGCGAGGACTCCGGCGTCCACCTCGTCGTCACGGAAGGCGGCGTCCACGAAGAAGGCGCTGTTGGGCGCGGTGAGTGCGCCGAACCAGCCGAGGATGTCCCGGAGATGGCGCTCGGCCGACAGAAAGTGCTGCGGTGCCGCGGCGACGGTGAGTATCCCCACCGGCTTCGACCGCAGCGCCTCGGCGGGCAGCAGGTCGATCAGCAGTTTGAGGGTGCCGGTGATCGAGCCGCGATAGACCGGTGAGGCCAGGACGACGGCGTCCGCGCCGGCGATCGCCTCCACCGCGTTGTCGCCCCACGCGGCCGCCATGGGGCCGATCGGCTCCCGGGGTCCGATCCGCTCCGCACTCCAGGCGGGATGGCGGTCGCGGACACCGGTTTCGATCAGCCCGAGGGCACGGGCCATTTTCCCGGGCGGTGTGGGACTTCCGTAGACGGTCGCGAGTTTCATCCGATCACTGCTTCTCTCCTGTCGAATTCGAGATAACGGCCCCGGAAGAACAGCAGCGGATCGCGGGCCGTACCGGTTTCCAGTCCGGTGACCGCGGCCACCACGACGGTGTGGTCACCCGCGTCGACCTCGTCGACGACGGAACATTCGACCCATGCCAGAGCGCCGTTGATGAGCGGCATTCCGGCCGGTGACGGCCGCCACTCGACGCCGGCGAACCGGTCGACGCCCGACCGCGCGAAACGATCCCCGACCGACTGCTGATCGGCGGCCAGCACACTGACGGCGAACAGACCCGATTTCCTGATTCCGGGCCAGGTGGCCGACTCCTTCCGCACGCACACCAGCACTAGCGGCGGTTCCAGGGAGAGCGCGGAGAACGACTGGCAGGTGAATCCGGTGGGCTCTCCGTCGTCGATCGAGGCCACCACGGTGACACCGGTGCAGAAATGGCCGAGTACGGTCTTGTAGTCCCGCACGTTCACGCCGAGAGAATTCGTCATTCCCAACCTCCCTGGTCCCGTGCCGCTCTCAGTTCCGCAGACCCGCTTCCCGCATCAGCGGAAGGACCCGCTCGCCGAAGTACTGGAGTTCCTCCACGTAGTCGAGGAATCCGATCATCATGCCGTCGACGCCCGCCCGGGAAAGCTCGGCCAGCTGCTCGACGATCTGTTCCGGCGTGCCGATCAGCGGATAGCCGCCGTAACCGAGGATGAACCGCTCCTGGAGCGCCTTGATCTTGTCGAACGAGCCGCTTTCGGCCCCGAGGCCGCCCGAGACCATTTTGGCGACCTCCCAGTCGCCCTTTTCGAGGATGTGGTCGAGGAGGGCCTTCGTCTCCTTCTCGGTGTCCCGGCAGATGATGTTGCCGTAGCCGAGGATGCCCAGATCACGCTGGTGGGTACGGGCGATGGAGCGCACGCGGGCCGCGGTCTCGCCTGCCTCGGCCGGGTCGGAGAAGGCGATGAAGTTGAAGTCGCATTCGCGTGCGCAGAATTCCAGGCCCTCCGGCGAGTTGCCGGCGTTGACCAGTACCGGGTACGGCTGCTGGATCGGCTTGGGGTCGGAGAAGGCGTCCTTGATGTCGAAGAACTCGCCGTTGAAGGTGACTCCCTCACCCTCGGTCCACATGCGCTTGGCGATGGTGATCCACTCGGAACCGTAGCGGTAGCGGGCGTCGTGGTCGCGCTGTGTTCCGCCGAACATCTCCATTTCGGCCTTGTACCAGCCCATGGTCATATTGAGACCGAACCGACCTTGGGAGATGTGGTCGACGGTGACGGATTCCTTCGCCGCCACGATCGGGTTCTTGGTCGGTACGTGCGTGGTGGAGAACACCATGATGTTCTCGGTCGCCTGGGCGAGACCGGCCGCCCAGGTGTGGGTCTCGAAGTTCGAGCCGTTGAAATTGGTCTCGCCGCCCATACCGCGGTAACGGGCGACCGGAAGCATCGCCTCGAAACCGAGCCGGTCCGCGATCTGCGCGATCTTCTGGGTGTGCTGCCAGCTGAGTTCGTAGGACGACTCGGCGTGGGTGGCCATCAGCCCGTGACTGCAATTGGAACCGAAGATCCCCAGCTTCATCTTGTTGTCGTTGAACATGGGGACACCACTGGCCCGACGGGCCGCGACGAGTTCGTCATAGGTCAGCCCGGGGGCGGCTTTGGCGCTCATATCGTCTCCTGTTTGCGTAGCTACGACGCCGTATGGCGGTAGGGCTCGAAACACGTGACGACAAAGTAGGCAGGCACCCGCGGAAGCGGCTATCCCCGATGCGAACGGCCGACGGCCGACAAACGAAACCCCGCGAATCGACCCATGACGCCGGCGCGGTTCCGGCGCCGTTCCGCCCTGGGACGCAGCGTCAACTGGGCGTCAGGAGCGTCCTCTTGGACACGCACGACACCCAGGACGCCCAGAAGACCCGCCGGGAGACAGCGGGTCAGCGGGTCAGCGGGTCAGCGGGTCAGCGGGCCTATGCCACCGGGGCCAGGATCGCCACGCACTCCACATGGTGGGTGAACGGGAAGAGGTCGAACGCGCGCAGGGTCACCGGCCGGTAGCCCTCCTCCGCGAAGTAGGCGAGGTCGCGGGCGAGCGCGGCCGGGTCGCAGGCGACGTAGGCGATCCGGCGCGGACCCATGGCGGCCAGCCGCCGTACGGTCGCGCCGCCGGCGCCCGCGCGGGGCGGGTCCAGGACGATCAGGTCGGCCTCGGTGATGCCGGTGCGCGGCAGGATCTGCTCGACCTTGCCGTGCTCGATACGGACCCGGTCCAGGTCCTGGAGGTTGTGCCGGGCGTCCTCGGCCGCGCGCTTGCCGGACTCGATGCCCAGCACGGCGCCGCGCTCCCCGACGCGTTCGGCGAGCGCGCCGGCGAAGAGCCCGACCCCGCAGTAGAGGTCGAGGGCCATCTCGCCCTTGCGGGGCATCAGGCCCTGCATGACGGCCTCGACGAGGACATCGGCCGCCTTGGGGTGGACCTGCCAGAAGCCTCCGTCGCCGACCCGCCAGGTGCGCCCGGCGGCGCGCTCGCGGACGAAGGGGCGGCCGTGGACGCGGTGCACGGCGTGGTCGCGCTCGCCGATCCGCTGCACGGACACCGGCCGGTCGAGTTCGACGATGGGCAGCCGACCGCCGGGACGCGGGGTCAGGATCACCTGGCGGTCGTGCGACCCGGTGGCCGCGATGGCCTCGACGGAGGCGATCTGCGGCCAGCTGCGGGCCTCGACGCCCAGCTCGCTGACCTCGGGGGCCGCGATCAGGCAGTGGTCGATCACCTCGACCTCGTGCGAGCGGTGCTTGCGCAGGCCCGCGCGGCCCTCGGTGTCCACCGCGTACTGCACCCGGGTCCGCCACGCCGGGACCTCGCCCTTGGCGACCTTGTCGCCGGGGGCGGGCGCGACGGTGCCGTCCCAGCCGGCCTCCTGCGGGGTGAGCCCGGCCAGCCGGGCGAGCTGCTCGGTGATCACGGCGGCCTTCAGCCGCCGCTGGGCGCCGGGCGCCGCGTGCTGCCAGTCGCAGCCGCCGCACCGCCCGGGCCCGGAGAACGGGCAGGGGGCCTCGACCCGGTCCTTGGAGGCGACCAGCACCTGTACGGCGTCGGCCCGCAGGAAGCGCGCGCCCTCCTCGCCC
Organism: Streptomyces sp. NBC_00223; assembly: GCF_036199905.1. Classification (NCBI taxonomy): domain Bacteria; kingdom Bacillati; phylum Actinomycetota; class Actinomycetes; order Kitasatosporales; family Streptomycetaceae; genus Streptomyces; species Streptomyces sp. NBC_00223. The sequence continues at coordinate 6,556,825 of NZ_CP108109.1, read as the reverse complement.
TCGGTGACCTTGGCGATCACCCGCTCGCCGGGCAGCGCGTGCCGTACGAAGAGCACCTGCCCCGCTTCCGTACGCGCGACGCAGTGGCCGCCGTGCGCGACCTGGCCCACCTCGACCTCGTACTCCTGGCCGATGAGCGAGGGCGCGGATTCGGTCTGCATGGCGGGGCTGCTCCTGGGCTGAGAGGGGGGATGCGCGAGGACGTCTTGGGCCCGGCGGCAACAGCCCACCAGTCTACGTGCCCGCGCCCGCCCTCATTTCCGCCCGGAACCGGGCGCCGGGCCGCAGCCCCGCGCGCCCGGCCTCACTGGCCCCCGGAGCCCGTACCGGAGCCGGAACCCGACCCCGACCCCGTCTCCGTACCCGACCCGCGGCCGCTGGGCTCCTGCTCGCCGCGCGGCGGGCCGACCGGGCCGCGGCGGATCGAGCCGGGCGCGTTCCAGTTCGCCCGCCGCCGTGCGCGTGCCTTGGCCGCCTCAGAGGACTCCAGCTGCCACGGCACGGAGGTGACCATCACCCCGGGCGTGAACAGCAGCCGCCCCTTGAGGCGCAGGGCGCTCTGGTTGTGGAGCAGGTGCTCGTACCAGTGGCCGACGACGTACTCGGGGATGTAGACGCTCACCACGTCGCGCGGGCGGTCGCGGCGCAGCCCCTTGACGTAGTCGATGATCGGCCGGGTGATTTCGCGGTAGGGCGAGTCGAGGACCTTGAGCGGTACGTCCATGCCGTGCAGCTGCCACTCCGCCTGGAGGGCCTTGGTGTCGGCGGGGTCGACGTTGATGGTGAGCGCTTCCAGGGTGTCCGAGCGCATCAGCTTGGCGTACGTCAGGGCCCGCAGGGTGGGCTTGTGCACCTTGGAGACCAGCACGATGGAGTGCACACGCGAGGGGCGTACGGACTCCTCGCCCGGCTCCTCGTCGGCGGCGATCTCGTCGGCGACCCGGGTGTAGTGGCCGCGGATCGCGGTCATGGTGCCGAAGAAGATCACCATGCCGAGCACCGCGACCCAGGCGCCGTGGGTGAACTTCGTCAGCAGCACGATCACCAGCACCAGGCCGGTGAGGAAGGCGCCGAAGGTGTTGATCGCCCGGGAGCGGTGCATGTGGCGGCGCTTGGCCGGGTCGCGCTCGGTGCGCAGATGGCGGTTCCAGTGCCGGACCATGCCGATCTGGCTGAGTGTGAAGGAGACGAACACGCCGACGATGTAGAGCTGGATCAGCCGGGTGGAGTCGGCGCCGTAGATGTAGACCAGCACGCAGGCGAATCCGGCCAGCAGCACGATGCCGTTGGAGAAGGCCAGCCGGTCGCCGCGGGTGTGCAGCTGACGGGGCAGGAAGCGGTCCTGGGCGAGGATCGAGGCGAGCACGGGGAAGCCGTTGTAGGCGGTGTTCGCGGCCAGGAAGAGCACGAGCGCGGTGACGGCGGCCAGGAAGACGAACGGGATCGAGTTGTGTCCGAAGACCGCCTCGGCGACCTGGGCGATCACCGGGTCCTGGGTGAAGCCGGTGCCGACCGGCCTGCCGTGGTCGAGCAGGTCGGTCGCCGGGTTCGAGGCCATCCGCACATGGGTGTTTATGGCCAGCGCGATGATGCCGCAGAACATGGTGACGGCCAGCAGGCCCATCGCGGCCAGCGTGGTGGCGGCGTTCTTGGACTTGGGCTTGCGGAAGGCCGGGACGCCGTTGCTGATCGCCTCGACACCGGTCAGGGCGGCGCAGCCGGAGGAGAAGGCCCGCAGCAGCAGGAAGATCAGGGCGAAGCCGCCGATGCCTGAGGACTCGGCGCGGATGGTGTACCCGGCGGTAGGCGCGTGCATGTCATGCCCAGTGGCGATCCTGAGGATGCCCCAGCCGATCATGCAGAACACGCCGAAGACGAAGGCGTAGGTGGGGATCGCGAAGATCGTGCCGGACTCGCGCACCCCGCGCAGGTTCATCAGCATCAGTACGACGATCATGCCGACCGCGCCGAGCACCTTGTGGGTGACGAAGAAGGGGACGGCCGAGCCCAGGTTCTCGATGCCGGAGGCGACCGACACCGCGACGGTGAGCACGTAGTCGACCATCAGCGCGCTGGCGACGGTCAGTCCGGCCCTGGGCCCCAGATTGGTGGTGGCGACCTCGTAGTCACCGCCACCGGAGGGGTAGGCGTGCACGTTCTGCCGGTAGGAGGCGACGACGGTGAACATCAGCACCACGACGGCGACCGCGATCCACGGGCTGAAGCGGTAGGCCGACACGCCCGCGATCGACAGGACCAGCAGCACCTCGCCCGGTGCGTACGCCACTGACGACAGCGGGTCGGACGCGAAGACGGGTAGCGCGAGACGTTTGGGGAGCAGCGTCTCCCCGAGTTTGTCGCTGCGCAGCGCCCGGCCGATCAGAATCCGTTTCGGCAGGTCGGTCAGTTTGGACACCCCGCGATGTTAAGGGATCGGCCATACGTGCGTGTGCGCCACCGCTCCACGAAGTGCGGCGAAGTTGGACGCCCGGGCCGGTGCAACCTTCTGACCCGCGACGCGCGTGTGTAGCTTTGGCTGCGGTCTGAGACGCTAGGACCGATCCACAGGTCTCCATTGGACCGATCCGTACGACGACTCGCAGTCTCCGTCGGAAAAGTTGGCAGCCGGAAGGACGGTCGTGCACGTCGTGATTATGGGATGCGGGCGAGTGGGCTCCACTCTCGCGCACTCCCTCGAACAGCATGGTCATACGGTCGCGGTGATCGACCAGGACCCCAAGGCGTTCCGCCGGCTGGGTTCGGGGTTCGGCGGGCGCCGGGTGACCGGAGTCGGGTTCGACCAGGACACGCTGCGCGAGGCCGGCATCGAGGAGGCGGGTGCCTTCGCGGCCGTCAGCAGCGGCGACAACTCCAACATCATCGCGGCCCGGGTGGCCAGGGAGATGTTCGGCGTCGAGAACGTGGCGGCGCGGATCTACGACCCGCGCCGGGCCGAGGTCTACCAGCGGCTCGGCATTCCCACGGTGGCCACCGTGCGGTGGACCGCCGACCAGATGCTGCGCAGGCTGCTGCCGTCGGGCGCGGAGCCGCTGTGGCGCGATCCCAGCGGCGGGGTGCAGCTCGCCGAGGTGCACCCCTCGCCCGCCTGGATCGGCCACAAGATCAGCAGCCTCCAGGAGGAGACCGGGGTGCGTGTCGCGTTCGTCACCCGGCTCGGTGAGGCGACGCTGCCGACCGCGCAGACGGTGCTCCAGGAGGGCGATCTGGTGCATGTGATCATGCGCTCCGAGGCGGTCGCCGATGTCGAGAGGGCGTTCGCCAAGGGGCCAGAGGAGGCGCACTCATGAGGGTCGCCATCGCCGGGGCCGGCGCGGTCGGCAGATCGATCGCGGCGGAGCTGCTGGAGAACGGGCACGAGGTGCTGCTCGTCGACAAGAACCCCACCTCCATCTCGGTGGAGCGGGTGCCGCAGGCCGAGTGGCTGCTCGCGGACGCCTGCGAGATCACCTCGCTGGACGAGGCCGCGCTCCAGCGCTGCAACGTGGTGATCGCGGCGACGGGTGACGACAAGGTCAACCTGGTCGTGTCGCTGCTGGCCAAGACGGAGTACGGCGTCCCGCGGGTCGTCGCCCGGGTCAACAACCCGAAGAACGAGTGGCTGTTCAACGAGTCCTGGGGCGTGGACGTGGCCGTGTCCACCCCGCGGCTGATGTCGGCGCTGGTCGAGGAGGCCGTGAGCGTCGGCGACCTGGTACGGCTGCTGCGCTTCAGCCAGGGTGACGCCAACCTCGTGGAGTTGACACTGCCCGAGGAGGCCGCGCTGGTCGGCACCCGGGTCGGTGACGTGGAGTGGCCGCAGGACACCTCGCTGGTGACGATCATCCGGGGCAACCGGGTGCTCACGCCCTCCAAGGACGACGCCCTGGAGGCCGGTGACGAGCTGCTGTTCGTGGCGGCGCCGCACCGGGAGGAGCAGCTGGAGGACCTGCTGTCCGTCAAGGACGCCTCCGCCGGCCCCGCCGAGGGGTAGCGACGACATGAGCAGGGCCCCGGCAACCACGGGTTGCCGGGGCCCTGCTTCATGTCCGGGGGCGCTGTGGTCCGGTGGCCGCCACGGGTGGCTCGGCCGGCTCGGCTCAGGAGGAGGGGGACGCCTCGCGCTCCTTGGCGGCCTTCTCGGCCGCCTCCATCTCCGCGATCACGTCGATCGGCGGCGGCGCCTTCACCAGGAAGATCCAGGTGAGGTAGACCGACAGCAGGAAGGGCGGGATGCCGAGGGCGACCTTGACCCAGCCGAGCTGGGTGGCGTTCCCCCACCAGTACAGCGGGAAGAGGATCGCGGACTTGGCGAGCAGGATCAGGCCCCAGGCCCAGCTGGCCTTGGTGTACGCGCGCAGCCGCCCCGGGTTGCGTTTGCGCCAGGACAGGTTCTCCTTGAAGATCGGCCCGAGGATCAGGCCGAGCAGCGGCAGGCCCGCGGCGGCGGAGACGATGTACGCGATCGCCAGGCCCAGCGTGTAGAGCATGCCGGGCAGATAGAAGTTCTTGGCGTTGCCGGACATCATCGCGAAGACCGCGCCGAAGGCGACGCCGAACACTCCGCTGAAGGCGTGCTTGAGGGTGTCGCGCTGTGCCAGCCGCGCCACGCCGAGCAGCACCGAAAGGGTGAGCGCGGCGATCGCCGAGGTCTTGATGTCCCGGTCGACCGTGTAGATCGCGACGAAGACCAGTCCGGGAACGGTGGTCTCGATCATGCCGCGGACGCCGCCGAAGGCTTCGAAGAGCGCGGCCTCGGTGACCGCCCTGGCCTCCTCGGTGACCCGGCCGGTCTCCCCCGCCTTGTCCGCTGCCCTCGATTCCGCTGATCCCCCCGCTTCGCGGATCTCCGGCCCCGGCGGTGCCGGCTGACCGGTGTGAACCGTCTGATCCGTGTTGTCGATCGACGCCACCTGTTACTCCTGTCCGACCGGACGCAGCTCGTACTTGGGGTTGAACAGCACCGGACGGCCCCGGTTGAGGGAGATCCGGCCCGACGCGATGATCATGCGGCCGGGTTCTATGCCGCTGATGCTGCGGCGGCCCAGCCACACCAGGTCCAGTGCGGCCGATCCGTCGAACAACTCGGCTTCCAGCGCGGGCACACCCGCCCGGGGACGGAGCGTGACCGTACGCAGCGTACCGGTGACGGACACTATCTGGCGGTCGGAGCAGTCGCAGATCCGCGTGCAGCCCACCGCGAGCGCGTCCTGCTGCAGTTCCTCGGAGTGCAGTTCCTCCTGCGAGGAGGACAGGCGGTCGAGCATGCGGCGGAAGCGACCCGCGGGTCGGTCGGAACGGATGGCACCACTCATATGGTCAAGGGTACCGGCCGCCTCCGGCAGAACCAGAGGGCGAACGAGACCGGCCCGCGACCCCGTACGGAACGGCACGGAGACCCCCTGGTACGCCTCGGCCGGCGCCCGCCCTTCCGGGTCATATTCCCGCCGAATACCCCCGCCGAGGCTGAGCGCCCGCCGCCGTTCACGGAGCGCCGCTCGTATACCGCATCGAGTGATATCTGTGAGCAGTATTGGCTATTTCCGTTGCACAACAAGGTGGCAGTGGTATGGCACCGTGACACACCGTCGTGTCATGCTCACGAATAGGACAGGGTGGGCACCGGTCGGAGGGGCGGCATGGAGATTCATCTCCTGGGGGCGGTCGAACTGTTCGCGCGTGAATCCTCGGTACGGCTCCGTTCCGACCGGGAACGGTGTCTGCTGGCCTCGCTCGCCCTCGACCTCGGCCGGTCAATCGGCCAGGACGAACTGGTCGACCGATTATGGGGCGACGATCCGCCCGACGACCCCCTGGCGAATCTGTACACGCATGTCTCACGGCTGCGGCGCGTGCTGCGGGAGGCCGCGGAACGGGACGGCACACGGCCGGTCCCGGCCGTCCGGGTGCGGGCGCACGCCTACCGGCTGGAAGCCGACCCGGAGATCGTCGACTGGCACCGTTATATACGGCTCTCGGCCGAGGCCCGGGCGGCGGCCGGCACCGACCCCCGGACCCTCGCGCTCTTCGAGGAGGCGGACGGCCTGTGGACCGGAGAGGCCCTTGCGGGGCTGCCGGGGAACTGGGCGCAGTCCGCGCGTGTCGCGATGGCCGAGCGGCGGATGTCCACCCTGCACGCGGGGCTGGCGCTGCGCATGCGGCTCGGACAGTTCGAGGAGGTGGCCGCCGAGGCGGCGGAGCTGGCCGGGCGCCATCCCCTGAACGAAACGCTCGTCCGGCACCACGTGGTGGCGCTCTACGCCTCAGGACGGCACGCCGACGCCCTGGACGTCTTCCAGCAGGCACGGCGGCTGTTCAGGGAACGGCTCGGCAGCGAGCCGGGCGAGTCGCTGTCCCGGGCCCACACCCTGATCCTGCGCAGGGCTCCGCTCACCGACCTCGTCCCGGGCCTGCCGGCCCCGTCGCCCCCGCCGGCAGTGGCGGCGCCGGTCCCGCGCAATCTGCCGCGCCGTCACCAACTCGTGGGCCGCGAGGGCGAACTCGGCCGCCTGCTCTCCGCCGAACGCGCGACGGGATACTCGGGATCGGTCATCACGATCGAGGCGATCTCCGGAATGGCGGGCGTCGGCAAGAGCGAACTCGCACTGCACGCCGCCTATCGGCTCGGCGAACGCTTCCCCGACGGCCAGGTGCTCGTCGATCTGCGCGCCCACTCGGTCACCCTGCCGCCGCTGACGGCCGAGGCCGGACTCGGCGCGCTGCTGCGCGCATTCGGAATTCCGCCGTCCGCGATCCCGCAGGGCCTCCAGGAACGTACCGCGCTGTGGCGGGCGGTGCTGACGGGAAAGAGAGCGGTCATTGTTCTCGACGACGCGCAGAATTCTGAACAGGTGGCCCCGCTTCTTCCCGACGACAGCGCCTCGCTCGTACTGATCACCAGCAGAAACCGGCTCACCGAACTCCCCTCGGCCCGGCCGATGTTCGTCGACGTCCTCCCTCTGGACGACGCCATCGGTCTCTTCCGGCGCATCGTCGGCCCGGAACGCGCGACCGACACGGACAAGATCGCCGAAATCGTCAATCGCTGCGCGCTGCTGCCACTCGCGGTCGAGATCGTCGCGAGCCGCTTCAAAGCCCGGCCGTCGTGGGACCTCGGCCATCTCCTCGAACGGCTCTCGCGCCGCCCCGGCCGGCTGCTGGAGATACGCGACGGCCTCCGGGAGGTGGCTGCGGCCTTCGAGATGTCCTACAACGCGCTGACGGCCCCGCAGCGGGCCGCCTTCCGTCGGCTGAGTCTCCTGCCGGGTACGGACTTCGGCCCGTACGCGGCCGCCGCGATCGTCGGCGAACCGCTGGACCGCACCGAGCGGTTGATCGAGGACCTGCTCAACTGCCATCTGCTCCAGGAGCCCCGGCCGAACCGCTATCGCTTCCACGACCTGCTGGCCGAATACGCCGCGCACCTCGCCGTCCTGGAGGAATCGGCGGCCGAGCGCGGCGCGGCCGTGCTGCGGTTGACCGAGTACGCGCTGCGGGCCTCCGACCGCGCCGACCGACTGCTGCGTCCGCACCGCTCGCGGCCGGCCCTGCCCGTCCCCGCGCCCGCCTCGCACGTCGCCGTGCCCGGCTGGGCGGACGCCGCGGCGGCCCGTGACTGGCTCGCCGACGAGTTGGAGTGCCTGCTCGCGGTCGAGTGGCGCACCCGGCAGGAGGGCAACGCCCGCAAGGCCGCGTGGCTCGCCCATGTGCTGGCGGAGTTCGCCGACTCCGAGGGCTACTGGCCGGAAGGCGTCGAGATGCACCGGGCCGCGGCGGACCACTGGCACAGGGTGGGTGATCCGCGCGCGGAGTCACGCGCGCTGCTCGACCTGGCGGCCATCCACTCGCGGGCGTCCCGCTACACCGACGCCACCCAGGCCGCGGAACCCGCCCTGACCCTCGCCCGCGCCTCCGGCGACGACACGGTCGCCGCCGAGGCGCTGAACCAACTCGGTGTCCTCCGCTGGTATGTGGGCGAGTACGACGCCGCGCTGAAGATTCTGGGCGATTCCCTGCGACTACGCGGCGAGGACATGTGGGGCCGGTCGAGGACTCTGAACAATGTGGCGATCACCTGTCTCCATATGGGGGATCACCGCAACGCGCTGAAAACGTTCACAGAATCGCTCAGCGGTCTGCGGGAATTGGGCGACCGACGTCTGGAGGCCCGGCTTCTGAGCAATATCGGCGACCTCCGCAGAAGGGCCGGGAAAATAGCGTCCGCGCATTCCGCCTTTGTCGAAGCGCTCGCGCTGAGCGCGGGCGAGGGAAGCGATATCGACCGGGCGGTGATCCGGATGAATATCGGCACCACTCTGAGAATTCCCGAGGAATTCGATTCCGCCGTGGAACTCCACACCTCTTCGCTGGCCGTCTTCCGTCGGTACGGAGACCGCAAGTACGAGACCAGTGCCCTCAACGCCCTGGGCGCGGTCTACTCGGCGGCCGGTCACCATGCGGAAGCGACCATCCACCACGAGGGAGCGCTGCGCCAGGCCCGGGAACTGGGCATCGGCGACGACGAGGCGGCGGCACTGCGCGGACTCGGAATCGCCTCGGGTGCTCTCGGGCAGTACGCCCGGGCCCGGAGATGCCTGGAGGAGGCGGCCACGCTCGCGTTGAACATCCGCTCTCCCGAGGAGGAGGCACTCGCCTGCGACGCGCTCGCCCAACTTCTGCTCGGGCAGGGCAATCCCGATGAGGCGCGGGAGATATGGCAGCGGGCGCTGGCCTTGTTCGAGCCCTTCAACGACACGGCGGCTGAGCGTATTCGAAAGTCGATGATCGAAATTGACCGAACCGGTCCGAGCTGTCGAAAAAAGGAGGCATGAACACGACGGATCGACCCTCGATCAACCCCCCGGAAAATGGCATATGCCAAAACCACGGAAAAGCTTGAGTTGCGCACATCGCCAGATGATCATCTCTTTGTCTCGACCAAGATCGAACTATCTGAGGATCATCGAATATGTGCACTATCAAGGCCCTCACCGTTGCGGGCCTGCTCACCGTGACCTCCTTCGCCGCGTCTGCGGCGGAGCGCGGCGCGGAGCCCGCCCCGGCCCGGGCCGTACCCGCCGTGGCGGCTGCCCCGTCCACCGGAGCGGCCCCGGACCGAACCCCGGCCCGGACCCGGATCGAGGCCACTGCCCAGGTCCAGGTCGTCGTTCAGGCCGAGTTCACGGTCGGCCGCTCCCACAGCAACGTCTGCATGCCGATGGGCGGTGGAACGGTCACGCTGGCGGCGTGACCGCGGAGCGCGGCACAGCGGGCTCCGACTCCCGGCAGGGGGCGGAGCCCGCACGGCTACTCGTCGGCGACGACACGGCCGTCACGGGGTTCGAGTACGCCACTGCCAGGCGCGGGCCGACGGGTGGGGGTTCGGCCAGGGAGGAGGAAGGGCGTGGTCAGGAGGAAGACGCCCGCCGCCGCGATCGCCGTGCGGGGGCCCGTCAGGCCCGCCAGCAGGCCCCACAGCGCCGTCGCCGCCGCGATCGTCGCCTTACCGGTGACCGACCACGCGGACAGCGTGCGCGCGACCCGGTCCGCCGGCGTCCGGTCGAGCCGGTAGGTGGCGAACACCGGGTTGAACACCCCCATACAGGTGATCAGTCCGAGTTCGACGCCCATGACGAGCACGAGCCCGGCGACCCCCGGCCGGATGAACGCCAGCCCGAGCGGCCAGCAGGCACGCAGCGTCCCCGTGGTGAGCAGGACCTTGTGCTGCCCGTACCGGGCCACGAGCGGGCGGGCCAGCCGTGAGCCGATCAGGCCCCCGACGCAGGGCACCGCGAAGGCGAGGCCGTACTGCCAGGGCGCGAAACCGAGACGGCCGAGCATGAGCGTGACCAGCAGGGGCCCGGCCGCCATGATCAGCCCGTTGACCAGGACCGTGTTGAGGAACAGCGGGCGCAGCGCCGGGTCGGCCAGGATGTGCCGCCACCCGTCGGACAGATCGCGGGCCCGCAGCCGCGGCGGCGCGTCCTCGCGTACAGGGCGCGATTCGCCGCCGATCGCGCGGATTCCCGCGGCCGAGAGCAGATAGCTGACCGCGTCGGCCACCACGGTCGTCACCGGGCCGAACAGCCCTATCGCGGCCCCGCCGAGCGGGGGTCCGAGCACGGTGGCGGTCCAGGTCGTGGCCTCGAACCGCCCGTTGGCGACGAGCAGATCCTCCGGCGGCACAAGGGACTTGAGGCACGCGCCGGCCGCGGCGCCGAAGGTGATGTCGGCCGCCGCCACGACGACCGACACGACCAGGAGTTGGGAGAAGCCGAGCAGGCCGAGCGCGAAGGCGGCCGGGACGGTCAGCAGCGCCGCGCATCTGATCAGGTCCATCGCGACCATCACCGGCCGCTTGCGGCGGAATTCCACCCAGGGGCCGAGCGGCACCGCCACCGCCGCGCCCACGGCCGCCCCCGCGGCCGCCAGCACCGCCACCCGTGTCGGCCCGGCGTGCAGCACCAGGACGGCGATCAGCGGGAAGGCGTCGAACGCGAGCCGCGTGCCGAAGGCGCTGACCCCGTACGCCGCCCAGAGCCACCCGAACTCCCGCCCCAGCGAACGCCCTTCCCCCATGCCCGGCACACTCCTCGACATCGCACCCGGACAACCCCGCGTTGCCCGGCGACATCACATCCGGCTGGAGCCCGGCCGATCAAACAACTACCGGGACCGCCCGGCGACAACCGCACGTTGTACGCCTAGGGTGGCCGGCGTGAATCTCGACGCCGTACGCACCTTCGTCACCGTCGCGGACGCGGGCCGGTTCCGGGAGGCCGCCGCCGATCTGCCGATCACCCAGCAGGCCGTCTCCAAACGCATCGCTACCCTGGAGAACGACCTCGGCGTACGGCTGTTCACCCGCCCCGCGCGCGGGGCGCGGCTCACCCTCGACGGACAGGCGTTCCTGCCGCACGCCCGCGCTCTCCTCCAGGCCGAGGAACGGGCGGCCGCGTCGGTGCGGCCCGGTACCCGCGCCCTGCGCGTCGACGTGATCGGCCGCAGGCTCGCGCCCGCCGACCTGCTGCGCGGCTTCCACCGCGCCCGTCCCGGCACCGAACTCGACGTCGTGACCCTCTTCGACGCCGAAGCGGCCGTCACCGCCGTCCGTTCCGGCACCATTGACGCGACCTTCCGCGCCGTCACCGTGCCGCCGCGGCGCCTCCCCGACGGCGTCCGGGCCGCCCGGGTACTGGACGAGCCCCTTCAACTCCTGACGGGGCCGGCCCATCCGCTCGCCACCGCACGTACGGTCACGCCCGCCCAGCTCGCCGGGCACAGGATCTGGATGCCGGGCATCGTCTCCGGTACCGAATGGGCGGCCTACTACGACGACTTGGCCGCGGCTTTCGGGCTCACCATCGAGGCGACCGGCCCCGACTTCGGTACCGAACCGCTCCTCGACACCATCGCCGACTCCCCCGCGCTGGCCACCTTCGTGGGCGAGCAGACCCGCCTCGCCTGGCCCGCGGAGCACGACCTGCGACGTGTCGCCGTACGCGACCCGACGCCGGTCTACCCGCACTCACTGATCTGGCGCGCCGACAACCCGCACCCCACGCTCGCCGCACTACGCGTCCACCTGGACGCCGCACGGGCCGCCCACGACACCACCGGCACCTGGACACCGGCCTGGGCGCACTGACCCGCCGGCGGTACGACCGCCCGCCGCAATGGCTACTCGTCGGAGACGATGCGGCCGTCGCGCAGTTCGAGGACCCGGTCGGCCAGCGCCAGCAGTTGCGCGTCGTGCGTGGCGACCAGCGCCGTGACGCCCTCGCTGCGGACGACGGCCCGCAGCAGTTCCATCACCGCGAGCCCCGTGTCCGCGTCGAGCTGGCCGGTCGGCTCGTCGGCGATGATCAGTCCTGGGCGGTTCGCGAGCGCGCGGGCGATGGCGACACGCTGCTGCTGCCCGCCGGACAGCTCACCGGGCCGCTGGGCGGCGTGATCGGCCAGGCCGACCAGCGAGAGCAGCAGTTGGACCCGCTCCTCACGCTCGCGCGACGCGACCTTGCGCAGCCGCATCGGCACCCCCACGTTCTCCGCCGCGGTGAGGATGGGCAGCAGGCCGAAGGACTGGAAGACAAAGCCGATCCGGTCGCGCCGCAGCGCCAGCAGTTCGTCGTCGCCGAGCCCGGCGAGATCCGTGCCGTCGAGGGTGACGCGGCCGCCGTCGGGTGTGTCCAGGCCGCCGACGAGATTGAGCACCGTGGTCTTGCCGGAGCCGGACCGGCCCTTGAGCGCGACCAGTTCGCCGCGCGGCGCGGAGAAGGAGACCCCGCGCAGCGCGTGCACGGCGGTCCCACCGCTGCCGTAGGTGCGGCGCAGATCCTCCACGACGACCATGTCGCCGCCGCGCGCGCCCTCCGCGACGGCGGTGGCCGCGCTGCCCGTGGCCGCGGACTGCTCGCTCATGACTCTTCCTCCCCGTCCCGGCCCGTGTCCCAGTCGGGCCGGACCCCGATGCGACGGCCGCAGCACTTCGGCCGCAGCACTTCGGCCGCAGCACGGCCGTCGCGTATCCGTACCGTACGCCGCGCCCGGCCGGGGGCCATGGGGGCGTCCGTAACGATCAGGACGGTCACGCCGAGTTCTCATGTCCCGGGCAAAAGGATCACCCGGCCGCCGAACGTATCGGCGGCCGGGTGGCCTGTGCGGAAGTTTCAGCCGACAGCGGCGGCGGTCAGTGCAGCTCGGTGATCTCCGGACCGCGGCGCAGCGGGTCGATGCCGTCGCCGAACTTCGACGGCTCCTCGCCCTGCTCGGGCGCGGCACCGTCCGGCACCATCTGCGCGTCGTTCGGCAGCTTGAGCACGATCGGGTCACGAGGCGCCATGGGGGCGTCGCCGCGCACCACGACGGTGTCACGGAAGACGGACTCCAGGACCCCGGCCGCGGCCGGCTGCACCGCGCCCTGACCGGAGATCACCCCGCGCAGGAACCAGCGCGGGCCGTCGGCGCCGATGAAGCGCACGAGCTGGACACCATTGGTGCCGTCGGGCAGCTGCACGGGCACCTGGGCCCGCAGCTCCCAGCCGAGGGGGCCCTCGACCTCGTCGACGATGCCGCCCTGCTGGGTGATGCCGGAGGCGATCTCCTCGCGCACCTCGCCCCAGATGCCCTCGGACTTCGGGGCGGCGAACGCCTGGAGCTGCACGGCGCTGTCGCGCAGCACCACGGTCGCGGCGACGATCGACTCCCCCGCCACCTCCACCCGCAGCTCCATGCCTTCGACGCCGGGCACGAACAGACCGCCGAGGTCCACCCGGCCCTCGCCGGGCTCCTGGATCTCGCTCAGATCCCACGGGCCGTCGGGCCGGGGGGCGGGCGGAAGGTTGTACCGGGACGGCTCGCCGGAGTCGTCCGACTCCGGAGCGTCCTGTGCCGACTCGTCCGGGCTCTCGGCCTCGTCGAACTCCTCGACGGCGTCTTCGCGCTCCTTGCGACGACGGAACACGGTCACTTTCCTTCCCGGTCGCTGAGGACCGATGCGTATCCGTAGCTGGACGTGTCCGCCGGCGGTGTGTCCACCGCGGCGTGACCCCCCGTGGAGCCGAAGCCCCCCGCGGCCCTGGCAGAGCCTGGCAGCTCCGCCACTTCGTGAAAGCGGACCCGCTCGACCTGCTGGACGACCAGTTGGGCGATCCGGTCACCCCGTTCGAACCGGACGGTCTCGCGCGGGTCGAGATTGACCACGATCACCTTGATCTCTCCACGGTACCCGGCATCCACCGTTCCCGGGGCATTCACCATGGCCACACCGCAGCGGGCGGCGAGCCCGGAGCGCGGGTGCACGAAGGCGGCGTAGCCGTCGGGCAGGGCGAGGGAGATGCCGGTGGGCAGCACGGTCCGCTCGCCGGGCGCGAGGTCCGCGGCCTGGGTGGTGATCAGGTCGACGCCCGCGTCCCCGGGGTGCGCGTACGACGGCACGGGCACGGACGCGTCCAGCCGCCGCAGCAGCACGTCAACGGGCGGTCGTACGGCACTCATCGCGTCCTCCTGTGCGGCTGTCCGCCCACGCGGCGAACCCCGGGATCCTGCCGGCCGGCGGCCTCGCGTGCGGCGGCGCGCCCGGCGGCCTCGCGTGCGGCGCTCACGGGTTCACCTCGAAGGCGCGGGCGACCTTGACCTGGTCGGGGTCGGACATCGCGGCCTCGATCTCGTCGGAGCGGCCGTTGCTGGTGAAGTGGTCGAGCTTGACCTGGACGAACAGCGCGTCCGCGCGGACCGCGACCGGCCCGTCCGGGCCGCCGATCCGGCCCTCGGCGCTGCTGTAGATCTTGCGGCCGTCCACCGCCGTGCAGCGGGCGGACAGATGCAGGGTGGTGCCGACCGGCACCGGGCGGACGAAGTCCGACTCCAGCCGTCCGGTCACCGCGATCACCCGCAGCAGCCAGCCCAGCGCGCCCAGTGTCTCGTCCAGCGCGGAGACCAGCACCCCGCCGTGGGCCAGGCCCGGCGCGCCCTGGTGGGCGGGCCGTACGGTGAACTCCGCGGTGACGCTGACGCCCTCGCCCGCCCTGGCCGCCAGGTGCAGCCCGTGCGGCTGGGACTCCCCGCAGCCGAAGCACTGGTCGTAGTGCGCGCCGAGCAGTTCGCCCGGCGCGGGCGCGTCGGGATGTCGTACGGGCGCGGCGGCGCCGGGCGGCGGAACGAGGCCCGACCGCCGGGCGCTCGGGGGCGTCTTGGCTGCACTCACGCCCGAGACCCTACCCTCCTGCGCGAATCTTTCCCTTCCCGCGTGCGCCCCTCTTCCGCGCCCGGCGGACACGGCCTCCCGCGCACCCGGCCGTGGGGCGCGCGGCCGGGTCCGCCGCGGGGCCGATCGCGCTCGCGCCGACCGCGGCCGGGCGGCACGGCGGGGCATGGCAGGCTGGTGCCATGTCTGGTGTCACGCAGCCTTACGACGAGCGCCTCACGGTGCCGCGCTCCTGGTGGTTCCTGTCCTTCGGCGTGGGGGTCGCGATGGCGCTGATCCTCTTCCCGTTCGGACCGCTGCCGATCCTCGCGGGCCTGGTCGGCGGCACCGCGCTGTCGATGATGGCGGTCAGTTCCTACGGGTCCGCGCGGATCCGGGTGGTGGCCGGTTCGCTGGTGGCGGGCAAGGCGCGCATCCCGGTGGAGGCGCTGGGCGACGCCGAGGTGCTGGACCGGGCGGAGACGGTGGCCTGGCGGTCGTACAAGGCGGACCCGAGGGCGTTCATGCTGCTGCGGGCGTATGTGCCGACCGCGCTGAAGGTGGAAGTGACCGATCCGGCGGATCCGACGCCTTACGTCTATCTGTCGACGCGCTCGCCGCAGCGGCTCGCGGACGCGCTGGCGGCGGTCAGGACAGTGCGCTGAGCCGACGTCCGGGGGCGCTCAGGGCGCGCGGCGGCCTCAGGGCATGGCGGGGGGCAGCTCGGGCTTCCCGGGCGGCTCAGGGAGCGTGAGGGGGCTCGGTACGGCCGGCGGCGCGAACGGCTCCGGCAGTTCGGCCGCCGCTTCCGGCCAGGGGAACTGCTGGGCCCGCAGATCCACGCGTACGCGGGCGGCGAGCCTGCGGGTGTCGCGCCGGTTCATCACGGCGCCGACGGCGGCCCCGACCATGAACGGGGTCAGCGCGGGGGCGTGTCTGAGAGTGCGGCGCACCAGCCGCTGCCGCATCTCCTTCTTCATACCGCTGCCGAGCGCCACGCCGACGGTGGACAGCCTCAGCACATTGATCCCGCGCTGCTCGGTCCACGCCCACAGATAGGCGGTGGCGCGCTCCCTGGGGGTGCCGGGGACTCTCAGTCCGTAGACCTCGTGCAGCTCGGCGATCAGCTTGTACTCGACGGCGGCGACGCCGAGGGTCTCGGCGGCCAGCTCCATGGGCATGGCCGGTGGGGTGGGCAGCATGGCGGCCGCGCCCACACCTGCGCCGACCGTCATCGTGCCCTTCACCGCGGCGGCGGTCAGCCGGTCCGCGATCTCCTCGGGCCCGAGCCCGGGGAAGTGGGCGCGCAGGGTCGAGAGGTCGCGCACGGGGATGCGCGGCGCGATCTCGATCAGCCGCTCGGCGACCGAACCGACGCCGACCCGGGCCATCCGGCCGCCGCGCGCCCCGAAAGTGACGCCCCGGGTGACCCCGCGGGCGGTCGCGGCCGCGAGCGAGGCCGCACGGCCTCGCTCGACTTCCTCGTGGCCTTCCGACGAGTCGGTCACGGCGCCCCGGATCAGGCCGCGCAGTCGCGGCAGATCGGGTTCCCGTTCTTCTCCGAGGCCAGCTGGCTCCGGTGGTGAACGAGGAAGCAGCTCATGCACGTGAACTCATCGGCCTGCCTGGGCAGCACGCGGACCGACAGTTCCTCGTTGGAGAGGTCGGCGCCGGGCAGCTCGAGCGACTCGGCCTGGTCGAACTCGTCGACGTCGACCGCGGAGGTCGACTTCTCGTTCCTCCTGGCCTTCAGCTCCTCGATGCTGTCCTCATTGACGTCATCGTCGGTCTTGCGTGGGGTGTCGTAATCCGTAGCCATTTTCGCTCTCCCCCTATGGGTGTCTGTGGTGTCTCCAGCGCACGTAACGCGCGGGAGGCCGGACTTGTGCCCGACCCGAAGCGGAGATTTTGCCTCACATCAAGGCCCGTTACTCAATCGACACCCAGCGTCGCCCCCGAAGAGGTGATCGGATGGGTGGCCGATCATGGTCTGTGGTGGTCCGAAAGTCATACGTCACGAGTGCCTCCACGAGTACTTCCCGTGATCATGACCAGCGGAAACATGGATTTTCCGGTGTTTTTCCCTGACCTGTCGATCACCGAGCGTACACAGAGTGAAGAATCCGTGTGCGATGGATCACAACCGAACAGGGGTGCGGGCAGACTCGGAAATTACTCGCAAAGCGAACACGGCCCGGGTCCCGTCACATCGGTGGACGCGGCCCGGCGTGACGGGGTTCACATCGGTTCACAGGAAATTCACATGCCGGGGACCCTCTCACGTCGGCCGTTCACAGCGGGATCGCGACCCGCATGATCAGGCCGCCGCCTTCACGTGGTTCGGCGTTGATCACACCGCCGTGGGCACGGGCGACCGACCGCGCGATGGACAGACCCAGGCCCACCCCCTTGTCGCTCCCGGTCCGCTCGGTCCGCAGCCGCCGGAAGGGCTCGAAGAGGTTGTCGATCTCGTACGCCGGGACGACCGGCCCCGTGTTCGACACCACAAGCACCGCGTGCCCCTGTTCCAGGCCCGTACGCACCTCCACCCAGCCGTCCCTCGGGACGTTGTAGCGCACGGCGTTCTGCACCAGGTTGAGGGCGATCCGCTCCAGCAGCACCCCATTGCCCTGCGCCACGGCCGGGTCCAGGGTGTCGCGCAGCTCCACGCCCTTGGCCTGGGCCTCGGCACGGGTCTGCTCCAGCGCCTGGGAGGCCACCTCCGCCAGGTCCACCGGCTTGCGGTCGACGATGGCCTCCTCGCTGCGGGCGAGCAGCAGCAGGCCCTCCACCAACTGCTCGCTGCGCTCGTTGGTGGCCAGGAGGGTTCTGCCGAGCTGCTGGAGGTCCGGCGAGACCTCCGGATCGGAGAGCTGGACCTCCAGCAGGGTGCGATTGATCGCCAACGGGGTGCGCAGCTCGTGCGAGGCGTTGGCGACGAAGCGGCGCTGGGCGTCGAAGGACCGCTCCAGCCGGTCCAGCATGCCGTCGAAGGTGTCGGCCAGTTCCTTGAGTTCGTCGTCCGGGCCGTCCAGCTCGATCCGGCGCTGGAGATCGGAGCCGACCACGCCGCGCGCGGTCCTGGTGATCCGGCCCAGCGGGGCGAGCACCCGGCCGGCCATCAGGTAGCCGAAGGCGAAGGCGACCAGGGCCAGGCCGACCAGGGCCAGCAGCGAACGTTTGAGCAGGGTGTTGAGCGCCATGTCGCGCTGGTGCTGCATACAGTTGTTGATCGCCCGCTGGACCTCGTCCAGGGTGGTGTTCGGGCCCACCACGACGCAGTCGGTCGGCCGGACGTTGATCTGGATGATCTGGAAGGGCAGTTCGCTGCCTTTGTGCAGCGCCTGCGCGGCCAGCAGATAGATGATCCACAGCAGCAGCACACCGGCGATCAGGAACATGCCGCCGTACAGCACGGTCAGTCGTATCCGGATCGTCGGCCGCAGCCAGGGCGGCTGCGGGTTCCCGGCGGCCGGCGGGTCCCAGGAGGGGCGCGGCGGGGCCGGCGGTTTGGCCGGAGGCGGCCCCTGCGGCGGGCGGGGGCCTTGCGGGGTCTGGGGGAAGGGTGAGGCCATCGCGGATCAGATCCGGTAACCGGAGCCGGGCACGGTGACGATCACCGGGGGCTCGCCGAGCTTGCGCCGCAGGGTCATCACGGTGACCCGCACCACATTGGTGAACGGGTCGGTGTTCTCGTCCCACGCCTTCTCCAGCAGCTGCTCGGCGGAGACCACCGAGCCCTCGCTGCGCATCAGGACCTCGAGGACGGCGAACTCCTTGGGCGCCAGGTGCACCTCGGCGCCCTCCCGGAACACCTCGCGGCGGTTGGGGTCGAGCCGGATGCCGGAGCGCTGGAGTACCGGCGGCAGGGCGGCGGTCGTACGGCGGCCGAGCGCGCGCACCCGGGCGGTCAGTTCGGTGAACGCGAAGGGCTTGGGCAGGTAGTCGTCGGCGCCCAGCTCCAGGCCCTCCACGCGGTCGCTGACGTCGCCGGCCGCGGTCAGCATCAGCACCCGGGTGGGCAGGCCGAGCTCGACGACCCGGCGGCAGACCTCGTCGCCGTGCACGACCGGCAGGTCGCGGTCGAGGACGACCACGTCGTAGTCGTTGACCCCGATCCGCTCCAGGGCGGCACCGCCGTCGTAGACCACATCGACGGCCATGGCCTCGCGGCGCAGGCCGGTGGCAACCGCATCGGCGAGCAGTTGCTCGTCCTCGACGACCAGTACGCGCAAGGCGCTTTCCTTCCGTGAGCTGTGGAAATCCCCCTCCATCCTGCACCGGGGGGTGGTAAATCGGCGGTAAGTGAGTGGTACGTGAGCAGGCCGGGAGAAGCTCGCGGAATTTCCCTGGGGTCGGTGAGGTTTCCGCCGCGGGCACGGTGGGGAGGACGGCTTTACACCCACCCACCTGCCTTGCCACGCGTTTCCCATCGCGTGGCACCTGGCTTGACACATCCTGTGTCAACGATGACGACGAGGGGGCGCAACATGGACGCGTTCACGACCGGAATCCTGCAGCGCATACACACCACGGAGTCCGACCTGCGCCGGGCCCGCGAGACGGGCGACGATTTCCTCGCCGAGGTCGAACAGGGCGAACTCGAAGACCTCCGCCGCCTCGCGGCCGAACACGGCGTGGACGTACGGTCCAAGGTCGCCTGACCTTCACGGCGGACCCCAAAGCCGCACGCCCCGGTCACCAGGAAGGTGCCGGGGCGTTCGCATGTGCCGATCCTGGCGGGCGGCCGGTCGTGGGCGCCGCCGGGGCTCGCGGGCGTGCTCAGTCGTGCCAGGCGCCGGCCTTGTCCAGAAGCGTCTGAAGCGGCTCGAAGAGGCCGGGGGGCGCGGCCACCGTCAGCTCGCCGGAGGCGGGTTCGCCCGGCCGCCCTCCGGTGAGCGCGCCCGCCTCCCGGGCGAAGAGAGCGCCGGCGGCCAGGTCCCACGGGTTCAGCCCGCGCTCGTAGTAGGCGTCCAGCCGTCCGCAGCCCACGTCGGCCAGGTCGATGGCGGCCGAACCTCCCCTGCGGATGTCCCTGACCTGCGGCAGCAGGACCTTGATCACCTCGGCCATCGCCACCCGCCGCTCGCGCAGATAGCTGAAGCCGGTGGCGACCAGGGCATGCGAGAAGTCCGGGGCCGGCCGGCAGCGCGCCGCCACGCCGTTGACGTACGCGCCGCCGCCGAGCACCGCCTGATACGTCTCGCCGCGCATCGGCGCCTCGACCACGCCGACCACCGCCTCGCCGTCCCGCTCGGCGGCGATGCTGACCGCCCAGGACGGCAGCCCGTAGAGGTAGTTCACGGTCCCGTCCAGCGGGTCGATCACCCAGCGGATGCCGCTGGTGCCCGGACTGCTCGCGCCCTCCTCGCCGAGGAAGCCGTCGTCCGGACGGAGCCGTCCGATGTAGGAGGTGATCAGCTTCTCGGCGGCGATGTCCATCTCGGTGACGACGTCGATCGGGCTGGTCTTGGTCGCGGCCACGCCGAGGTCGGCGGGGCGCCCGTCGCGCAGCAGGGCGCCGGCCCGGCGGGCTGCCTCCAGGGCGATCTCCAGCAGTTCGGCGTCCTCGCCGGTCGCCTCGGGCTGTCCGGTCGCTGGTGTGCTCATGTCGTGGAGCTCCTCAGTCGGTTCCCGCGGCGGCCGGCAGGGGGTTCCTGGCCGGGCAGCACCCCGCGGGGCAGATGTCGTGGCTGGGGCCGAGGGCACCCAGGGCGCAGCGGGCCGGGTGCAGACCGCGTTCGGTCGCGGCCCGTTCCAGCACCAGGTCGCGCACGGCGGCGGCGAACCGGGGGTCGGCGCCGACGGTCGCGGCGCGGGAAACCGGCAGGCCGAGTTCCGCGGCCTTCGCGGTGGCCTCGGTGTCGAGGTCGTACTTGACCTCCATGTGGTCCGAGACGAAGCCGATCGGCACCATCACCACGGCCGTCGCGCCCGCCGCGTACACCTCTTCGAGGTGGTCGCAGATGTCCGGTTCCAGCCAGGGGATGTGCGGGGCGCCACTGCGCGACTGGTAGACGAGCTGCCAGGGGCGGTCGACGCCGGTGGCCTCGCGCACCGCGTCGACGATCACCTCCGCGGTGTCCAGGTGCTCGGCGACGTACTCGCCGCCGTGGCCGCGCCCGTGGCCCTGCACCGGTCCCGAGGTCTCGGCGGCGGCCGTCGGGATGGAGTGGGTGGTGAAGGCGAGCCGGGCGCCGTCCCGTACGTCCTCGGGCAGAGCGGCGAGCGCGGTCAGCACGGCCTCGGCCATCGGCTCGACGAAGCCGGGGTGGTTGAAGTAGTGCCGCAGCTTGTCCACCCGGGGCACCTCACGGCCCTCGGCGGCCAGTTCCGCGAGGGAGGCGGCCAGATTCTCCCGGTACTGGCGGCAGCCGGAGTACGAGGCGTAGGCGCTGGTGGCCAGCACCAGGATCCGGCGGTGCCCGGCGTCGGTCATCTCCCGCAGGGTGTCGGTCAGATACGGCGCCCAGTTGCGGTTGCCCCAGTACACCGGCAGGTCGAGTCCGTGGTCGGCGAAGTCCTTACGGATCGCGTCGAGCAGCGCGCGGTTCTGCGCGTTGATCGGGCTGACGCCGCCGAAGAGGAAGTAGTGCTTGCCGACCTCCTTGAGCCGTTCACGGGGGATGCCCCGGCCGCGGGTGACGTTCTCCAGGAACGGCACCACGTCGTCGGGTCCCTCGGGGCCGCCGAAGGAGAGCAGCAGCAGGGCGTCGTACGGACCGGCGTCGGGGGCGTTGCCGGGGCCGGCGGGGTCGGGCGGCAGTGGCGCGTGGGGCTGATCGGACATGACTCCGATCCTGCCACCCACCGGACGGCGGCCCGCCCTCCGGCCCTCCCCCCGCTCCTTGCGATCCGCGCCTCGGCCCGCGGACGGCCCGACCCCTGCGCGGTGAAAACCGCTTGCCCGGCTTCGTAAGCTGTATGAACCAGCAATGTTCCTTACCGGGGCCGTGACGGCCCCACCGATCGACGGCGACGCCGCCGGGGAGCGCCACTTGACCAGCCCGTACCGTGCGATATTCACCACCCCGGGCGCCAAGGCGTTCTCCGCCGCCGGACTGGTCGGGCGAATGCCGCTGTCGATGCTGGGAATCGGCGTCGTCACCATGATCTCGCAGGTGACCGGGCGTTACGGGCTCGCGGGCGCGCTCGCCGCGGCCCTCGCGCTGTCCGGCGCCGCCTGCGGTCCGCAGGTCTCCCGGCTGGTCGACCGGTACGGGCAGCGGCGGGTGCTGCGGCCGGTGTCCGTGGTGACGGTCGTCTCGGTCGGGGCGCTGCTGGTGGCGGTGAAAGCCGGGGCGCCGGACTGGGTGTACTTCGTCTGCGTGCCGGGCGCCGGGCTGACCCCGAGCATGGGCGCGATGGTCCGGGCCCGCTGGTCGGCGATCCACCGCGGCTCCCCCGAACTCCTGCACACCGCGTACTCGCTGGAGTCGGTGGTCGACGAGATCGTCTTCATCCTCGGCCCGATCCTGTCCATCGGCCTGTGCACGGTCTGGTTCGCCGAGGCCGGGCCGCTGCTGGCCGTGGTCTTCCTCGGCGTCGGAGTGCTGCTGCTGACCGCCCAGCGCGCCACCGAGCCGCCGCCGCACCCGCGCGACGACCTCAGCCGCGGCTCCGCGCTGCGCTCGCCGGGCATGCCCGTGCTGGTGGGGGTCTTCGTGGGCACCGGCGCGCTGTTCGGCGCGGTCGACGTGTCCACGGTCGCGTTCGCCGACGAGCAGGGCCACAAGGCGCTGGCCAGCCTGGTGCTGGCCTCGTACGCGCTCGGGTCGTGCCTGGCCGGGCTGGTGTTCGGGCTGCTCACCCCGCGCGGCACCCCGACCGGCCGGTTCCTGGTGGGCATAGCGGCGATGGCTGTGAGTATGATCCCGCCACTACTGGTCGGGAACTTGTGGTTTCTGGCCGGGGCGCTGTTCCTCTCGGGCCTGACCATCGCTCCGACGATGGTGACCGCGATGGGTCTGGTCGAACAGCTGGTACCGCGGGCGCGGCTGACCGAGGGCATCACGTGGACCTCCACGGGGCTCGCGGTGGGGGTCGCCGTCGGAGCGGCGGTCGCCGGCCGGGTGATCGACGCCCATGGGGCCACGGCGGCCTTCGCGGTGCCCGCCTGCGCGGCGCTCGTCGCCGTGGCGGTGGCGTTCCTCGGACATGGCCGGCTGCGGCCGGCCCCGGAGCGGGAGGAGAAACGCGCGAATGGGCGGAACAGCGATGAGGCCGACGACCGGTTCGACGGGCAGGGCAGCCGGGAGGGTGTGGCGTAACTGGGCGGGCAATGTCACGGCCCGGCCCCGCCGCAGTGTCGCGCCCGCGTCCGTGGACGAGCTGGCGGCGGTGCTCGGCGCGGCCGCCGCGGACGGGCTGACGGCTAAGGCAGTCGGCTCCGGGCACTCCTTCACCGCGGCCGCGGCCACCGACGGGGTGCTGATCCGCCCCGACGGGCTGACCGCGATCCGGGCCATCGACCACGCGGCGGGCACCGTCACGGTCGAGGCGGGCGTCCAGCTCGGTCAGCTCAACGCGGCGCTGGCCGCGGCGGGACTGTCGCTGACGAACATGGGCGACATCATGGTGCAGACCGTCGCGGGCGCCATCAGCACCGGCACGCACGGCACCGGCCGCGACTCGGCGTCCATAGCCGCGCAGATCACGGCACTTGAGCTGGTGACCGCGGACGGCTCGGTGCTCAACTGCTCGGCGGACGAGAACCCCGAGGTGTTCGCCGCGGCCCGGATCGGCCTGGGCGCGCTCGGCGTGGTCAGCGCGGTGACCTTCGCGGTGGAGCCGGTCTTCCTGCTGACCGCCCGCGAGGAACCGATGCCGTTCCGCCGGGTGATGGCCGAGTTCGACCGGCTGACCGCGGAGAACGAGCACTTCGAGTTCTACTGGTTCCCGCACACCGACAGCTGCAACACCAAGCGCAACAACCGCAGTCAGGGCCCGGCCGCCCCGGTTCCGGCGGTCCGCGGCTGGATCGACGACGAGTTGCTGTCCAACGGTGTCTTCCAGGCCGCCTGCGCGCTCGGCCGGGCGGCGCCCGCGACCATCCCGGGCCTGGCCAGGATCTCCAGCCGCGCGCTGTCCGCCCGTACGTACACCGACATTCCGTACAAGGTGTTCACCAGCCCGCGCCGGGTGCGCTTCGTGGAGATGGAGTACGCGGTGCCGCGCGAGGCCGCCGTGGAGGCGATCCGCGAGCTCAAGGCCATGCTGGAGCACTCGGACCTGCGGGTGAGCTTCCCGGTGGAGGTACGGGTCGCGCCGGCCGACGACATCACGCTGTCGACGGCTTCCGGGCGGGAGAGCGCCTATGTGGCGGTGCACATGTACCGGGGCAGCCGTTACCAGGAGTACTTCACCGCCGTCGAGCGGATCATGACGGCGGTGGGCGGACGGCCGCACTGGGGCAAGGTGCACACCCGGGACGCGGAGTATTTCCGTACGGTCTACCCGCGGTTCGAGGAGTTCACCGCGCTGCGGGACCGGTTGGACCCGGGGCGGCTGTTCGGCAACGACTACTTGCGCCGGGTGCTCGGTTCATAGGGGTTCATCCGTATTTGCCCGGGGCGCGCGGCGCACTCGAGTGAGCCGGGTCACCCAACTCCCGCCCTCCGCGCGACATTCGACAGCGCGGCAGCCGCCCCCTGCTGGCCCAAATGGAGTACCGTGGCGAATCGTGGCTCCCGGTGTCCGTACGGTCGTCCGGACACGCAGGAGGGGGGCCGGTGGCGCTCATCCCGGGGCGCCACGGTCGGTCACACTGAGTGGCCGATCGTCCACCGTCCCATGACGGCGTGTCACCATGTGATCCCGACACGCCGGGCAACTCTGCAAGGTTGTGGCACGCTGCACCCGGGCAGGCCACACTCGTCCATCGGGAGCAGCGACGCACGTGACGTCGGCAGGCACCATCCGGGAGGTAACCGTGCCCGAACTGCGCGTCGTGGCCGTCAGCAACGACGGCACACGACTGGTGCTCAAGGCTGCCGACAGTACGGAATACACGCTTCCCATCGACGAGCGGCTGCGGGCCGCGGTCCGCAACGACCGGGCCCGGCTCGGCCAGATCGAGATCGAAGTCGAGAGCCATCTTCGCCCCCGGGACATCCAGGCGCGGATACGTGCCGGTGCGTCGGCCGAGGAAGTCGCCCAGATGGGCGGTATTCCGGTCGAACGGGTACGGCGCTTCGAGGGTCCCGTGCTCGCCGAGCGCGCGTTCATGGCCGAGCGGGCCAGAAAGACCTCGGTACGGCGTCAGGGCGAGACCACCGGGCCCCAGTTGGGCGAGGCGGTCGCCGAACGCCTGCTGCTGCGCGGCGCGGAGAAGGACACCGTGCTGTGGGACTCCTGGCGCCGTGACGACGGCACGTGGGAGGTGCTGCTCGTCTACCGGGTGGCCGGTGAGCCGCACTCCGCGAGTTGGACGTACGACCCGCCGCGCCGGCTCGTCCAGGCGGTGGACGACGAGGCCAGGTCGCTGATCGGCGAGACGGCGCAGACGCAGGCGCAGGAGCCGAGCTTCCCGTTCGTGCCGCGGATCGCGCGGCTGCCCAGGGACCGTCCGCTGGACCGGTCCCTGGACCGCCAGATCGATCGGTCCGACCGCGAGGCGCGAGCCGAGGAGCGGGCGGAGCCGGAGGAGCGGGACTCGCTCACGAGCCTGCTCGAAGCGGTGCCGAGTTTCCGGGGCGACATGGTGGTGCCCGCGCCGCCGATGAACCCGCCGGACGCCGCGCCCGCGGCGGAGATTCCGGAGGAGAGCGTCGAGGAGGCGGCTCCGGCCGCCAGCGCGGGGGCGGGGTCGGCGTACGCGGACGTCCTGATGCCGAGGGCTGTCGCCGGGCACCGGGACCGGCTGGTCGGCACGACGGACCGGCAGGCCGAGGCGGACGGCGTCCGTCCGGGGCGCCGGGCGACGGTGCCCAGCTGGGACGAGATCGTCTTCGGCAGCCGCCGCAAAAAGGAGTAACCGCCTCGGGCGCCGTGGGAACCGACCTCACCCCCACGGCCCCGGCCCGCCCGGCGGCGCGGACCCCACGAACACCGCCGGACACCCCGGCAGAGGCTTGGCGCCGTCGCGGCGGCAAGAGGGCTGGCCCCCGGTTCACCATCCGCATGACGCCATGCGAAACTCCCCGCCGCAACGGCGGGACGGCCGACAGCGCGGGCCGGCGGTGCCGAACCCACCGGGCCGTACGAAACACCGCCGAACACCCCGGCAAGGGCCTGGCACCGCCGCGGCGGCAAGAGGGCGGCCCCCGGCCCCGGGTTCACCATCCGCATGACGTCGGCGAAACTCCCCGCCGCGACGGCGGGACGGCCGACGGCGCGGGCCGGCGGTGCCGAACCCACCGGGCCGTACGAAACACCGCCGAACACCCCGGCAGGGGCTTCCCGCCGCCGCGGCGGAAAAGAAGGTGGGCCCCCGGCCCCTGGGTCACCATCCGCATGACGCCATGCGAAACTCCCCGCCGCAACGGCGGGACGGCCCACAGCGCGGGCCGGCGGTGCCGAACCCACCGGACCGCACGAACACCGCCGAACACCCCGGCAGGGGCTTCCCGCCGCCGCGGCGGAAAAGAGGGCGGCCCCCGGCCCCAGGGGTCGTGTGGGCGTTAGGGCGTGGGGCCCGTGGCGAGGGGGCGGGCGGGGTCGCGGGACCATTCGCTCCAGGAGCCGACGTACAGCGCCGCGGGAACGCCCGCCGCCTCCAGGGCGAGAACCTCGTGCGCGGCGGACACCCCCGACCCGCAGTAGACCCCGACCTCGGCCCCCGGCTTCGCGCCCAAGGACGCGAACCGTTCCGCCAACGCGTCCGCCTCCAGGAAGCGCCCGTCCGCCCCGACGTTCTCCGTCGTCGGCGCGTTGACCGCGCCGGGAATGTGCCCGCCGACCCGGTCGATCGGCTCCGTGTCACCCCGGTACCGCTCGGCCGCCCGCGCGTCGAGCAGCACCCCGCGCCGCGCCAGCGCCGCCGCCCCGTCCGCGTCGAGCAGCGGCATCCCCCCGGGCCGCGGCACGAAGTCCCCCCGCCCCGCCGGAGGCTCCTCCGTACTGAGCGGCCGCCCCGCCGCCGTCCACGCGGCGAGCCCCCCGTCCAGCACCCGCACCCGCGTGTGCCCGGCCCACCGCAGCAGCCACCAGGCGCGCGCCGGACCCCACCCGTTCTCGTTGTCGTACACGACGACGTCCCGGTCCTCGCTCACCCCGGCGGCCCGCATCTCCGCGCCGAAGACATCGGCTTCGGGCAGCGGGTGCCGACCGCCCGGCCCCGCGGGCGCGGCCAGCGCGGTCTCCAGCGAGACATAGCGGGCCCCGGGGATATGGCCCTTGGCGTACTCGCCGTGTCCGGGCGGCCCGCCCAGCCGCCAGCGGACGTCGAGAACGGTGGTCGTGTCGAGCGCGTCGGCCAGTTCGGCCGCGGTGATGAGGGGTCGCATACTCATACGCCCATTGTGGTCGCCCGCGGGCGCCGCCCGGCCGCTTCGCCGCGAACCTCACCCCGCCGCGCCGGAGGCCGCGTACCGTTTCGGCCGCGCCTCGGCACCAGGGTGGTCAACACGGCCGGGTCGGCGCCCGCCCGCGGGCACCTCGGTGCAACGATCGGAGTGTCACCTTCCCCGAGACGCGCGGCCCGCCGCAGGGGCCGCCCACGAGGAGAGCCTTCGCCATGACCGACGCACCGAGCCGCCGCCCGCCCGGGACCCCCTGCTGGGCGAGCCTGATGGCGCACCGGGCGGACCGGGCGCGGGAGTTCTACGGCGCCCTGTTCGGCTGGAAGTTCAGGCCCGGCCCGCGCGAGCTGGGCCCGTACGTGCTCGCCGAGCTGAACGGGCAGCGGATCGCGGGCATCGGCGAGGGCGCGGCCTCGCCGTACCGGCCGGTGGCGTGGACCACGATGCTCGCGGCGGACGACGTGGACCAGGCCGCGGAGACGGTCAGGGAGTGCGGCGGCACGGTCGGCATCGGGCCGCTCAACGCGGGCGAGGAGGGCCGGATGGCGCTGGCCGTGGACCCCGTCGGCGCGGTCTTCGGCATCTGGCAGGGCGAGCGGATGGCGGGCGCGGACCTGACCGGTGTGCCGGGGACCGTCCTCTGGAGCAAGCTGGTCACGCAGGAGTGCGTACGGGTCGCCACGTTCTACCAGGACGTCTTCGGCTTCGGGATCGAGCCGTCGCCCGGCGGCGAACCGTACCGCAGGGTGCTCACGGTCCACGGCCGGCCGATGGCGGGTGTGCAGCACGTCGGCCACCAGGTGGTGCGCGACCGCGGCGCGCACTGGGTGACGTACTTCGCGGTCTCCGACACGGACGCGGCCGCCCGCCGGGTCACCGCGCTCGGCGGAAAGGTGCTGGAGGAGCCGCACGACTCGCGCCACGGCCGGCTGGCCAGGGTCGCGGACCCGGAGGGCGGCACGTTCTCCCTGCTGGCGCGCCCGGCCTGACGGCCGACCACCCTCTCGCGGCCCTCACTGCTTCCCCCGGCTACTCTCCCGGGAGCAATCGCGCCCGCGCACCCCCCGCGGAAGCACCCGCGATCTCACCCCCGCGCGCGACGATCCGCCCACCGGCCGCCGTGACGATGGAGACGATCCGTCCGCCGTGCCAGAGGGGAGCCCTTGATGAGGGCCGCAACGAACGAGACACCCGCCGACGCGGCAGGAACGGCCCCGCCGCCCGTACCGCCGCCCGCCCGCGGCCGCGGCGCCCGCGCGCTGCCGTGGCTGCTGCTGGCGCTGTGGATCGGTGTGCTCGCCGTGGCGGTGCCGATGGCCGGCCGGCTCGGTGACGTGCAGCGCGACGGCGTCGTCGACTACCTGCCCGCGAACGCCGACTCGACCCAGGTCGCCAAGGTCCAGCAGCGGCTGCCCGGCGGCGAGTCGACCGACCTGGTGATCGTCTACCACCGCGACGGCGGTCTGAGCCCGGCCGACCGCGGCACCGCGGGGAAGCAGATCGCCGAGATCGCGGACACCTTCCCGATCTCCGGCGACAAGGCGCCGCAAGGCACCGAGTCGGCGGACGGCGCCACGCTGATGTTCCCGGTCTCCAGCACCCGGCCGGGTCAGGACTCCGACGCCAGGACGCGCTTCGTGGACGGCGTGCGCGAGGTCGCGGCCGGCGGGCACGGGTTGAGCGTACGGGTGGGCGGCCCGGGGGCGCTCGACACGGACAGCGCCGAGGTCTACGGCACGCTCGGCGGCCCGCTGCTCTACACCACCGTGCTGGTCGTCGCCCTCCTGCTGATCCTCATCTACCGCAGCCCCACCCTCTGGCTCGTGCCGCTGCTCGCCGCGGGCGCGGCCGACGTGCTGTCGATGGCCGTCACCTACGGTCTGAACCGGACCTTCGGCGTCACGGTCAGCGGCCAGAGCTCCGGGGTGATGACGATCCTCGTCTTCGGCGTGGGCACGGACTACGCGCTGCTGCTGGTCGCGCGCTACCGGGAGGAGCTGCGCCGGACCGAGCACCCGTACGACGCGATGCGGACGGCCCTGCGCAGGTGCGGGCCCGCCGTGCTCGCCTCGGCGGGCACGGTGGCGGCCGGCATGATCTGCCTGCTGGCGGCCGACCTCAACAGCAGCCGCGGCATGGGCCCGGCCGCCGCGGTGGGGGTGCTGTGCGCGCTCGTCGCCATGACGACGCTGCTGCCCGCGGTGCTGGTGCTGCTGGGCCGGCGGGTGTTCTGGCCGCTGGTGCCCGTCCACGGCGGCGAACAGCGGCCGCGGCGCAGTGTTTTCGCGGCCATGGGCGCGACCGCGAGCCGCAAGCCGGTCGCGGTGCTCGTCTGCGGCCTGGTGGCGCTGGGCGCGCTGTCGCTGGGGGTCCTGCACCTGCCCGGCGGGCTGAAGCAGCAGGACGGTTTCACCAGCAGGCCGGAGTCGATCGCGGCGATGGAGACCCTGGCGAAGGCGTTCCCGGAGCGGAGCAGCCGGCCGATCACGGTGGTCGCCCCGACCGGCCGTGCGGCGGCGGCCGAGGCCGCGGCCCGCGCCATCGACGGTGTGGTCCGGGTCGACACCGGCCGCGGCGGGCACGGCTGGACCGAGTTCTCGGTCACGACCAGCAGCGTGCCGGAGACGGCCGCGGAGACCGCCACCATCAAGGCGCTGCGGGCCGAGCTGCGCGGCTCGTACGTGGGCGGCCCCAGCGCCCAGCAGATCGATCTGCGGAACGCCGACCGGCGGGACCGCGAGATCGTGATCCCGGTGGTCCTGGCGGCGGTCCTGCTGATCCTCGTCCTGCTGCTGCGCTCGCTGCTCGCCCCGCTGCTCCTGGCCGCCGCCGTGGCGGCGGTGTGGGGCGCGGCGCTCGGCATCGGCGGCCTGGTCTTCGGACCGCTCTTCGGCTTCGCGGGCACCGATCCGGGGCTGCCGCTGCTCTCCTTCGTGTTCCTGGTGGCGCTCGGCGTCGACTACGGCATCTTCCTGATGCACCGGATACGCGAGGAGGCGCTGGCGGGGGCGGACCCGACGGCCGCGACGCTGAGCGCCCTGCGCTCCACGGGCGGGGTGATCACCTCGGCCGGGGTCGTGCTGGCGGCGACCTTCTCGGTACTGATGAACATGCCGCTGGTGTCGCTGTCGGAGCTGGGCTTCGTGATCGCGGTCGGGGTGCTGCTCGACACCTTCCTGGTCCGTACGTATCTGGTCACGTCCGCGTCGGTGCTGCTCGGCCGCCGGGTGTGGTGGCCCGGCGGGCTGAGCCGTACGGCCGCGCCCTCCTGATCAGGTGCCGGCCGGCCCGTCGGCTCGCGGCCGAGCCGGTGCCGCGGCCTCGCCGCTACGCCGGTTCCGCCACCTCTCCCGGCGTCGCGGAGAGCAGTTGGGGCGCGTCGGCCAGCACCAGGCCGGCGGCTCCCCTGACTTCGGCGCCGTCGCCCAGACCCCCGGTGACGATCTTGAGGCCGTGGGACGCCGAGGGCAGGGTGTGCCGCCGTACGCCGGCCCGCATCGGCTCCAGGATGTCCTCGCCCGCCCCCGCGAGGTCCCCGCCGACCACGATCAGGCTCGGGTTGAGCAGCGTGACCAGGGTGGACAGCGCGCGGCCGACCGCGTCGCCCGCGTCCCTTATGGCCCGCAGGGCGCCGGTGTTGCGCTGCTCGATCAGCGCGGGCAGGTCGCGGGCCGCCACATGGTGGCCCCAACTGTCGGACAGCAGGCGGGCGATGGCGACCGGGCTGGCCACGGTCTCCAGGCAGCCGCGGTTGCCGCAGCGGCAGATGAGCCCGTCGGTGATCAGCGGGAGGTGGCCGATCTCGCCCGCGAGGCCGCGTGCCCCGAGCAGCAGCCGCCCGTTGCTGACGATGCCGGCGCCTATCCCGGCGGACAGCCGGACGTAGACCATGTCGCCGGACTGCCGTCCGGCGCCGTACATCCGCTCGGCGAGCGCCCCGGCGTTGGCGTCGTTGGTGACGCGGACCGGCAGTGAGGTGCGGCGGCGCAGTTCGTCGGGCAGCCGCATCCCCACCCAGCCGGGCATGATGCCCTCGGCGCCGAGCGCGCCGCTGCCCTTCTCGACGGGGGAGGCGATGCCCGCGCCGATGCCGAGCACCCGGGAGCGGGCCACGCCGGTCTCCTGGAGGGCGCGGGCGACCAGGACGGCGACCAGGTCGAGGGTCTCCTCGGGGGCCCGGTCCACCTCCTTGGCCACCCAGTGCTCCCACAGCACCGCGCCGAACAGGTCGCAGAGGATCACCCGGATGTGCTGGTGGCCGATGTCCGCGCCGATCGCGTACCCGGCGCTCGGCACCAGGGACAGCGACTGCGCGGGACGGCCGGTGCGCCGCGGCTCCGGTTCCTCGGGGCCCTCGTCCTCGGTGACCAGGCCGACCGCGATCAGATCGGCGATCAGCGAGGAGACGGTGGCCCTGGACAGGCCGGTGACCCGTACCAGTTCGGGACGGCTGCTGCGCGCGGTGCTGTGCAGGGCCTCGAGGACCCGCAGCCGTCCCACCTCGCGCAGGTTCACTGGCGTGTCGATCATGACCCCCGGGGTTATGTGAGTACGGTCCACCGCACCGTGCCTTCCTGCCGTTCCGCCCGTCAAGAGCCTTGGCTTATGACAAAGTTCAGGCAGAATCTCCCGAGCTGTTCGCTCCGGCGCGGCGATTTCCGGACGATGCCGGATGAACAGCGGTCCTCCGACCGCCCGGCACTCCCGTTCACCGCGATCCTCCTGCCCTGTCAGGAGGATCGCACGTGCCGCCGACAGTCCCGCCGCCCGCGCGGATCGGTACGGTCGGCCATGCTTTCACGCGCGCCGGGCGCTTCCGCGCGTGACGCACCGCGGAGGGCCGGCCGCGGATGCGCGGCCGGCCCCCGCTCACGCGGACCGGAGGGGATCAGCCGCCGATCGCGATGGAGAACAGGTGCATGGCCACCTGGTGGTCGACCTGGGTCTTGCTGACGTTCGGCAGGGTGATGGCCCGTACGGTCTTGCCCGGCAGCAGATCCACGGTGGAGGCGTAGATGTGCACGGTCTGGTTCTGCTGCCCGCCGCCGTTGTTGAGATACGGCGTGCTGCCCGCGATGTCGCTGCCCTGCGCGGCCGATCCGGACCACCAGTCGGCGAGCGCGAGCGCGTACGTCTGGGTGGTGCCGTCGGTGTAGACGACGGTGCCGGTGCCGGAGGTCGCGCCGAAGGCGCTGGTGCCGACGAAGCCCAGTTTGCCGCCGCTGCCGGTGATCTCGACGGCCTGGCCGCCGGCCACGACGTTGTCCGGCTTTCCGGTGCCCGCGGTGGCGGGCCAGGGGAAGGACACGCCGTCGTGGTCGGTGTTGTGGCCCGCCGTCCAGCCGGCCGCCGCGAGCGCCTGGAGCGAGAAGCTCGCGCCCTCTCCGTCGAGGCTGCCGGTGGTGGTGTGGTCGTCGTCGCTGATGCCGGAGTTGTTGTAGGCGGCGGTCAGCGAGTCGTACGGCACGGTCACCGGGGCCTGGGCGCCGATCTCGCCGCCGGGTGCGGTGACGGTGGCGTTCAGGGTGAAGGAGTCCGGATCGGTGCCGTCGGGCACGGCCACCTTCCAACTGGTGGTGACCTTCTGGCCCGCCGGGACCTGGGGGAAGCTCGCCGGGGTGGTGGCGGTGGCGGTCCAGCCCGCCGGGGTGTCCAGCGCGACCGTGACATTCGTCGCCGCGGAGGTGCCGCCGTTGGTGTAGGTGGTGGTCGCGGTCAGCGTGGAACCTGCCTCGGCGATCGGCAGGGCCTTGAGCGTCAGCGAGTTGCGGACCACGATCGCGGTGGAGCCGGTGACACCGCCGACGGTCGCCGAGATGGTGGCGACGCCGTCGGCCACCGCGTGCACGGTGCCGTCCTTGTCGACAGTGGCGACCGCCGGGGCGCTGCTGCGGTAGGTGACCTTCGTGTGTCCCAGGTCGACGAAGGTCTGGTCGGTGTTGACGGCCTCGACCACGTGGTCAGCGGTCAGGGACAGATCGCGCTGCTCGCGCGCCGGGTCGGTGTCGTCCTTGATCCACTTGTTCCTGGCGGTCAGGCTGAAGGTGTCACCGGCGTCGTGGACGACGCTCTCCGGCTGCACGGTGACGTACCGTACCTTCGGGGTGAGGGTGCCGCTGATCCGCACGGTCGCGGTGCCGGAGACATGCGCGGAGTCGGGGCCCGCCTGGAAGCGGTAGCTCCCGTTGAGGACCGTCTGCCGGGAGTGGGCGGCGTCCCAGGAGGAGAGGTCGGCGGCCTTGACCGTGAGGGTCACGTGCTGGCTCCGGCCCGGCGCCAGCACCTCGGTCTTGGCGAAGCCCGCAAGCCGCTTCTTGGGCAGTTCGACGCCCGGCACGGTGAACGGCGTGGCCGCGTAGAGCTGTACGACGGTGGCGCCGGCCGTCCTGCCGGTGTTCTTCACGTCCACGCCGATCCTGACCGAGCCGTCCGGTGTGATCTGTGTCCGGTCCGCCGTGACGTTCGAGTACGCGAACGTGCTGTAGCTCAGGCCGTAGCCGAAGGGGTAGGTCGGGGTGCCGGTGAAGTACTGGTACGTACGGCCGAGGCCGCCGGTCGCGCCGGGGGTCAGACCGTAGTTCTGCTTGTCGGGCAGCTGCGAGTCGTCCTTGTACCAGGTGAAGTTGAGGTGCCCCGAGGGGTTCTGCCGGCCGAAGAGCACGTCGGCGAGCGCGGTGCCCTGGGCCTGGCCGTTGTAGCCGCTGAAGACGATCGAGGCTGCCTTCCCCTGCTCGTCGTCGATCTTCACCGGGCCGTCGGACTGGATGACCAGGGCCAGCTTGTCGTTGCCGACGGCGGCGGCCTGGTCGATCAGCGAGTGGTAGTTGCCTGGCAGGTCGAGGTTGTCCCGGTCATTGCCCTCGTCGCCGTTGGCCTTGGTGGTGCCGACGACGACCACGACGAGGTCGGCGGCCTTGATCGCGGCCTGGGTCTTGTCGGAGAGCACCGCGGCGCCGGTGGCCGTGGAGGAGGTGCCGGCGGCGTCGTAGACCACGGAGGCGGTGGAGTCCGCGGCGTAGACGGCGTCCCTGATGCCCTGCGCGGGGCTGGTCTGGTGGGTGGGCTCGCCCGAGTACAGGCCCAGCGAGGTGGTGTTGGCGAGGTCGCCGAGGACCACGACCTTCTTGGTCCTGGCCGGGTCGGCGGGCAGCAGCGCGGTGCGCGCGGACCCGGGCCGGTCGTTCTTCAGCAGCACCAGCGAGTTGTCGGCGACCTTGGCGGCCAGCGCCTGGTGGGCCGGGCTCTCGATCTGGTCCTTGGTGATGTTGGTGTACGCCACCTGGTCCGGCGGGTCGAACTCGCCGGTCCGCATGCGGATGGTGAAGACATGGACCAGCGCGGTGTCGACGACTCCCTCGCTGAGCGCCCCGGACCTGATGGCCTCCTGGATGTTGGCGGTGGTGGCCTCGTCCCCGGTGCAGTTGAGGTCGGTGCCCGCCCGCAGCGCGTACGCCTGACCGCCGGCCTGGCCGGAGATCTTGGCGCCGGTCGCGGTCTCGGTCCAGGTGGGGTCGGCCTTGTGGTCGGTGGTCCAGCCGGGCGGCGCCCAGTCGTGACCGCCGGGGAACTGCCGCCAGTTGGTGCCCACCGCGCCGCAGTCGGAGGTGATGTACCCGTTGAATCCGTAGGTGCGCTGGGCGAGTTCGTTGGTGGTGTAGGTGTCGGAGACCGACGGGGTGCCGTTGATCGCGTTGTACGACGTCATCAGGCCCGCCACGTGCGCGTCCTCGATGAGGTCGCGGAACTGGGCGGTGTAGTAGTCGCGCAGATCGGTGTCGTCGACGTCCGAGCTGATGCCGGTGCGGTTGTCCTCGACGTTGTTCAGCGCGTAGTGCTTGGCGGTGGCGGCGACCTTCAGATAGCCCGTCTTCGAGGTGCCGTCCGGGTTGTTGCCCTGGTATCCGTCGATGAACTGCCCGGCCATCTGCCCGACGAAGTACGGGTCCTCGCCGAAGGCCTCGTCGGTGCGGCCCCAGCGCGGGTCGCGGTCGAGGTTGACGGTGGGCGCCCAGTAGGTGAGGGAACCGTAGTCGTCGGCGGAGGGGCCGAGGTTGTTCTGCCCGGTGCCGAAGAGCGACTTGTCGAGGAAGCCGCGGACCTCGTCGGAGATCGCGGTGCTCTCCTGGTACATCAGGTTCTTGTCCCAGGTCATGGACGAGGCGAAGTTGGTCGGGAAGCTGGTGGCGTGGACCCCGCCCTGCACCCCGCCGTTGTTCTGGTCGGCGCCGAGCTGGTTGACCCCGTGCTGGCCCTCGCTCCAGTACGTGTACTGCTGGACGCCCAGCCGGGGGATGGCCGGGCCGCTGTTCGTGCTGAGCTGCTGCACCTTCTCCTGGAGGGTCATCCGGGACACCAGGTCCGCGGCGCGCTCCTCGAAGGAGTAGTGGGTGTCCAGGTAGACCGGGGTGGCCGCCGCCTTGGCGCCGGGGACCTGGTTGCCCGACGTATGGCCGCCGGACGCTTGAGGGCGCGGTGTCTGGGCCGCCGCTGTACCGCCGTAAGTCGCGCTGAGTCCTGCCGCGCACGCCATCGCGCAGACCGCGGCGAGTCCCGCGCGCCGGCGCTGTCGCTTGTCCATCCTGCCTCCGTTGTCATGGAGCGTCATCGATCGTGATCGAGCAGGGGAGCTGTGAGCTGACTTCGAGATTTGGCGCAAGTCCGCAATAATTCCGGGGCTTGTGGTGTCAATGGGGCAGTTTGTTGCCAGCTTTGCGGCAACGTCAAGACCGGTGACGGGAGTTGGGCGCCCTGGTTTTGCCGCACGGAGACAAAACTCCCCGAAAGTCCCGGTGTCGGCGCCGGGCACGCCGAATCGCGGCCCGGCGGTCGGTGCGCACCGGCCCGGTCCATAGGGGCGGCGGTCGTCCGGCCCGCCCCGGCGCTACGGGTGCGTGACCGGCAGCACGTCCGGGGAGAGGGTGCCCGCGCCCGCCGTCGCGCTGGTCATCCGGCGCCGGTGATGGCGGCGGCACAGCACCTCGTAGCCGACCTCGCCCGACTCGCGGTCGACATCGCCGATCACCACTTGGGCGCCCTCGACCACCATCACCCCGTCGACCGTGCGGGCGTTGTGCGTGGCCCGCGCGCCGCACCAGCACAGCGCCTCGACCTGAAGCGCCTCGACCCGGTCGGCCAGCTCGACGAGCCGCCGCGAGCCGGGGAAGAGCCGGGTGCGGAAGTCGGTGGTGATACCGAAGGCGTAGACGTCCAGATCGAGGTCGTCCACCACCCGGGCCAGCTGGTCTATCTGCTCGGGCGTGAGGAACTGCGCCTCGTCCACCACGACGTAGTCCACCCGGCCGCCGCGGCTGAGCAGGCCCACCACATGGGCGTAGAGGTCCATCGCGTCCTCGACCTCGACCGCGTCGGTGACCAGGCCGAGACGCGAGGAGAGCTTGCCCTCGCCCGCCCGGTCGTCCCGGGTGAAGATCACCGACTGGAGGCCGCGGGCGGTGCGGTTGTGGACGATCTGCAGGGCGAGCGTGCTCTTGCCGCAGTCCATCGTTCCGGAGAAGAAGACCAGCTCGGGCATGGGAAGGGCGACGGCCTTTCGGTGGACGGCGGGGACGGGAGCCCCAAGGGGCTCAGGGGGCTCGACGAGGTTCAAGGGGGCTCGTAAGGACGAGTGTTCAGGGACCCGCCGGAGCCTCAGGTGCGCACTTCGAACAGCGGCACGAGCTGCTCGACCGCCGTCATCGAGCCGTGCAGACCGGTCATCTTCGACTCCCCCGGCTCGGTGCGGCAGGCCACGATCGCGATGTCGTCGCGTGCGGCGGCCACCACGTCACCGATCCGGCCCAGCACCCGCCGCTCGGGGTCGGGCCCGAACCAGCCCGCCGCGACGGCCTGTTCGCGGCCGGCCACCCACATCCGCTCCCCCAGCACCTCGCTCCACACCGCGAGCACGTCGGCGGCCGCGCCCGGCACCGCGTAGACATGCCGGGCCCGGCCCTCGCCGCCGAGCACCGCGACCCCGGCGCGCAGCTCCCAGTCGTCGTCGAAGTCGATCCGCGACTCCTCGTCGAAGGGGATGTCGATCATGCCGTGGTCGGCGGTGACGTAGAGGGCGCTGCGCGGCGGCAGTTGCTCGGCGAGCCGCTGGACCAGCCGGTCGACCATCATCAACTGTCCCCGCCAGGCGTCCGAGTCGACCCCGTGCCGGTGTCCCATCGCGTCCAGCTCGCTGTAGTACGTGTAGACCAGCGAGCGGTCGGCGGCGGCCAGCCGGTCCGCGGCCAGGTCCATCCGCTCCTCGCCGGTGAGCCGCCCGTGGAAGGTGCCGCCGGAGAGCGCGACCTTGGTCAGCGGGGTGTGCTGGAAGGTCGGCGAGGAGACCTGGCAGGTGGCGATCCCGGCGGCGTCGGCCAGCTGGAAGACGGTGGGGTGCGGCTGCCAGACGTGCGGCGAGGTCCAGGGCTGCCAGCGCAGCTGGTTCATCAGCTCGCCGGTGGCCGGGTTGAGCGCGGTGTAACCGGTCAGCCCGTGCTCGCCGGGCGGCCGTCCGGTGCCGATGGAGGCGAGCGAGGTCGCGGTCGTGGCGGGGAACCCGGCGGTCAGCGGCCGTCCGGTCCGCCCGAGCGAGGTGGGCAGCAGCGAGGTGAGGTACGGCGCCTCCTGCGGGTGGCGCAGGATCAGCTCCCAGCCCAGGCCGTCCACCAGGAAGACGCACACCCGGTCCGCGGGGTCGAGCGCCAGCCCGGTGGCGGGCATCCCGGGCACCGCGAACCCGGCGACGGCAGCCGGGATCACATCGCACAGCGCCCCGCTGCCGTAGGCCGGCGCGGGGGCGGTGTGCGGGTCGAGGGGCGCGGTGTCGTACGCGTCGTGCGGCGGGTGGACCATCAGTCCGTGGCCGCTGTCGCCTCGGAGAGCGCCTGGGCGAAGACCAGGGTCTGGCGTACGGTGTCGGGGCCGTCGCCCGCCTCGCTCACCCGCAGCGACAGGTCGTCGGCGGTGGAGGAGCCGGTGTAGCCGTGGTCGGCCTCGCAGTTGGGGTCGCCGCACGCGGCGGGCTCCAGGTCCAGCCGGGAGACGGCGCCCCAGCCGATGGTGAGCACCACCTCGCGGGGCAGCGTGCCCGGGGTGTACGACTCGGGGTTCGCGACGACCCGGCTGACCACGACCGACGAGATCCGGCCGATCTTCACCGATTCGGTGGAGGTGGTCGCGTAGGGCGTCGGCGAGGTGTCGTCCGCGGCCTGTTCGTCGGTGTGGCTGACGATGAAACGGCTGTCGGTGAGCACCAGGACGGTGACGTGGCGGCGGACCTCGTTGGCGTCGAAGGACGTCTCCTGGTGGACCAGGTACGAGGAGACCGGCTCACGGCCGACCGCTGCCTCCACGGCCTCGGCCACCAGGGCCGGGTAGTAGCCGCTGCGCTCGATGGCCGTGCGCAGGTTTTGCGTCGTCGTACCGGTCTTCGCCATGAGGTCCATCCTAATGGCGCGCGCGGACATGGTTCCTGATCCGGCGCGGGGGCCCCGGCGGGTCGGCGGCGCCCCCGGCCTCAGAAGGAGGACAGCGCGCGGGGCCCCAGATCGGTGCGGGCGGGTGGCCTGGCCAGGCGTACGGACGCCCCGAGCACCGTGAGGCCGCGGGCCGCCACCACGACCGGTTCCAGCGTGACGGCGACCACTTCGGGCAGGTCGTCGGCGAGCAGCGACACCCGCAGCAGCAGCTCTTCCAGGGCGGCGGTGTCCACCGGCTCCGCGCCGCGCCAGCCGAAGAGCAGGGGCGCGGCCCGCAGTGAGCGGACCAGCTCCGCCACGTCCCGGTCGGTGGCCGGAATCAGCCGGTGGGCGATGTCCCCGAGCAGTTCGGAGGGCGCGCCCGCGAGGCCGAAGGACAGCACGGCCCCGGCGGCCGGGTCCACGCCCGCCCGCACCACGGTGTCCACCCCGCGCGGCGCCATCGCCTGGACGACGGGCAGGAGTTCTGCGGGGTCGCCGAGCCGCGCGGTCAGCTCGTCGTAGGCCCGCCGCAGATCGGCCTCGTCGGCGAGGTCGAGGCGTACGCCGCCGAGGTCGGCGCGGTGCCGCAGACGGGGGGCGGTGGTCTTGAGGGCGACGGGGTAGCCGAGCCGGGCCGCCGCGGCGACCGCCGCCCCGGCGTCGGGCGCGGCCAGGGCGGACCGCACCCGGATCCCGTACCGGCCGAGCAGCGTGGCGGCGTCGGCGTCGCTGAGCGCGGTCTCGCGCCGCGTCGGGGCGTCGGCGGGCAGCAGCCGCAGTACGTCGTCGGCCGCTGCGGACTGCTGGATGTCGTCGAAGTCGGGGAACCCGCCGGGTGCGGCGGCGGCCGCCCGCCAGGCGGCGTAGGCGCTGGCCTCGGCGAGGGTGCGCACCGCCCGCTCGGGGGCGCGGTAGGCGGGGACACGGGTGCCGCCGCCGTCGCGGGCGCCGAGCCGGTCGGCCATGGTGTCGAGCGCGAGGTGGACCACCACGACCGGCTTGGCGCCGGTCGCGGCCCGCCGCAGGGCGTCGGCGAGCGCGGGGTCGTCGCCGGACTCGGGGTCGGGGGCGTCCTCGGAGCCGACGCGGGGGATCGCGGTGACGACGACGGCGTCGCTGTCGGGGTCGGCCTGCGCCCGGGTGAGCGCGGCGGCGAAGTCCTCGGGGCCGGCCGCGGTGGTGAGGTCGAGCGGCGTGGCCGGGCGCAGGCCCGCGGTGAGGGCGGCGTCGTAGGTGAGCAGCCCGATGGACTCGGAGTTGCCGAGGATGGCGACGCGGTCGCCCGCGGGCAGCGGCTGGAGGGCGAGGAAGAGCCCGGCGTCGAGGAGTTCGGTGACGGTGTCCACCCGCATGACGCCCGCCTGCCGGAAGAGGGCGGAGACCGTGGAGTCGGGGATGCGGGTGACGGGCACGGCGTGTCCGGCCGGGACCGCGCCGGAGTGCAGCGCGCCCTTGACGACCACGACGGGTTTGACGGCCGCGGTACGGCGGGCGAGGCGGGTGAACTTCCGCGCGTTGCCGAAGGATTCGAGGTACATCAGCACGGCGGCGGTCTCCGGGTCGTCCTGCCAGTACTGGAGCAGGTCGTTGCCGGAGACATCGGCGCGGTTGCCCGCGGAGACGAAGGAGGACGGGCCGATGCCGCGGCGGTGCAGCCCGGAGAGCAGGGCGATGCCGATGGCCCCGGACTGGGTGAAGAGCCCGAGCCGGCCCCGGTGCGGCAGCTCCGGGGACAGCGAGGCGTTGAGGCTGATGTCGGCGGCCGTGTCGATGACGCCGAAGGCGTTGGGGCCGATGACGCGCATGCCGTGGCCGCGGGCCAGCCGGACCAGTTCGCGCTGCCGCTCCCGGCCTTCGGCGCCGGTCTCGGAGTAGCCCGCCGCGATCACGACCAGGCCGCGCACGCCGGCCTCGCCGCAGTCGGCGACGGCTTCGGGGACGCGCTCGGCGGGCACGGCGACCACGGCCAGGTCGACCGGTTCACCGATCTCGCTCACCCGGCGGTGCCCCGGCACGCCGTCGAGGTCGGTGCCGCCCGCCGGGAAGGAGTGGTTGACGGCGTAGAGCCGGCCGGTGAAGCCGCCCGCCACGATGTTGCGCAGCAGCGTACGGCCGACGCCGCCGGGTCTGCGGCCGGTGCCGACGACGGCGACGGACGCCGGGCGCAGCAGCCGCTGGATGGAGCGGGCCTCGGCGCGGTGCTCGCGGGCCCGCATGACCTGGACGGACTCGTCGGTCGGCGACAGATCGAGGTCGAGGTGGACCACGCCGTCGGCGAAGCTGCGCTGCTGGGTGTAGCCGGCGTCGGTGAAGACCTTGACCATCTTGCGGTTGTCGGGCAGGACTTCGGCGGTGAAGTGCAGGATGCCGCGCTCGCGGGCGACGGCCGCGATGTGTTCGAGGAGCGCGGAGGCGACCCCGCGGCCCTGGTGGTCGTCCTGGACGAGGAAGGCGACCTCGGCGCGGGTGCCCGCGCTGCCGGACGCCGGGCGCCCTTCGGCGTCGGTGCGGTCGTAACGGACAGTGGCGATGAACTCGTCGCCCACGGTGGCGGCCAGGCCGACCCGGTCGTCGTAGTCGTGGTGGGTGAAGCGGTGCACGTCCCGGTCGGACAGCCGCGGGTAGGGGGCGAAGAAGCGGTAGTACTTCGACTCGTCGGAGACCTTCTCGTAGAAGTCGACGAGCCGCCCGGCGTCCTGCGGGCCGATCGGCCGGATGCGGGCGATCCCGCCGTCGCGCAGCACGACGTCCGCCTCCCAGTGCACGGGATACGGGTGGGCTTGCTCCGGGCTCATGCCCCCAGCGTATGCGGGTGCGGCGTACTCGCGTCGGCGCCGCGGAAAGGGCACGCTGGGGGCAGCGTACGGGGACGCGCGAGCGGTGTCCCGGGCGCGCGGCGACGGTCCGGACCACCGGAACGACCTGTTACGACCCGAAGGGGCAACGCCATGGTGGAGCGTCACGTCAACGTCGGCTGGAGCGAGGGGCTGCATGCCCGCCCCGCGTCCATCTTCGTCCGCGCGGCGACGGCCGCGGGGGTGCCGGTCATGGTCTCCCGGGCCGGCCGCGGACCGGTCAACGCGGCGTCCGTGCTGGCCGTGCTCGGCCTGGGCGCGCGCGGCGGCGAGGAGATCGTGCTCTCCTCCGACGCGGAGGGCGCGGAGATCGCGCTCGACCGCCTCGCGAAACTCGTCGCCGAGGGCCTGGAGGAACTTCCCGAGACCGTCTGAGCCGTAATTCGGCGAGCGGAACCGTAATTCGACGGACGGCATCGGAATTCGGCGGGCCCGGACCATTCCCCCATGGAAGGTCCGGGCCCGCCTTTCCGTTTACGCGCCTTCCGGAATTCTATGACCTTTTATACGGCGCCTTTGTTAAGCGCGGCGGCGCATCATGTGTACGGAAGGTTTCGGGGTCCTCACCGCCGTGGCGCGCTCCGCGTGGATCACCGCGAGCCGGCGGGCCCGCTCGGCGTCGCCGCGGGCCACCGCGTCCACGATCGCCGCGTGCTCCGCCCAGGACTCCGCGGCCCGGGCCGAACCGTCGTCGCCGTAGACCCACGCGATCTTGTGCCGCAGCTGGGTGAGCAGCGCGGCCAGGGTGGGACTGCCCGACGCCTGGGCCAGCGTCTCGTGGAACCAGCCGTTCAGCGAGGGCAGATCCGACAGCTGCCCCTGTCCGGCCCGCTCCTGGCCGAGCCGCACCAGGCCGCGCAGCACGCGCAGGTGCGCGTCGGTACGGCGCTGGGCCGCCCGGCCCGCGCCCAGCGGCTCCAGCAGCGCGCGGATCTCCAGCAGGTCGGCCGC
The DNA here is from genome assembly GCF_036199905.1 of Streptomyces sp. NBC_00223. Classification (NCBI taxonomy): domain Bacteria; kingdom Bacillati; phylum Actinomycetota; class Actinomycetes; order Kitasatosporales; family Streptomycetaceae; genus Streptomyces; species Streptomyces sp. NBC_00223. The sequence continues at coordinate 6,514,428 of NZ_CP108109.1, read as the reverse complement.
CTCCTGCTCGGTCGGCTCGGCGACCGAGGCGCCGGCGTGTCTGCGGGTGCGGACGAAGCCCTCGGACTCCAGGGTGCGCAGCGCCTCGCGCACGGGCACCCGGGACACCCCGTACCGCCGGGCGAGCAGTTCCTCGGTCAGCCGGCCGCCCGGTGGGAAGAAACCGCCGACAATGTCGTCGCGGATCGCCGCGCACACCACTTGGGCGGAGATACGGCGGCCGGTGCCGTCCGTCCCGTTCACGTACGATTCCGCATCGCAGGACTCCGTTCTTTCCCCGTATTGTGCCGCGACTCTATTTCAGCACAAGAGGGAATGGAAAAGCAGCCCCCGAATTCGGTACTCTTTCCGGCCGGGGCTGACGGGGAGGGGAGGCGGGCGGAAGGTGTCCGGGCGGCCCGGTGGCCGCCGGCGCTTGCGATCACCACTGCCCGGCTCCGGACGCTCCCCTCGTGCTTCCGCGCGCTTCGGATGCCTCCGGACGCGCGCGAAGGCCCCGGCGGGAGGAACCGGGGCCTTCGGTCGGGGGTGCGCCGCCACCGGCGGCGCGACGCGGGAACGCGTCAGATGGTGACGCCGTGCGAGGCCAGGTAGGCCACGGGGTCGAGGTCGGAGCCGTAGTCCGGGGTGGTGCGGACCTCGAAGTGCAGATGCGGTCCGGTCACGTTGCCGGTCGCGCCCGAGACGCCGATCTCCTGACCCTCCGTGACCGTCTGGCCGGCCGAGACCAGCGGCTGGGTCAGATGCCCGTACAGCGTGTACATGCCGTCCGCGTGCTTGATGATCACGTCGTTGCCGTAGGCGCCGTCCGCGCCCGCCGACACCACCGTGCCCGCGGCGACCGCGTGTACCGGGGTGCCCGAGCCCACCAGGAAGTCGACACCGGTGTGCGAACCGCTCGACCACAGCGAACCCGACGCCTTGTAACCCGTACCGATCGCGGCGTCCCCGACCGGCTTCATGTAGCCGGAGTCCACGGGGAGCGCGGTACGCGCGGTGGAGCGGCTGGCGCCTGTCAGCGTGTCACGTGTGGCGGCCGTCGCCGCCTTGGCCGCGGCCGCGGCGCGGGCCTTGGTCTCGGCGGCGGCCTTCGCGGCGGCAGCGGCCTTCGCCTTGGCCGCCGCCTTCGCCCGCGCCCTGGCCTCGGCCCTGGCCTGCGCCTTGGCCTCCGCCTGAGCCTTCTGCGCGGCCTTGCGCGCCTGATCGGCCCTGGCCTGCGCGGCGTCGGCGGCCTCGCGCTGGGCGTCGGCCTGCGCGGCGAGGGTGTGCGCCAGCGAGTCGCTGACGTCCGGGGCCCGGGTGAAGGCGGTGTCGCGGACCGGAGCGGGGGCGGGGTCGGCCTGCCCGGGCGAGGCCATCGCGTTGGCGCCGAAGGCCCCGGCCCCGCTGAGTACGGCCACTCCGGCCAGGGCGGCGGCGCCGGCCCGGACCCGGCGCGGACGGCGGTGCTTCCCGCTGGGCGCGGGCAGTCGAGGGGTGAACGCCATGAGGAGGCGAGCTCCTTTCCTTCCTTCTCGCCTACCGGGTCAGCTGACGGGTTCGGAGCAGGAAGGTCTCCTACGGGACCGCCGCTGGGCGGAGGGTCCCGATTCACCCCAAGGACACGTGGGTCCCCGGCTCCCCTGGGTGCGGGGACTCGGCGATGCGCACCCGGGGCCGCAGGACACGGCTGGTGCTGACGGGTGACGGGCGTTGACGCTAACCGGGCACTCGTGCGTATGACAAACAGATCGGCTGATATGTAGTGGACGCCACACCAAGGCGCACCAATCACCCTTCGGCGCCCACACCACCCCGCACCGCCCGCACGGCACCAAAACGCCCGGAACCCCGGCGCCACGAGGGCGACCGGGGTTCCGGGCTGCGAACGTACGACGGTCGGATCAGCTGACGACGGTCACCTGTCCGATGCCCAGCTCACGTACCGGGTCCGCGATGGCCGAGGCGTCTCCGACGAGGATCACCACCAGGCGGTCCAGCGGGAAGGCGTTGACCACCGCGGCGGTGGCCTCCACCGTGCCGGTCGCCGCGAGCCGCGCGTAGAGCTCGGCCTGGTAGTCGTCCGGGAGCTGCTGCTCGACCTGGTCGGTGAGCGTGCCCGCCACCGCGGCGGCCGTCTCGTACCGCAGGGGCGCGACCCCGACGAGGTTCTGCACGGCGACATCGCGCTCGTCGTCGGTCAGCCCGTCCTCGGCGAGGGTGCGGATCACCTGGCGGAGGTCGGCGAGAGCGGGACCGGTGACCTCGGTGGCCACCGAACCGCTGATCGCCAGCAGCGCGGCGCCGGTACCGTCCGCGGACGACAGCAGCACCTGGGCGAAGGCCCGGACTCCGTAGGTGTAGCCCTTCTCCTCGCGCAGCACCCGGTCGAGACGCGAGGTGAGGGTGCCGCCGAGGCAGTAGGTGCCCAGGACCTGCGCGGCCCACGCCGGGTCGTGCCGGTCGGCGCCGGTCCGGCCGATCAGCAGCTGCGTCTGGACCGAGCCCGGGCGGTCGACGATCACCACGCGCGCGGAGTCGTCCGCGGTGATCGCCGGACGCGGACGGGCCTCGCCGGGGGTGCCCCGCCACCGGCCGAGGGTGCTGTCGAGCAGGGCCGGCAGGTCGATGCCGGTGAAGTCGCCGACCGCGACGGCGGTGGCGGTCGCGGGCCGGACATGGGCCTCGTAGAAGGCGCGGACCGCGGCCGAGTCGATCCTGCGGACGGTCTCCTCGGTGCCCTGGCGGGGCCGCGAACAGCGCAGCTCGGCCGGGAAGAGCTCCTTGGACAGCGCCATGGCGGCCCGGCGGGCGGGGTTGGCCAGCTCGTGCGGGATCTCGTCGAGCCGGTTGGCGACCAGGCGCTTGATCTCGTCGTCGGGGAAGGCGGGGGCCCGCAGCGCCTCGGCGAGCAGCCCGAGGGCCTTGTCCAGGCGGGAGGCGGGCACTTCGAGGGTGACCCGGACCCCGGGGTGGTCGGCGTGCGCGTCCAGGGTGGCGCCGCAGCGCTCCAGCTCGGCCGCGAACTCCTCGGCGGTGTGCTCGTCGGTGCCCTCGGACAGCGCCCTGGCCATGATGGTGCCGACCCCGTCGAGGCCCTCCGGCTCGGCGTCCAGCGGCGCGGCGAGCAGCACCTCGACGGCCACGACCCGCCGGCCGGGACGGTGACTGGTCAGCAGCGTCAGGCCGTTGGCCAGGGTGCCGCGCTCGGGCGCGGGAAACGCCCACGGCTTGGGCTCGCCGGCCTGCGGCTGCGGGTGGAACGTCATGACGGCGGCGGTGTCGCTCACGCTTCGCCCTCTTCCTGGTCCTGGTCGATCGCGGCCTGGTCTTCCTGCGGCTCGGTGGCGTCGTCGCCGGACTGCGCGCCGCCGGTGGGTTCGTAGACGAGCACGGCGCGGTTGTCGGGCCGCAGCCGCGCCGCGGCCACCGCCTGGACCTCCTCCGCGGTGACGGCCAGCACCCGCTGCACGGCGGTCAGGGCGAGCTGCGGGTCGCCGAAGAGCACGGCGAACCGGCACAGTTCGTCCGCCCGGCCGCCGACGGTCGACAGCCGGTCCAGCCACTCCCGCTCCAGCTGGGCCTGGGCCCGCTCCATCTCGGCGGGCGTCGGGCCGTGTTCGGCGAACCGGGCCAGCTCCTCGTCCACCGCCTCCTCGATGGCGGACAGTTCGACCCCGCTGGACGCCTTGACGTCGAGCCAGCCGAGCGAGGGCGCCCCGGCCAGCCGCAGCAGCCCGAACCCGGCGGCCACCGCCGTACGGTCCCGCCGTACCAGCCGGTTGTGCAGCCGGGACGACTCGCCGCCGCCCAGCACCGTCAGCGCCAGATCGGCGGCGTCGCCCGCGCGGGTGCCGTCCTCGGGCAGCCGGTAGGCGGCCATCAGGGCGCGCGAGGGCACGTCCTCCTCGATCACCTCGCGCAGCTGGCCGCCCATGATCTCGGGCAGCGAGCCGTCGCGCGGCGCCGGCTTGCCGTCGTGCGCGGGGATCGTGCCGAAGTACTTCTCGACCCAGGCCAGGGTCTGCTCCGGGTCGATGTCGCCGACCACGGCGAGCACCGCGTTGCCCGGCGCGTAGTACGTGCGGAAGAACGCCTGGGCGTCCTCCAGCGAGGCCGCGTCCAGATCGGCCATCGAGCCGATCGGCGTGTGGTGGTACGGGTGGCCCTCCGGGTAGGCGAGGGCGGTCAGCCGCTCGAAGGCCGTACCGTAGGGCACATTGTCGTACCGCTGGCGGCGCTCGTTCTTCACCACGTCGCGCTGGTTGTCCAGGCTCTCCAGGTCCAGGGCGGTCAGCAGGCTGCCCATCCGGTCCGCCTCGAGCCACAGGGCCAGCTCGACCTGGTGGGCGGGCATCGTCTCGAAGTAGTTGGTGCGCTCGAAGCTCGTGGTGCCGTTGAGCGAACCGCCCGCGCCCTGGACCAGTTCGAAGTGGCCGTTGCCCTTCACACTGGACGAGCCCTGGAACATCAGGTGCTCGAAGAGGTGGGCGAGACCGGTGCGGCCCGCCACCTCGTGGCGTGAACCGACGTCGTACCAGAGGCAGACGGCGGCCACCGGGGTGAGATGGTCCTCCGAGAGCACCACCCGCAGGCCGTTCGCCAGGCGGTGCTCGGTGGCTGTCAGGCCGCTGGAGTGTGCCTCCGGCGTGGCCGTGTGACCCATGGGCAAGCTGTCCTTCCGGTCGCGTGCTCGTGACTGCGTAGAGTGCTGCCACTCTAGGCAAGCGAGTCGGCGGTCGGCGAAGTTCCCGGTGAAGGCGCGCTCGTACGGGGGTGTGGTCGGCGTTGTCGGTGTCGCGGGCCACAATGGAGCGCGTCAAGTTCACCGGTCCAGACGAAGGCTCCGGACGGAGATCCGGACGAGGCAACCAGCAGAAGGAGCGCCGCCGAGATGGCCCGCCGCACGACGAAGACCCCGCCGCCGGACGACGCCTTCGAGGAGCGCATCCTCGACATCGACGTCGTGGACGAGATGCAGGGCTCCTATCTGGAGTACGCCTACTCGGTGATCTACTCGCGCGCGCTGCCCGACGCCCGCGACGGCATGAAGCCGGTGCACCGCCGGATCGTCTATCAGATGAACGAGATGGGCCTGCGCCCCGACCGCAGCTTCGTCAAGTGCGCCCGTGTCGTCGGCGAGGTGATGGGCAAGCTCCACCCGCACGGCGACGCCTCCATCTACGACGCCATGGTCCGCATGGCGCAGCCGTTCTCCCAGCGGCTGCCGCTGGTCGACGGGCACGGCAACTTCGGTTCGCTGGACGACCTCCCGGCCGCCATGCGTTACACCGAGGCCCGGATGTCCGGCCCGGCCCAGCTGATGGTCGAGTCGATCGACGAGGACACCGTCGACTTCGCGCCCAACTACGACGGCCAGGAGGAGGAGCCGGGCGTCCTGCCCGCCGCCTACCCCAACCTGCTGGTCAACGGCTCGTCCGGGATCGCGGTGGGCATGGCCACCAACATGCCGCCGCACAACCTCGGCGAGGTCATCGCCGCCGCCCGCCACCTCATCAAGCACCCGAACTCCGACCTCGACACCCTGATGCGGTTCGTGCCGGGCCCCGACCTGCCGACCGGCGGCCGGATCATCGGCCTGGGCGGCATCCGCGACGCGTACGAGTCCGGCCGCGGCGCCTTCAGGATCCGGGCCACGGTGAAGGTCACGGACGTGACACCGCGCCGCAAGGGCCTGATCGTCACCGAACTGCCGTTCAACGTCGGGCCCGAGAAGGTCATCGCCAAGATCAAGGACATGGTCGGCGCGAAGAAGCTCCAGGGCATCGCCGACGTCAAGGACCTCACCGACCGCCAGCACGGCCTGCAACTGGTCATCGAGATCAAGAACGGCTTCAACCCGGAGGCCGTACTCGAACAGCTCTACAAGCTCACGCCGATGGAGGACTCCTTCGGCATCAACAACGTGGCCCTGGTGGACGGCCAGCCGCTCACCCTCGGGCTGCGCGAGCTGCTCCAGGTCTATGTCGACCACCGCTTCGAAGTGGTCCGCAGGCGCAGCGAGTTCCGCCGCACCAAGCGCCGCGACCGGCTCCACCTGGTGGACGGTCTGTTGGTGGCCCTGGTCGACATCGACGAGGTCATCGCGATCATCCGGTCCAGCGAGAACTCGGCGCAGGCCAAGGAACGGCTGATGGAGCGCTTCAGCCTGTCCGACATCCAGACCCAGTACATCCTCGACACCCCGCTGCGCCGGCTGACCCGCTTCGACCGCATCGAGCTGGAGTCCGAGCGCGACCGGCTGAACGCGGAGATCGCCGAGCTGACCCGCATCCTGGAGTCGGACACGGAGCTGCGCAAGCTGGTGTCGTCCGAACTGGCCGCGGTCGCCAAGAAGTACGGCACCGAGCGCCGTACGGTGCTGCTGGAGTCGGCGGGCTCGCCGGTCACCGCGGTGCCGCTGGAAGTCGCGGACGACCCCTGCCGGGTGCTGCTGTCCTCGACCGGCCTGGTGGCGCGGACCGCCAACGGCGAGGGGATCGGCGACGGAGAGGGCAAGCGGGCCAGGCACGACGTGATCGTCTCGGCCGTGCCGACCACCGCCCGCGCGGACGTGGGCGTGGTGACCTCCGCCGGGCGGCTGCTGCGGCTGACCGTCATCGACCTGCCGATGCTGCCGGAGACCGCGGCGGCGCCGTCGCTGGCCGGGGGCGCGGCGCTGACGGAGTTCCTGTCCCTGGAGGACGGCGAACGGGCGCTGTGCCTGACCACGTTGGACGAGTCCTCCCCCGGACTCGCGCTCGGCACCGAGCAGGGCGTGGTCAAGCGTGTCGTGCCGGACTACCCGGCGAACAAGGACAATCTGGAGGTCATCGGCCTCAGGGACGGCGACTCGGTGGTGGGCGCGGTCGAGCTGCGCACCGGCGAGGAGGACCTGGTCTTCATCACCGACGACGCGCAACTGCTGCGCTACCCGGCCTCCCAGGTGCGCCCGCAGGGCCGCCCGGCCGGCGGCATGACGGGCGTCAAGCTCGCCGACGGCGCGAAGGTGATCTCGTTCACCGCGGTCGACCCGGCCGTGGACGCGGTGGTCTTCACCGTGGCCCGCGCCGAGGAGGCACTGGACGGCTCAGGCGAGGGCACAGCGAAGCTGACCCCGTTCGAGCAGTACCCGCGCAAGGGCCGGGCCACGGGCGGTGTGCGCTGCCAGCGCTTCCTGCGGGGCGAGGTCGGGCTGCTGCTGGCCTGGGCGGGCGCGGCCCCGGCCCGGGCCGCCACGGCCACCGGCACCCCCGCGGAACTGCCCCCGAAGGACCCGCGCCGCGACGGCTCGGGCGTCCCGCTGGCCAAGCCGGTCGCGGTGGTCGCGGGCCCGGTGTAAGGGGCCGAGCGGGCGCGGGGCCTGCCCCGGACCCGAGCAGGTTCAGGAGCCGCGGTCGGCCGCGAGCCCGGCCGGACCGGCGCAGGCCGGTGGCCCGGGGCAGGCCCCAGGATCCGGACACCCCACCGGCGGGGCCGCCGGGCCCGGTCAAGGAGCCGCGGTCGGCCGCGAGCCCGGCCGGACCGGCGCAGGCCGGTGGCCCCGGGCAGGCCCCAGGATCCGGACACCCCACCGGCGGGGCCGCCGGGCCTCTTCGGCTCGGTCCCGCCGCCGGGGGTCGGCGGCTGTGACCGTTGCCGTCCGGGCGCGGGGCCGGACGGCTAGGCTCGCCCGCGTGATGACCTGTACGCGAGCCTCGGCCGAGCTGGCCGAACCCGTGGCGGCCACCGCGGCCACCGCGCGGACCTGGCTGCTGATCGAGCAGCCGGGGCCGTGGGGCGCCAAGGCCCTCACGTCGAGCCGGCTGGACCCGGCGACCGGCCGCGCGCTCGACCGGCTCGCCGACGGCACGGGCGTGCGGGTCGCCCTGATCCGCCGCCCCGGCCGGCACGCCGACACGCACCGCCCGACCCGGCACCGCGTCCTGGTCGCGCACACCGCGCCGCACGACCCATGGGTGCGTACCGCCGAGGTCGCCGACCCCGCCGAGCTGACGGCGCTGGACTTCGCGGCCATGGGCGCGGGCGCGCACGGCGGCTTCGGGACGCCGTACGAGGGGCCGCCGCTCGCCCTGGTGTGCACCAACGGCAGACGCGACCGCTGCTGCGCGGTGTACGGCCGCCCGCTGGCCGCCGAACTAGCCGCCTCGGACAGCGGCGAGGTCTGGGAGGTCACCCACCTCGGCGGCCACCGTTTCGCGCCCACCGTCCTCGTACTGCCCCACGGCTACGCCTACGGGCGGACGGACGGCCGCCATGCCAAGGAGGTGCTGGAGGCGGCGCGGGCCGGGCGGGTCGTACTGGACGGCTGCCGCGGCCGGTCGGCGTGGGAACGGCCGGGCCAGGCCGCGGAGTTGGCGGTACGCGCGCTGACCGGCGAGGACCTGGCGGGCGCGCTCGCGGTGGAGCGTACGGAGGCGGCGCCGGACGGCTGGACCGTACGGGTCGCGCACACCGACGGGCGGGCCTGGCAGGTCGCGGTCGCCCGGCGGGCCGCGCGGCCGCCGCGCCCGGAGAGCTGCGACGCGGCCCTCGGCACCCCGGCCTGGATGGACGTCACCGGGGTCGAGGAAGTGGCCGAGAGCCGCGCGGGCGGCCGGCCGGACCGGGGAGGTGGTCGGGCCGGCCGCCAAGGACCCGCGGAAGGTCCGGCGTAGGGTCACGGACGGTCGGGGCCCGTGGGCGGGTCGAGGTCCGTGGGCGGGTCAGGCCGCCTTGTTGACGAACTCCGTGGTGTACGTCTTCTCCAGGTCCACCGCCGAGTGCTGGAGGTTCGGGTTGAACGCCTTGAGCACGGCCTCCACGGTCGCGGGTCCGTCGGGCGGCATCACCCCGTCGGCGGTGAACATCGGCAGCGTCGCCTTGATCGCCTCCACGTAGAGCTCCTTGCCGCCCTGCGCGTAGTCGGCCGGCATCTTGGCGGCGATGTCCTCGGGCGTGTGTCTCGCCATCCAGCCGAGGGTCTTCACGAACGCGTTGGCCAGCTTCTGGACGGTCTCCTTGTGGTCCTCCACCCAGTCCGTGTTCATGTAGAGGCTGGAGGACGGGTAGAGCCCGCCCAGCGCCTCGCGGGAGCCCTCGGGCGTCCGCATGTCGTAGAGCACCTTGCCCAGGCCCTTGTCCAGGATCTGCGCGACGGTCGGGTCGGTGGTCATCCCGCCCTGGATGGCACCCTGCTGGAGCGCGGCGATGAAGGTCTGGCCCGCGCCGGCCGCGACCGGGGTGAAGTCGCTGACCTGGAGGCCGTGGTGGACCGCCAGGTACTTGGTGAGGAAGTCCGTGGAGGAGCCGAGGCCGGTGACACCGAGCTTCTTGCCCTTGAAGTCCCTGGCGGACCTGATCTCGTCGGCGGCCTTGGTGGACACCACCTCGACCTCGCCGGGCGCCTGCGCCAGTTGGACCACGGACTCCACCCGCTTGCCCTTGACCTGGAGATCGAGCGTGTGGTCGTAGAAGCCGACGACGCCCTGCACATCCCTGGCGACGAGCGCGGTGGTGGCCTCCACCCCGGCCGGTTCCGTCATCAGCGTCACGTCCAGGCCCTCCTCCTTGAAGAAGCCGAGCCGCTGGGTGAGCATCGCGGGCATGTAGATGACCTTGTCGAGCCCGCCGACCATGATCTTGACCTTGGTGGTGTGCCCCTGGCCCGAGCCGGAGTCGGAGTCGCTGCCGCAGGCGGTGAGGGTGGTGAGGGTGAGCGCTCCGGCGAGCGCGAGGGCGAGCGCCGGAAGCTGGGCGTACTTGCGCATGGTCACGTCCTTGTGAACGGGTGTGAGGGTGAGGTGAGGTGCCGGCCGGTCAGTTCCCGGCGCCGGACTCCGCGGGCTTCCAGCGGAAGAGCCGCTTCTCCAGGAAGGTGAGCAGGCCCTCCGCGAGCAGGGCGACCACGGCGAGGATCACCATGGCCGCGTAGACGCCCGCGGCGTTGAAGGTGCCCTGCGAGGAGGCGACCAGCAGGCCGAGGCCCTTGGTGGCGCCGATGTACTCGCCGACGATCGCGCCGATCAGGGCGAAGCCGAAGCTGACGTGCAGGCTGGTGAAGATCCAGGAGGTGGCCGAGGGAATGACCACCTGGAGGGTGACGCGGCGGTTGCTCGCGCCCAGGATGCGAGCGTTGGCGACGAGGTCGCGGTCCACCTCGCGGGCGCCCTGGAAGGCGTTGAAGAACACCGGGAAGAAGACCAGCACGACCGCCGAGGCGACCTTGGAGGCCGGTCCGAGGCCGAACCAGATCAGGAAGATCGGGGCCAGCACGATCCGCGGCAGCGCGTTGAGGACCTTGACGTACGGTCCGAAGACGTCGGCGAGGAAACGTATCCTGCCGAGCGCGATGCCCAGCACCACGCCGGCCACGACCCCGATGCCCCAGCCGAGCAGGGCCTCGTAGAGCGTGTACCAGATCTGCTCCCACAGCGAGCCCTGAGCGGTGCCGTGCAGCGACCACTGCCTGATCTGGTCCCAGATCTTCGTGGGCATGGAGAAGTTGAACGGATCGATCACCCCGGAGCGGGCGAACCACTCCCACAGGCCGAGCACCGCGGCCAGTACGAGGATCCGGCCGGCCTGGACGAGCAGGGAGCGGTTGCGTACGGCGCGGGCCCTGGCCCGGCCGCGTTCGGTGGACTCGGCCGCGACGCGCGGCAGGACGACGGGCTCAGGAGGCAACATCGCCGGCGCCCCTTTCCCGGGTGATGCGGACCTCTTCGCCGAGCGAGGACCAGATCTCGCGGTAGATCTCCACGAACCGCGGTTCCAGCCGTACCTCCTCGACCTTGCGGGGCCGCGGCAGGCTGATCGTGAAGACCTCCTTCACGGTGGCCGGGCCGGCGGTCATCACGACGACCTTGTCGGCGAGGGCGATGGACTCCTCCAGGTCGTGCGTGACGAAGACGACCGAGGAGCCGGTGCCGGCCCACAGGTCGAGCAGCTGGTCGGACATCAGGGCGCGGGTCTGCACGTCGAGCGCGGAGAACGGCTCGTCCATGAGCAGGATCGCGGGGTCGTTGACGAGGGTGGCGGCGAGCGAGACGCGCTTGCGCATACCGCCGGAGAGCTGGTGGGGATAGCGGTCCTCGAAGGCGCTCAGGCCCACCCGGGCCAGCCAGTCGCGGGCCCGTTCCCGGGCCTCGGCCTTGGCCGCGCCGCGGAACCGGGGCCCGGCCATGACATTGGACAGCACGGTCCGCCAGGGGAAGACGGCGTCCTGCTGGAAGACGAAGCCGACGTCCCGGCCGATGCCGCGCACCGGCTCTCCGCCGACCAGAACCTCTCCCTCGGTGGCCTCCTCCAGTCCGCTGACCAGGGTCAGCGTGGTCGATTTGCCGCAGCCGGTGGGGCCGACGACGGCGACGAACTCACCGCGTTCCACGGTCAGGTCCAGGTCCCGTACGGCGGTGTGCAGCCCTCCGGACGGGGTACGGAAGGCCTTGCTCGCCCCCCGCAGCTCGATGGCGGGGCTTGTGTCGCTGGTGGTCATGGCCGTGGACGCTAGGGGCGCCGGGAGGGCCCGGACAGCCTTGTGAGCGCTGGGCGCCTTGTGCCCACAAGCGACCCTTCTGCTCGTTCTGCTCGCGCCCGCGCAACGAAAGCGAAACGGCCCCTGCCCATCGCGCGCGGCAGCGTTTACCTTGCGTGCACGGCACGGCCGCCGGAGCGGTCGTCCGGGCCTTCGGAGAGCCGCCGGAGGACCACGCGCCGGAACATGCCGGAGGAGCCCACCATGCGGATCGGATGGCCGCGCCGCGTCTCGGCGCAGGTACTGCTGAGGGAGCTGTCGATCACCGTCGGCGTCACCGCGCTGGCCACCGGGCTCTTCCTGGCGCCGCTCAGCCACCAGCTCGACGACGAGGAGATGAGCCGGGCCCTGGCCATCGCGCAGACCGTCGCCGCGCAGCCGCGGATCGCGGCCGAACTGGTCGCGTCCCGGCCCTCGCCCCACGGTCCGGTGCAGGCCGAGGCGGAACGGATCAGGAAGGCCACCAAGGCCAGCTACATCGTGGTGATGGACACCCACGGCACCCGCTGGTCGCACACCGAGCCCAAGCGGATCGGCGAGCATGTCTCGACCGATCCGAGCGTGGCGCTGGCCGGCCGCGAGATCATGCAGATCGACAGCGGCACGCTCGGACGCAGCGCGCGCGGCAAGGTGCCGCTGCGGGACCGCTCAGGGCGGATCGTCGGCGCGGTGTCCGTGGGCATCGCCTACACCGGCGTCCGGAACCGGCTGCTGGGCGCGGTGCCGGGGCTGCTCAAGTACGCGGGGGGCGCGCTCGCGGTGGGTGTGGCGGCGGCGCTGTGGGGGTCGCGGCGGTTGCAGCGGGCCACCCGCGGGCTGGGCTTCGCCGACATCGCGGCGCTGCTGGACGAGCGGGAGGCGATGCTGCACGGCATCCGCGAGGGCGTGGTGGCGCTCGACCGGCTGGGCCGGGTGCGGCTGGTCAACGACGAGGCGCAGCGGCTGCTCGGCCTGCACGGCGACACGGCGGGCGTACCACTCGACGAGCTGCTGCCGCCGGGCCGCACCACGGACGTCCTGGCCGGGCGGGCGGAGGGCGCGGACCTGCTCACCGTCAGCGGCGGCCGGGTGCTGATCGCCAACCGGATGCCGACCCAGGACGGCGGCGCGGTGGTGACGCTGCGGGACCGTACCGAACTGGAGCTGCTGGGCCGCGAACTGGACTCCACCCATGGGCTGCTGGACGCGCTGCGGGCCCAGGACCACGAGCACGCCAACCGGCTGCACACGCTGCTCGGGCTGCTGGAGCTGGGGCTGAACGAGGAGGCCGTGAACTACGTGGCCGAGGTCGCGGACACCCACCGGGCGTCGGCCGAGGAGGTCGCCGAGCGGGTGCACGACCCGCTGCTGTCGGCGCTGCTGGTGGGGAAGGCGGCCATCGCGGCCGAACGCGGGGTGGCGCTGCGGATCTCGGCCGCGACCTGGCTGCCCGACCGGGTGGTGGACGCGCGCGACCTGGTGACCGTCCTTGGCAATCTCATCGACAACGCGCTGGACGCGGCGACGAGCGGCGTCGAGGTGGAGCTGCGGGCGGAGCGGAGCACGGTGGTGGTGCGGGTCGGCGACGACGGGCCGGGTGTGGCCCCGGAGTTGCGGGACCTGATCTTCACCGAGGGGTGGACCACGAAGCAGTCGCCCGCGCACCGCGGGCGCGGCCTGGGCCTGGCGCTGGTACGGCGGCTGGCCGAGCGGTACGGGGGAACGGCCCGGGTCGGGGCGCGGGCGGGCGGCGGCGCGGTGTTCAGCGTTGTGCTCCCGGAAGCGGTCGCGGGTGGCGGCGAGGGCGGGGCCGGCGTGGCCGGGGCCGGCGTGGCGGGTGACGCGGCGATGGGTGAACTGGCGGTGAGCGGCCCGGCGATGGGTGGTCCTGCGGGGAGTGGTCCGGGCGGCGGGGCCAGGGGCCGTGGGCCCGGCCGCGGTGATCCCGTCCTCGGTGGCCCGCTCCTCTGCGACCCCGTGCTCGGCGAACTGGCCGGCGCCGCACGGCCGGGAGGTGCGCGATGATCGATGTCCTGGTGGTGGACGACGACTTCCGGGTCGCGGAGATCAACTCCGCCTACGTCGGCAAGTGTCCCGGCTTCCGGGTGGCCGCCCGCGCCCACACCGCCGCCCAGGCACTGGCCACCCTGGAACGCACCCGGATCGACCTGGTGCTCCTCGACCACTATCTGCCGGACGAGACCGGGCTGACGCTGGTGCGGCGGATGCGGCAACTCGGCCACCACGCCGATGTGATCATGGTGACGGCGGCCCGCGACGTGGCGACCGTACAGGCGGCGATGCGGCTCGGGGCCCTGCAATACCTGGTCAAGCCCTTCGGCTTCGCGGGGCTGCGGGCCAAGCTGGACGGTTACGCGGCGCTGCGGCGGACCCTGGACGGGGTGAGCGGGGGCGGCGAGGCCGGGCAGGAGCAGGTCGACCGGATCTTCGGCGCGCTGCGTACGGCGTCCGCCTCCCCGGCCTCGCTGCCCAAGGGCCACTCGGCGCCGACCGCCGACCTCATCCGCCGAGTGCTGCGGGAGGCCGGCGCGCCGCTGTCCGCGCAGGAGGTGGCCGAACGGGCCGGGTTGAGCCGCTCCACCGCGCAGCGCTACCTCAAACACCTGGAACAGGCCGGTCGGCTGCGGCTCACCCTCAAGTACGGCGACACCGGCCGTCCCGAGCATCTGTACGCGTGGGCGCCCTCGGGGTGACGCCCACGCACGGCACAGGACTGCGTCGACCGGACCGCACGGCTCGGAGCTGCACGGTATGAGGCTGTGCGATATGTCGCTGTGCGATATGAGACCGCACGAGACCTGGCTCACGCGGCACCGGCCCCGGTGAGCGAACGCACCTCCGTCTCCGCGAACATGCCCTCGTCCGCACCCTCCGGCGACAGCACCGTCCCGAGCCAACCGGCGAGGAAGCCCAGCGGAATGGAGACCAGACCGGGGTTCTCCAGCGGGAAGAGGTGGAAGTCGACGCCGGGGAAGAGCGCGTCCGGCCGCCCGGAGACGACCGGGGAGAGCACCACCAGCAGCATGGCCGGTACGAGACCGCCGTAGATCGACCAGACCGCGCCACGGGTGGTGAAGCGGTGCCAGAAGAGCGAGTAGAGCAACGCGGGCAGATTCGCCGACGCGGCCACGGCGAACGCGAGACCGACCAGGAACGCGATGTTCTGGTCCTGGGCGAAGAGGCTGAGCGCGATGGCCACCGCGCCGATACCGACCGCGGCGAACCTGGCGACCTTCACCTCGTCCTCCTCCATGTGGCCTTCCGCCGCCGAGCTTTCGACGGTCGCCGGCTCCTCGTGCCGCGGGATGCCGTACGTCGAGTCCCCGAAGCCGAGGCTCCCGTGGTGCGTGAACTCACCGCGCGGAGCGTCGTCGTACGCCGTCTCCCGGGTCATCTGCCGCCCGACGCGTCGGCGCTCGGCCTTGGCGCTCGGCTCGGCGGGCTTGCGGCGCCAACTGGCGTAGAGGTCATGGGCGACCGACGCGGAGGACGCGAGGGTGATGCCCGCGACGACGGCGAGGATCGTGGCGAAGGCCACCGCCCCGACCACCGCGAAGAGCACGGTCCCCCCGGTCGTGCCTGCCCCGCCGCCGAGGATCTCGGCGAGCAGCGGCACGGCGGTGTTGCCCGCCGCGTTGGAGGTCCGCACGGTGTCCGAGCCGACGACGGCGGCCGCGCCGAAGCCCAGCACGATCGTCATCAGATAGAACAGCCCGATCAGCGCGATCGCCCACACCACCGAGCGCCGCGCCGAGCGGGCGGTCGGCACCGTGTAGAAGCGCGACAGAATGTGCGGCAGGCCCGCGGTGCCCAGCACCAGGGCGAGGCCGAGGCTGATGAAGTCCAGCCGCGAGGTCCAGCCGCCGCCGTACTTCAGACCGGGCGCCAGGAAGGCGTTGCCCTGACCGCTGCCGCTCACGGCCGAGCTGAGCAGGTTGTCGAGGTTGCCGTGGAAGCGGATCAGCACCATCACGGTGAGCGTGATCGCGCCGCCGGTCAGCAGCACGGTCTTGACGATCTGAATCCACGTGGTGGCCCGCATCCCGCCGAAGGACACGTAGAACACCATCAGCGCGCCGACCCCGATCACCGTCCAGGTCCGTGCCGCGGTCCCCTCACCGCCGAGCAGCAGCCCCACCAGGCTTCCGGCGCCGACCATCTGGGCGACCAGGTAGAGGATGGAGACCGTGACGGACGCGGTCCCGGCGGCGATGCGCACCGGCCGCTGGCGCATCCGCGCGGAGAGCACGTCGGCCAGCGTGTACCGGCCGCAGTTGCGCACCAGCTCCGCGACCAGCATGAGCACGACCAGCCACGCGACGAAGAACCCCACCGAGTACAGCAGACCGTCGTAGCCGAAAAGTGCGATCAGCCCGGAGATGCCGAGGAAGGAGGCCGCCGACATGTAGTCGCCGGCGAGCGCGAACCCGTTCTGCATCGGGGTGAACAGCCGTCCGCCCGCGAAGAACTCCACCGAGGAGCTGCGCCGTCGCCCCGCCCACGCGGTGATCGCCAGCGTCACCGACACGAAGGCGGTGAACAGGACGATCGCCAGCCCTTGGTGCTCCCCCGCCGGGTCCGCGAGGTATCCGACCATCGACTGATGAACCGTCGTCATGCCCATAGTCATCGCACCCGCTCCTGACCGGTCCTGGTGGCCAGCGTCCACCGCAGGTCGAGCGCCGCCCGGTCCCGGCGCAGCCGGGCGTGCCGGGCATAGGCCCAGGTCAGTAGGAAGGTCGTGGCGAACTGCGCCAGCCCCGCGACCATCGCCACATTGAGCTCACCGGCCACCCGGTGGGCCATCAGCCGCGGCGCGGTGGTCGCCGCCACCACGTACAGCAGGTACCAGCACACAAAGACCGCCACCGTCGGAAACGCGAATCTCCGGTACCGCTCCCGCACTTCGCGGAAGTCCGCGCTGCGCTGCACCTCCAGATAGAGCGCCGCCCTGTGGGCCGCCGCCGTGGGCCGCGGCACCTCCGGCGCTGGTGTGGGGGCGGGCTGGTCCTGGAACCATAAGCCGGCCGCCGCCGAGTTCTGCCACGGATCGTCGACCCGCATCGCCACCGGGTCACCCCCGTCGTGCTTGTCCACCCAACTCTCCTCGTTCCACCGGCCGAACGGCCGTATGCCCAATCATGGACAGAGCGGGAAGATCCAGGTCCAACAAGCCGAAAACCTCACCCCATCAGGTGATCCGTGTCGGTACGCGTATCCGATATCACTACCGCCAAGAGCCCCAATCCCCGCCCCAGGGGCTCACTCTGTGCCAAATTCCTCGTCCTCGCCCTCTTTTGTCATCGTCATCCTTCGTCATCCTTCGTCATCCGTCATCGTGGTCCGCACATCGCCGTACGCGCGGACGCGATCCCCGACCGTGCCCGTCGAATCGCGCGACGCCGTACCGCTGGTGCCGGTGGTGGCCCCGGTGGGCGGTGGCGACGGCCGCCGGGACTGTGGTGCTGTGGTGCTGCGGTGAGTGGGTACACATGGTGTTTTCCCCCGAAAAGTTCGGTCAAACACACGCATTCGGTGCCGAATTCGGCTTCCTCCGACGCGCTGCCCTCCCTCCGGGAGCCACCCGACAGGGGGCCTACGCTTCCGCCATGAACGACACCACCCATGGCATACGGATCAGATCAGGCAGCCTCGACGACGCACCGGCCATTCTGGCGATGCTCGACGCCGCGGTGATCTGGATGAACGCTCGCGGCAACACCGAGCAGTGGGGCACGAAGCCGTACTCGCAGAGGCCCGGCGGCGCGGCGCGGATCGAGCGCTACACGGCCGAGGGCGCCCCCTACATGGCCGAGTTGGACGGAACCCCCGTCGGAGCCCTGGTGCTGGACTCCTGTCCCAGCCCGGAGATGCCGATCGCGCCGGCCGGGGAACCCGAGCGGTACGTCCGGCTGTTGGTCTCCGACCGACAGCACGCGGGCAAGGGCATCGGGGCGGCGCTGCTGGCCCATGCCGTGGAAGAGACACGGCGGGCGGGCGTGGAACTGCTGCGGGTCGACTGCTGGGCGGGCGGTGGGGGCGAGCTGATCGCCTTCTACGAGCGCAACGGCTTCACCCGCACCGACCCCTTCCACTACGGAACCTGGCCGGGACAACTCCTGACGCAACGCGTCCACTGACACCCCGGCCCCGGCACAACGCGGCCGCCGCCCGCCGGCGCACCCGGCAGGGGCCCGCACCGGTCCATCGGCCGGAACAGGGGTCTGACGTGGGCGTCGAAGCTGATGGGCGGCCGTCGGCAGGCATCCGGATCGCAGGCCGACGGCGGCCCGGTCAGTTCAGTTCATCGAGCAGTTCATCGAGCAGTTCGGCGAGCGCGTCCAGATCGCGGGCGACCCAGGACGACACCGACATCACGGCGAGGTTGTCGACCAGCGAGGTCACCGCCACGATCGGCACGCCGGCCGAGAACGCCGCCTGCATCTCCATGGCGGTGCCCATGCTGAGCGTGCGGCCGGGAAGGAAGGCGATACAGAGGTCACACTTCGCCGCCTCCCGGGTCATCTCGTTGAACGTCTCGCGCAATGCGGCCAGTTCAGCAGGCAGCGATCCGAGGCCGAGCACGCGGGGAGCGTCGCCGATCAGCTTGCCGATCACCGACAGGGTCGTCGGGTCGGCAAGCTGACGCGTGACCTCAACGCTCGGGTCGAAGCACTCCGCCTCGGGGAAACGCGACCGCACCAGAGCCGTGATCTGCTCGCGATATCCCTGGTCGTCGATCCGCAGGTCCGCATTGGCCCCCTGAATAGTGCCGGCGATGAAAACGCGCCGAAGGTCCATACGCACTCGATTCGTCATACGTCCTGCAGGGAGTAGTCCAAGAGGCTCGTTCGGTGATCTGCGATCTTCTGATAAATCTGGGCAGCTGACACAAGGTGCTCCTCGATATCCGCGCACTCCAGGCCCGTGGCCCGCTCGAGGTCTGCCCAGACCGCGGCCGCGTCGGCGTCGTTGCGGGACGCGACGCCCTGGCCCGACCGGAGCCAGATGTCTGCGGCCGAGAACTCACGTTCGGCGAAGTTCTTTAAGGGAATGATCGCCTCGGCGGTCACCGCTGTGTCGGCCACCAGGGCTCGGATCGAAACGCTGTTCTGCTCCGGATGGGTGAGCAGCGCCGACATGTCGGCCGAGAAGTCGGCGTACTCGAACTGGTTCTCGGAGCGAAGCGTGAAGTGACGGCTCAGGAAGTATGAACCCTTCTTCACGCTGTACTTCGAGTATCTCAGCCGAATCCGATAGCCGTGATCGGAAGACCGGTACACCGCCGCGAGGCGGGCGGGGTGTTCCCCGCCCTGCCCGTCCAGCCGGACCGGCGCCGCGTCGACCTCGACCGACGAGTGCCCGCGCCGGACCTCGTCCGCCGGGAATCTGATCGGCGTCAGGTGCAGGAGATACGGATCCAGAACCACGACGTCGCCGTCGGTCTCGAAGACCGCCGCGATATGCCGGAGGTCTTGCAGGATCCTGGCTTCCGGGGCACCCAGCGCCGTCGCGCGCTCTGCCACGTAGAGCGTCTGATAGATGCACGCCACTCCGTGCCGTGGATCGGGCTCGCTCTTGTTGTACCAGTTCAGATATTGCGTCGCACTGTTGTAGGGGACACTCCACAGCACCGACTCCAGTGCGGCGCCGTACGGATCGCGGGCCTGTGTCACGTGAATCGCTCCTCCAGTTCGGTGGTGTCGGGGCTTTCGGCGAACACCATCGTCCGCAGCTCCTTCCGGCGTACCTTCCATGTGGATGTCCGAGGGAGGCGGTCCCAGGGGATGAACACCGGCGCCTCCAGCGGCGGCAACCCGCGCGTCGCCTCGGCCCACTCCTCGGCGCTGAGATCCGGCCCGTCGAGGCTGATGACGGGGACAGGGCTGCGGTCGCCTCGGGTCAGGACGATCGCCTCGACCGCATTCTCGATCCGGTCGAGCAGCTCGCTCTCCAGCTCCGTGGCGCTCCCACCCGGAATGGCGTCCACCGCGCGGTCGACGAAGTGGATCCGGCCGAGGGCGTCCTTGTAGCCGACGTCGCCGGTGTTCCACCAGGAATCCTTCAACTTCTCCGCGTGGCGGTCCGATTCGCCGACATAGTCGACGCAGATCGACTTGGACTTCGCGAACAGGACGCCGACCTGGCCGTGCTTGACCGGCGCCCCCGTCTCCGGATCGGCGGCCTTGACACTCACCAGCCCAGGCCAGGAGTTGCCCATCATGTTCATGTTTCCGCCTGAGGCCGCACGGCGGTTGATCTGACCGCGGGTGTAGCCGAAGCCGGCCATCGGCCCGACCTCGCTCTGCCCCCAGCTGTGCCCCCACAGCACGAGTCGGCGCTTGGACGCGTTCACGAAGGGCCGGGCGATCGAGGGGTGCATCAGGTCGAAGGTGTTCATGTAGTAGCGGACCCGGGCGAACAGCTCCGGCCGGCGCCGCACCAGCGGCACCCAGCGCTGGAAGACGTTCGGTGTGGCTTCGATCGTGGTCGGCCGGACCCGATCCAGCACCCGCTCCAGGTCCTCGACCTCGTGGCTGCTGGCGATGACGAGGGCCTTCGGGGCCCACCGCAGCTGTGCCATGGCCCAGGCGTAGGCCCGGGAGTGCGCGAACGATATCGAGCTGAGGCTGACGTCCTTCGGCCCGTTGACAGCGAGGGGCATCGGCAGGAGCTCCAGCCGGGTGCCCGCCCGGCACGAGTCCGCGGTGTGCGCGACGAGCTTCGGCGTGTTCGTGGTTCCCGAGGTGTGCGTGATCATCATCAACTCGCCGTCCGCCCGCAGGTCGAGAGTCGGCGTGGCACTGCCCCGCAGCCCGTCGATCGTCAGCAGGCCGGCTCCCGGGTCCGCGGCCGCACCGTCGATCAGCACGGTCCTGCCGAACGACGTCAGGTCCACCCCGACGCGATCGGCCTCCTCCAGCACCTGCGACGTGATCAGGGTGACCGAGGGGTCGAGCCGCTTGAGCATCACCGCCAGGTGCTCCGGATAGTTCGCTCCCGAAATCGTCGCCGCGGTGGCACCGATCCGCGCGGCGGCGGCGGCCAGCAGGATCATGTCGAAGTGGTTGCGCTTGACGACGGCGATCCGGTCGCCCTTGCGCGCGCCGGCCGCGTACAGCCAGCCCGACGCCTCCCGCACCAGACCGGCCAGCGCGGCGGCGTCGTAGTCGGCGCCGGCCTCTGGGGCGATGTCGAACGGTCGGTCCAGAATCAGCTTCGTGGTTCGTGACTGCTCAGCGTGCCAGTCGAACAACAGGCCGAGATTCTTGGGTGGTTTCTTCACAGGACACTTCCTCAGGCCACGAAGGAGATGATGAACGCCGCGATGGCAAGGGCCAGAAACCCGAGACAGTTGATCCAGAACTCCTGCTTCAGGAAGCGGGCCCGGATGTGCGCGTACGACGCGCACAGGAAGTAGACGATCACCCCGACGTTCGCGCTGAACCCGATGCCGGCGTGCTTGATCCCCACCAGAAGACCCACGATGGCGAGGGTCTTCACGACGAGGAGCACCCACCACCAGTCCCGCGGCAGTTTGACGCCGTCGAGACAGCCCTGAATGAACGTGAGCGGGCGGATGGACATCAGGACATCCGAGGCCAGCAGCACTGCGATCACAATCTGCGGCCACGACGTACTGGGGAGGAGGTGCATTCTCGTATCCTTTGTAGTCGGTTGACATCTGCTGCCGCGGGGGACCCTCCCCGACGGAGTCCGGCGGCCGGAAGGCGGCGGCTCAGGCCGACGGCGGCGGGTTTCCCATCACGCTGCCTGCGACTGCGACCCGAGCTCGTCGAGCAGGTACGCGACCAGTGCCTCGACGGTCGGGTGGTCCCAGGCGACCGTGGGCTCGACGACCAGGTCGAATTCGTCCTCGATGTCACCGCAGAGGCTGAGCGCCGCCACGGAGTCGAGGCCGTAGTCGGTCAGCGGCGCCGTCCGGTCGATCTCCTCGGTGGAGAGCCGGGTGTAGGCGGCGACGTGGCCGACCAGCCATCCGGCCAGCGACTCGGCCGTGCGCGGCTGCGATGTGCTGTCAGGGCGGGGCTGCACCGAACTGCCCGCGGGTATGTCGATCACAGGTTCCTCCAGATCCGAGTGGGTGTTCTTGGCGTGGGACGGCGGGCGCCGTCAACCGGCCAGGGCGGTGTCGTAGAGATCGAAGCTGCGGCGCTCCGCATGGCGGCGCAGCAACTCCTCCTGAACCCGCCCGGCGCAATCGGCGGGCAGGGCGGCCGGCCGACGGCCGAGCCGCCGGACGAGCCGGTCCAAAGCCGCGGCGGTCCAGGCCGGGTCGGCGAGGAAGGGATCCCCGCCCCGGGCATGGGCCCGGTGCCAGACCCCGAGCACCGCGGCACCCGCCAGTACCACGGCATAGCGGTCCGACAGCGCGAAACTCGCCGGGGAGGCCAGCGCGGTACGGTCCAGCGGCGGAAGCGCGAGGCTCTCCTCCTGGATCCGGCGCAGCTCGTCGATGAGCTGCAGCACCAGCGCGCGCACGGCCGCCTCGTGCGGGGAGCCGTCCGGCACCGCATCCGCGGCGGCGACCAGCGAGGCGCTCAGGGCGTCCCGGTCGCCGGTCAGGGCGAGCCGACGGAACGGAATCTCCGGCAGGTCGGCGCGCGGCTCGAACAGCGCGTCGGGTGCCGGCTCGGCCTGGAACCAGGAGCGCCGGGCCAGCCGCGGCAGCTGCGGGATGATCGTTGCCTGGCAGGCCGCGGCGCCGGCGTGGCCCAGGCTGAGCACCGGAAGGTCCCTCAGGTGCTTCTGGAAGATGCCGAACTCCCCCTCGCGCACGTAGAAACGGGCGCCCAGCACGATGGAGAGGTCGTGCATGGCCTCCTGCAGCAGCATGGGCACCAGGTATTTCACCGCTGAGGCATAGACGCTCGCCTCCTCCGGCAACAGGTGCACGCTGCGGGTGCCGACCAGGCAGAGGCAGTCGCTGATGAGCAGATCCAGGAAGACGCCACCGAGCGTGGCCCGAGCTTGCGGGATCTCAGCCACGGTCCGCTTGTAGAGATGCCGTCCTCTCGCGAAGGACACCACCGTGCGCAGTGCCGTGTCCGCGGCGCCCAGCGCCATTCCCGGAAGCGCGCTGCGGGTGAGTTGGAAGGAGCGCAGGGCCAGGTCGGCGCCGTGGCCCAACTGCCCGACGAGCGCCTGCTCCGGGACCCGGGCCCGGTCGAAGTCCAGGCCGGACAGGAAGCAGCCACCCACGCCTACGGTGCCGTACCGGGGCAGCACGGTCAGTCGCTCCGGCGCGACCTGGTCGCGCTCGACCATCAGCACCGAGTGGCTGCGCGGCCCCGGCGCGGGGTCGGTGCGGCTGAACAGCAGCCAGGCTTGCGCCCGCGCGGCGTTGTTGATGACTTGTTTGGCGCCGTGCAGCAGGAACGAGCCGTCCGGCTGCACCCGGGCCTCGAACTCGTTGCGCAGGAAGTCATTGCCGTGCGCGAGTTCGTGGTACGCCACGGAGGCCCGACCGCCGCCCAGCAGGATCTCGGCCAGCCGGGTCCGCTGCCGTTCATCGCCCTCGGTCCACACGTTGACCGCGGCCATGAACGAGGTGACGCCGTAGCCGAGCCCGAGCGCCACGTCCCGCCGGAACACTTCTCGCAGTACCCGCGCCAGAGAGTCGATCCGCTCCAACCGGCCGCCGAGTGCCGTCGGCACGAACTCGGCGTTGAGGCCGAACCCGTCCAGCAGCTTCTCGCCGGCCTCGGACAGCTCGCCGGCCTCGTCGGCCTCCAGTATCCGGGCATGGCCGACCGGGTTGGCCGGGTCGGCGGGATCGCCGAACGCGGCGTTCAGTTCGGCGACCCGGGCCGCCACGCACGTTTCCTGACCGGTCGTCATGATGTGCTCCCCCGTGCCGGCGCGTGAGCGTGAACGGCGGCGGCCGGCCGGTCCGTTCCGTCCCCCGCCGAACCGGCGGGACGCAGCGACAACGGCAGCAGCGAGACCAGCCGGCCTTCGGCGTGCAAGGCGCCGGCGGCGTCGAGCACTTCGTCCAACGCCTCCGGGTCCGCCGCGTCGGGCAGGCCCAACGCGGTCAGCAGCCGGGCAAGCGCGGCCCGCAGCCACAGGGCATCCCGCCACAGGCGCGCCGTCGCGCCCGCCTCCGCGTCGACGCGGCTGTGCGTCCACAGGCCGACGCAGGCCGCTGCGGCGAAGCACAGCGTGAATCGGCGGGCGGTCTCGAAGGCGGCCGGCGGCACCTCGGTCTGCGACTCCTGAAGCTCGGCCATCTCCGCATGCACCTGGTCCACCACGGCCAACAGCCGTTCGGCGGCGCGCAGGGCGGGCTCGACCGCCGGATTCCGCGCGGCGACGCGGCGCAACTGCTCGACGCAGCCGGGCAGTGCGGCCAGGACACCACTGCCGTGGCGGGAGATCAGTGAGAGCCGGTCGAGGGCGACGGGCGGCAACGGCGCGGTGAGGCGGAACGCGGCGACTGCTCCCCGCACATCCCCGGTGCCGCGCTCATGGGCCCGCACCAGCACGCGGAACTGGCTGATCAGTGAATTGAGGTTGACCAGGGTGTTGCCGTCGAAGAGGCCGACGATCCGGTGGTCTCGGTCCACCTTCTGGAAACGTCCGCCGGCGTAGACGACCTTGAGGAAGGCACGGGCGCCGAGCAGCCGGGTCATCGCAGTGACGACCGCCTCGGTACGGGTCGGCACCAGGTACTTGGTGACCGCGGCGATGACCGAGAGCTCCGCCGGTACGGTCTGCACCGCGCGGGCCACGACCAGCGCCAGCGCCTCGTCGGCCAGCACGTCTGCGGTGCTCTCGGCCAGGGTCCGGCGCGCCTGCGGCAGATCGATCAGCGACCGGCCGTACAGGCCGCGCTCGGCGGCGAAGTCGTAGCCGAGCGCGAGCGCGTGGTCGGCGGCGCCCAGGGAGAGCGCGACGCACATGGTGCGAGTCAGCTGAAGCGCCTTGAGCACGGTCTCCAGGCCACCCCCCACCTCGCCGACCACGGCGTCGGTGGGAACCGGGGCCCGGTCGAAGGCGATCCCGGAGATGTCCGCGCCGCGGATGCCATGCGTGCGCACTTTGTCCAGGTGTCGATACGTGTCGGCCGGCAGTGTGCGCTTGTCCACCAGCAGCACGGAGTAGCCCCGCGGGCCGCCCGCCGGATCGGTGCGGGAGAGCACGGACAGCAGGCTGCCACGCGTGGCGTTGTTGATCAGCCACTTCTCCCCGCTGACCAGATAGCCCGCGGCCGCGTCCGGCTCCGCGACGACGTCGCCGGCCAACAGGTCGCTGCCGTGGGCACGCTCGGTCAGCGCGAGACAGACCGGCAGTCGGGAGGCGATGGCCTCACCGAGCCGCCGGCACTGCTCCGCCGAGCCGTCCACCCAGACGCAGACCGCGCCCAGATAAGTCTTGCCATGGGCGATCGCCACCGTCAGATCGCGGCGGGCCACCGTGCGCATCAGCTGCACCAGCTGCTCGTAGTCCGTCAGCCGGCCACCGTGGGCGACAGGGACGTAGAACTCGTGCAGGCCGAGTTCGTCCAGCAGGGCGCAGAGCGCGGCCGGGAACTCCTCCTGCTCGTCCAGCGCCAGGCTGTGGGCGTGGCTGAACAGCGTCCCCGGCTCCTTCGGGTCGCCGAGATCCCACTCCAACTGCTCGGCGAGGCGGTAAGGCGTGTGGTCCACGGCTCAACCCACCGAGGTGACTGTCGGGCTGGACGCGAGGTTGGCCACTCGCTTGTCCAGATCCTGATGCACCGCGGCCAGTCGGTCCTCCAGCAGCAACGAGCGCATCAGGGAGCGCTGGATCTTGCCGCTGGTGGTCTTGCGCACCGTGGCCGGGCGTACCAGTAGCACGCTGCAGCTGGCCTGGAACTCCCGGCGGACGTGGGCGCGCACTTCGGCGCACAGCACCTCCGGGTCCTGCACCGCGGCGCGGCGGATCTCCTGCACCAGGACCAGATGCTCCTCGCCGTCGTCCACCGAGAAGGCCGCGCCGGCGCCCCCGCGGAAGGCCGGGTGCAGGGACTGCACCTCGCGCTCGACGTCGTGCGGGTAGATGTTCCGCCCGTTGATCAGGATCATCTCCTTGAGGCGGCCGGTCACGTAGAGCTGCCCGGCGTCCAGTACGCCGAGGTCGCCGGTGCGCAGCCAGCCCGGATCCGTGCCCGCCGCTGACACGATCCGGGCGTTGAAGACCTCCGCGTTGGTCTCGGGGCGCTTCCAGTAGCCCGAGGCGACGCTGGCGCCCTTGATCCAGATCTCGCCGACCCGCCCCTCGGGCTGCTCGGCGAAGCCGTCCGGATCGACGATCTTCACGCTGAAGTCGGCCGGGTCGACCACACCGCTGCTGACCAGCGTCCGGGTGCCGCCACCCGGCAGGGCGTCGCACAGCTGTCCTTGCTCCAGCTCCACCGCGTCCACGGTGCGATAGACGGGGCCCTGGCCCGTCGGCACACCGGAGATCAGCAGAGTGGTCTCGGCCATGCCGTAGCAGGGGGAGAATGCCTCTGCGCGAAAGCCGGCGGGGGCGAACCGCTCGGTGAACGCGCGCACCGTCTCCGCCCGGATCGGCTCCGCCCCGTTGCAGGCATGCTCCCAGCCGCTCAGGTCCAGGGTGGCCAACTGCTCGTCGGTGACCCGGCGCAGGCACAGGTCGTAGCCGAAGTTGGGGCCGCCGCCCACGGTGACCCGGTACTCGGTGATCATCTGCAGCCAGCGCACCGGCCGCATGAGGAAGGAGACCGGGGACATCAGCGCGACCGAGCCGCCGACGAACAGCGGGTGGAGTATGTGCCCGATCAGGCCCATGTCGTGGTAAGCGGGCAGCCAGCAGCCCATGCGGGTACCCTCGTGCGTGCCGAGTGCGTGCGAGATGGCGAGCTCATTGGCCATCAGGTTCCGGTGCGAGACCATGACGCCCTTGGGCTCGCTGGTGGAACCGGAGGTGTACTGAAGAAATGCCAGCGAATCGACGGTGAGCCGCGGCTGCGCCCACGCCCCCACCTCGCCCTTCGCGAGGTCGTCGCTGGCCATGACACTGACGCCGGTGACGCCCGATTCGCGCAGCCAGGCGCTGACGCCCGGCTCGTTGGCCGAGTCGGTGAGCACCGCGCGCACCTCGGCGTCGCGCAGAATTCCTGTGAGCCGTGCGGACTGGTTGTTCTGGTCACCCGGCAGCGGCGCCGGGACCGCGACCGAACCCGCGTAGAGGCAGCCGATGAACGCCTTGACGAAGTCCAGGCCCGAGGGATAAAGCAGCAGCACCTGCCCGCCGACCGCGCCGTGCTGCTGTAGCCACGAGGCGATCCGCTTGGCCTCGGCGTCCAAATCCGCATAGGTCAGCCGCTGCGCGACAACACCCGGTGTGTTGCCGGGCAGGAATAGATACGCGTCCTTGTCCGACAGCTCGGCGGCGCGGCGCAGTACAAGCTCAGTGAAATTCTCTTGCCTTTGCAAGACCATCCCCCGATCTACGTCTCGCCTACGGCCGAACGTCCAGCCGGCAGCGACCAATAGACGTTGCCCTGACCAGACGAATCACCCCCGATTTCGGGGCGCGACCGATCACGACAGCGTCACTCCAATTGATTATGAATTCACGTCGTCCGACCCATGGATTCCCCGGGGAGCACTGCGTCGAGCGCTGATTCCTACCCCGTTGCCATCAGTCGGATCCACCGTTTCCAGACCGCCCCCGCCGACTGGCAATGGTTACGTTACTAGGCATCCCGAGAGGAGCACACCAGAATTGCTAAAATCCGACTTAATTCGACCATCAATGGGGTTTGATTTGTTCTCTATGACCCGTTATTGGGGGTTTGATTTGTTCTTTATGACCCCAGTAAGCGTCTCACCACATCAAGGTGACTTCGTCCGCTATACGCCCGCCGACGTCGTCTCGCATCGCAGGACGCATCACGGCTTTGGGCCGAACGGGAGGGTTTCGTAGTCTCTGGTATGCCTGTGACGGAACATCAGCTACTGAGCTGTATGCGTGATTTCGTCTCGGATCAGGACGGGCGGACGATCAGGCCGGTCTCGGTCGGACAGCCGTCGACGAACTCGGGCCTGTGGGTGCCGAAAGGTACTGCGAGCTGCAAGTTCAGGTCGTCGAAGGTTGCGAGGCTCAGTCGCGATCTGCGAAGACGTCGGGCTCGTCGGGCTCGTCGGGCTCTCGTGCCTGACGACCGGCAACGGCGCCGACTCGGCGCACACACAGGGCCCCGTCTCACTACTGATCCCGGGCACGGCACCTGGACCTTCGCTTGGACCTTCGCTGTCGGCCTCCCCTCCTCCGCTTCCGGACGGCCCCGACGAGGGCGACGCCGAGGCCCAGGGGTGGCGTCCAGGGGTGGCGTGATCACTCCCCCGCGCCGGCCTGGCGTCAGTGGGGCTGCGGCCTGATCGCGGACCGGCGCAGCACGCGGGGCGGCCGGCTCCTCGCCTTCGGGAGCCCCTCCGCCCAGTGGCCGGGGCTCCAGGTGATAGGACTCCTCCGTGCACACCGCACGAGCGGAAGACACCAGGGGGATCTTGTGACGGGGCAAGGCAGCGGTACGCAGAGGCACTTCGGACGTCGGTCGAGGACTGCCGTCCTGGCCACCCTGGCCGTGGTGAGCGCCTCGGTGATCACCGGCTGCGCAGCACAGGGAAAGTCGCAGAGTGCGCCAACCGTCAAGGCTCGCACTGCGACCCCTACGGTCACCGCCTCGCCGACTGCGCCCCCAACGACCACGCCTCCGCCGGTGACCGGCCATGTGACGAACGGCGTGCACACCGGCGACCTGCGCTACTTCTTCCTTCCGATACCCGAGTCCGCCGTGCCTCTCGGCGATCCGGACGGCGAGCTCCTCACCCCGGTGAACATCGTGGACAACCCGGACGCCACCGCGGCGGCGACGGTGCTCCGGAAGTACGGCTTCAAGACCGGCTACTCCCGTGCTTACAGTGCGCCCGGCAGCCATGTCCAAGTCGACATCAAACTCGC
This sequence comes from Streptomyces sp. NBC_00223, assembly GCF_036199905.1. NCBI lineage: Bacteria > Bacillati > Actinomycetota > Actinomycetes > Kitasatosporales > Streptomycetaceae > Streptomyces > Streptomyces sp. NBC_00223. Next base: position 6,485,957 of record NZ_CP108109.1, on the reverse strand, counting down.
ACGATTCGGCAGTCCCTCCCTGGCTGCGGCGTACTACCGGCAACATCATTACAGCGGGCCCGAGATCCGTCCGCTGAAGCTGAACGAGCCGTTCCCCGTCGGCGCCGAGCAGACCATCCCTGGCTCGAAGTACCACCAGCTCCTCGCGTTCACCTATCAAGGCGATGTCCAGATCACCATCAGACTCGACGCCACGGACGGCTCATCCCCTTCCCGCGCCCAGCTGACATCCCTGCTCGAAGCCCAGTACCAGCGCCTCAAGACCGGCCACTGACCCCGCTGCCCGATCACAGCGACAGTCAGCCCGGCGCATGGACTGCCGCCACACGTTGAGGCGGAACAGGACATCGTGGAGCCGGAGCAGCAGCCGAGCAGATCAGCGATACGTTCCCGGGTGTGCCCTGGGTCCAGCACGGCGAAGCGGGCTGCCTGCTCAAGGCGGTGCGAGGCCGTCCACGTCTCGGGCCGAGTGGAACGGACCCGGGCCACCGTCGACAGCGCCTGTGCGGACAGCCCCGACGAGGGCGGCACCGGGCCCCAGGAGGCGCCGTAACCACTCCCCCGCGCTGACGTGACGTCAACGCGGTTCGCGGAACGTGTGCGGACCGGAGGAGGAGCACCGAGCCACCCGCCCGCTCCCCCGCAGGTCAGACGTCGATCCGCGCGCGATCCAGCGTGGAGGCGGAGTTGGTGATGAACCAATCCGGCAACGTCCTGACCTGCGGCGGAGCCGCCGTTTACGCGCTGACCTGGCGTGCTGCGGCCTTCAGCGGGCGGGCGGCCAGTTCCGTAAAAGCCGGCAGGCCCGGGCCAGGTGCCGGGCGGCTGGTGTCGCGTACCAGCGGGTGCAGCCGCGCGACCGGCACCACGTCCAGCCCGGCCTCGGAGTGTCAAGTCAACTTGACACTTCCTCCCGTCGCCGGTCATCGCCGGCTGTGGCGGGGATGGCGTTGTCGATGAGGACGGCGGCGATGGCGGCGGCGGCGGGGAAGGCGTCGGCGTTGAGGACCCGGGTGCGGGCCGCGGCGCCGTCGATGAGCAGCGCGAGCTGCTCGCCGAGCTGTTCAGGGTCGGCGGCGCCGGCTTCGCGGGCGGTGTCGGCGAGCCGCGCGGCGACGGCTTTCTTGTAGTCGCGTGCGTACTGGGATGCGGGGTGCTGGGGGTCGTGGAGTTCGACGGCGGCGGCGATGTAGGGGCACAGGGGGGTGGTGGGGGGGATGTCGAAGGCGGCGAGGAGCCGTTCGCGGGGCGTGAGGTCGGTGCGGTCGAACACGCCGGACAGAACGGAGGGGTCGAACCGGCGCAGGTACTCGGCGACGAGTTCGTCCTTGCCGGTGAAGTGCTGGTAGGCCGTGCGCTTGGACACCTGGGCCGCCGCGCAAAGTTGGTCCATTCCGGTTCGGTTGATGCCCTGCTCACGGAACAGTTGCTGGGACGCGCTGAGGATGCGCTCGCGGGCGCCCCGGCCGCGGCGGCTGCCCTTGGGGCCCTTCTCCAACTCCGTCATGGATCCATGGTACCCCAGCTGGGTAACGACCGGTGTACATAGTTTGCGTCCCGGCCGCCCGCCCGATACCGTAAGCACACAGAGCGGTGTACATAACACCGTCACCCCCAGGTGTACACGGCACCACCGACCCAAGGGAGCGACTATGGGAAAGCTCGACGGCAAGGTAGCGGTCATCACCGGCGGCACCACCGGCATGGCGCTGGCCGGCGCGAAGCTGTTCGTCGACGAGGGAGCGCACGTCTTCATCACCGGCCGCCGCCAGGACGCCCTGGACGAGGCCGTGAAGCAGATCGGCCGCAACGTCACCGGCGTCCAGGGCGACGCCGCCGACCTGAACGACCTGGACCGCCTGTACGACACCGTCAAGCGGGAGAAGGGAAGCCTCGACGTGCTGTGGGCCAGCGCCGGGGTGGGCGAGCCCGCCCCTCTCGGCGAGATCACCGAGGCCCACTTCCACGCCGCGTTCTGGCTCAACGCCCGCGGCACCCTGTTCACCGTCCAGAAGGCCCTCCCGCTCTTCAACGACGGCGGCTCCATCCTCATGACCGGCTCCAACGCCTCCCTCGGCGCCTTCCCCGGCTGGAGCGTCTACGCCGGCAGCAAGGCCGTCCAGCAGGCATGGGCCCGCGTCTGGCTCAACGAGCTCAAGGACCGCCGCATCCGCGTCAACGTCCTGACCCCCGGTCAGGTCGCCACCGCCAAGCAGGAAGAACTCTTCGACGAGGCCACCAAGCGCCAGTTCGAGTCCCTCATCCCCCGCGGCCAGATGGGCCGCCCCGACGAAATCGCCACCGCCGCCCTCTTCCTCGCCTCTGACGACTCCAGCTACGTCAACGGCATGGAACTCGTCGCCGACGGCGGCACCACCGCCATCTGAACCGAACAACACACAACCAGGGCAGGACACCTCATGAGCAACATCAGCATCATCGACACCGGGAACATGGCCCGCACCATCGGCGCGCGGGCGGTAGCGGGCGGCAACACCGTCGAGGTCATGGGCCGCGATCAGTCCAAGGCCGCTGACCTGGCCAAGGCTCTCGGTGGCGGCGCCACGACAGGAGAATGGGGCACCGCCCCGGCCGGGGACATCGTCATCGTGGCCCTCTTGTACGACGGTGTCGTGCCGGTCGTCGCCCAGTACGGAGACGCTCTCGCGGGCAAGGTCATCGTCGACATCAGCAATCCCTTCAATTCCGCGTTCGACGGGCTGGCCCACCGCCAGGAGACCTCGATAGCGCAGGAAGTCGCCAAGGCGGCCCCGGCCGGCGCCAGCGTGGTGAAGGCGTTCAACACCATCTTCCGTCACGTCCTGGAGAAGGGCCGGCCCGACGTCTTCATCGCTGGCGATAATGCGCAGGCCAAGGCAAGTGTGGAGGCGTTCATCGAGAGCCTCGGGCTGCGCCCGTTGGACGTCGGCGGCCTGAGAATGGCGCACTGGCTGGAAGGAGCGGGCGTGGTCACGGTGGGCCTCGCCAACCACGGGGTGGGGAACTTGGACTTCGCCCTCGGCATCACCGAACTTCCCGTCTGAGCAAACGGTTGACGGATCACCGGCACGGTCACGAGATGTGCGACAGGCCGTCCGGTAGGTCGCCCGGCCCGCTATCGGCGCAGTCACCCGTGCCCAGGGAGTTGGCGACGTTGTAGGCCGTCTTGAGGTCCGCGTTCAGGTGATCGATGGCCTTGTTGGTCGTGGCGATCGCAGTGGCGTTGTTCGTCTGTGCGGTCGATATGGCCGCGTCTGCTCCGGCCGGTGCGGGAAGACTGACCGCCGTCAGAGCTGTCAGTGCCTGTTGCAGCGTGGTGATCTGTGCTCGTATCCCGGTAACCCCCTGCTGCTCCTGATCGACGTCGTAGCCGGCACTGGAGGTTACGTCATAGCCCACGACGTTCTCCGCGTCGTAGCCGACCACGTTCTCCACGTTGTAGCAGCCGTCGCCGTTGCCGCCCTTGGCGTCCTGACGCTCCTTGGCCAAGTCCGCGTCGGCCGTCGTGACATCGCCTCGCACCGATTTGGCGTTCGTGAAACGGCGGTTGATGTCTTGCAGTGCGGCGAGCGCGTTCTCGGCTGCGCTCTGGGCCGATGCCTGTGCACTGGCTTGGGCGCTGGCCTGCGCGGTGGCCTGGTCCTGCTGCCGCGCTGCCTCCTCGGCCGCCGCGTCCTCAGTCCAGCTCCCTTGCAGCAGGGCGCTGCACACGCTCTGCCCGAATATCTGGCTGTTGTTGTCGCGGACCACGATCACGACACCGTCCTTTTGGACACCGCACACCACGGGGACAACGCCCTGTACGTCGCTGACCTGCGTGGTCCAGAAGTCTCCGCCGCTGGAGAGCGACTTGGCGAGACTGCTGCACAGGCTGCTCGGATTGGACACCCCTCTGCTGCTCACCTCGGCACGCGCGGCATGGCCGTACAAGGAGACTGTGCAAACGCCCCCGGCGCGGCCGATGAGGGCGCGCTACTTGAGCCCGAGGTCGGCGAGGAGACGATGTGGGCGGCTGGCTCAGCTGTCGGTGTCCCGGCCGGCGTCGGTGAGGACGAACAGGCGGTGAGCAGCACGCCGGAACCAAGCAGGACCACAGCGGCAACGCCGGTTCTCATCGTGTGTTCTCCTCGTGGATTCCCTGTGAAGCAGGTGCGTTGGGAGCTGTACTGTCCCAGACCCTCGCCGGCGCCGTGACCAAGTGCCGAATTCGTTGCCGCGCACCCTGGTCGGCGCGGGCGCGGAGGCTGACCTGCTCCTGGGCGCCGGACGACGACATGCGACGCCTGGCCGCCTACAACTGCTCGCGTCCTACGACTCCAACCAGGCCGGGCAGCTCGCCGCGGTCACAGGCGACGCCAAAGGCGTGGAGCGCCGCCAACTGGGCGACGCCTCGAAGCTGATCGACACGGCTCTGGGAGACCTGCACGGGCCGGAGCAGTCCATCGTGGTGCCCGGCTCGGAGCACGCGGACGACGATGACCCGCCGCCGGGGGCCGCCGAAGCCGCGGACCTACAGGAACGCCGGCGTGGGTGGGCGGAGAAGGAGCGGGTGCTGCTGCGCACCTACGAACCTGGTTGGTACTTCCCGGAGTGGGACGAAGGGAAGCAGGACGCGCAGGAGTACCCCGACCGTATCCACTTCGCGTGGGAGCTGCCCGCCGACCCGCGCAACGGCGTGAAGGCCCGCGTCCGGCGCGTCACCTACGAACTCGGACCGGTCGGCCCGGCCACCGCGCCCGGCCGGACCTCCCGTCACTTCGACCGCAAGGTCGACGCCCAGCGGTGGCTGGACGAAGTCACCGCAAGCGTCCTCACCGGCCAGTACGTCGATTCCCAGTTGGCGAAGAAGCCCTTCAAGGAGTACGCGGAGGGGTGGCGCCGCAGCCGGCCGCATCGCTCCTCGACGGCCAGGGCGGTCGAACAGGCCGAAGAACGGACCCGGGCCGCCGTCGACAAGGCCTACACGGACGGCCCCGACGAGGGCGACACCGGGCCCCAGGAGGCGCCGTAACCACTCCCCCGCACTGACGTGACGTCAACGCGGTCGCGGAACATGTGCGGACCGGAGGGCGATCACCGCGCCCACCCGCCCGCTCCGCCACAGGTCAGACGTCGATCCGCGCGCGATCCAGCGTGGACGCGGAGTTGGTGATGAACTCCTTGCGCGGCGCGACCTCATTGCCCATCAGCAGGTCGAACGCGCGCTCCGCCGCCTCCAGATCGCTGATGTTGATCCGGCGCAGGGTGCGGTGGCGCGGGTCCATCGTCGTCTCGGCCAGCTGGTTCGCGTCCATCTCGCCGAGGCCCTTGTAGCGCTGGATGCCGTCCTTGAAGCGGACATTGCGCCGCCGCAGGTCGAGCAGGGTCTGCCGCAGCTCGTTGTCCGAGTACGTGTAGAGGTACTTGTCCTGGCCCTTCTTGGGCTGGACCAGCTCGATCCGGTGCAGCGGCGGCACCGCGGAGAACACCCGGCCCTCCTCGACCATGGCCCGCATGTACCGCTGGAAGAGCGTCAGCAGCAGGCAGCGGATGTGCGCGCCGTCGACATCGGCGTCGGCGAGGAAGATCACCTTGCCGTAGCGCGCCTGGTCGATGTCGAAGGTGCGGCCGGAACCGGCTCCTATGACCTGGATGATCGCGCCGCACTCGGCGTTCTTGAGCATGTCCGAGACCGAGGACTTCTGGACGTTGAGGATCTTGCCGCGGATCGGCAGCAGCGCCTGGAACTCGGAGTTGCGGGCCAGCTTCGCCGTACCCAGCGCCGAGTCGCCCTCGACGATGAACAGTTCGCTGCGGTCCACGTCGTCACTGCGGCAGTCCGCGAGCTTGGCGGGCAGCGAGGAGGTCTCCAGGGCGGTCTTCCTGCGCTGGGCCTCCTTGTGCTGCCGGGCGGCGATCCGCGTCCTGGCGGCGGCCACGGCCTTCTCCAGCACGGCCCGCGCCTGGGCCTTGCTGTCGCGCTTGGTGGAGGTCAGGAAGTCCTTGAGCTCCTTGGCGACGACCGTGGCCACGATCCGGTTCGCGGCAGAGGTGCCCAGCACCTCCTTGGTCTGGCCCTCGAACTGCGGCTCGGCCAGCCGTACGGTGACGACCGAGGTGAGGCCCTCCATGGCGTCGTCCTTGACGATGTCGTCCTCGGCGACGCGCAGCAGCTTGGCGGCGCGCAGTGCCTCGTTGACCGTCTTGGCGATCGACCGCTCGAAGCCCGTCACATGGGTGCCGCCCTTGGGGGTGGCGATGATGTTGACGAAGGACCGGGTGGTGGTCTCGTAGCCGGTGCCCCAGCGCAGCGCGATGTCCACGCCCAGTTCGCGGGTGACCTCGGTGGGGGTCATGTGGCCGCGTTCGTCCAGTACGGGCACGGTCTCCTTGAAGACGCCGCTGCCGGTCAGCCGCAGCACGTCGCAGATGGGCCGGTCGGGTGCCAGGAACTCGCAGAACTCGCTGATGCCGCCGTCGAAGTGGAAGACCTCCTCGACGGGCCTGTCCGACTCGATGCCGCGCTCGTCGCGCACCACGATGGTGAGCCCGGGGACCAGGAAGGCGGTCTGCCGGGCGCGCTGGTGCAGATGGTCCAGGGAGAGCTTCGCGTCCTTGAGGAAGATCTGACGGTCGGCCCAGTAGCGCACGCGGGTGCCCGTACGGGTCCGCGGGACCTTCTTGGTGCGGGTCAGGCCGCTCGCGGGGTCGAAGGGCGCCTCGGGGCCGGACTCGGTGAAGATGCCGGGGACGCCGCGCCGGAAGCTGATGGCGTGGGTGTGTCCGCCGCGGTCCACTTCGACGTCCAGCCGGGCGGACAGGGCGTTGACCACCGAGGCGCCGACGCCGTGCAGACCGCCGGAGGCCGCGTACGAGCCCCCGCCGAACTTGCCGCCGGCGTGCAGCTTGGTCATGACGACCTCGACGCCGGACAGGCCGGTCTTGGGCTCCACGTCGACCGGGATGCCGCGGCCGTTGTCGCGGACCTCCACCGAGGCGTCCTCGTGGAGGATCACCTCGATCCGACTGCCGTGGCCGGCCAGCGCCTCGTCGACGGAGTTGTCGATGATCTCCCAGACACAGTGCATCAGACCGCGGCTGTCGGTCGATCCGATGTACATACCGGGGCGCTTGCGTACCGCTTCAAGGCCCTCGAGCACGAGGAGGTGCCGCGCTGTGTAGTTGGAGCCGTCGCGATCTGCGCCCGCCAGCAGCGCGGAGGACGGCACGGATGTTTCGGCGGTCACGCGGGCAGCTCCTCGATCCAGATGTTCTGAACGTTCTTGGCCGTGATTTTTTCGTCGTGCTCAGGTGCTTCGGCCATGTCTACAGCAAGGTCGACATCGGCCGTGTCGGTGAGAGGGTACCGAGGCCGAACAGGTGGACGGCGCCGACCCGGCCTCCGGAACGCCCATAATAGCTGTTATCGAGCAGTCGTTCGATAACTCTTACGAGTGATACACATGTCACGTTCCCAAAGACGCATGAACCATTTAGGCTCCGGGCACGTCCTCAGCAACGACCCGACAGCCAGCCGGGAGCAAGTCAGGACAACAGCTCCATACGCGACATCCGACTCATCTGACTCCTATTCGCCGCCAATCGGTAACACCCAGTCATTCCGAAGGTCGTCTTCGAGAAAAAGCCGACAGCGGGAACGTTTTCGGGCTGGTTGGATGTTGACCCTGGTACGACAGCTCGTCGAGCTAGAGAAGAGGCGACGTGACTACTGTTCTGACCCCCGCGAGTCCGCTGACAGCGGCAGACCGCTGCGACCGTTGCGGCGCTCAGGCCTACCTGCGCGTTGTCCTCATCAGTGGCGGTGAGCTGCTCTTCTGCGCGCACCACGGCCGCAAGTTCGAGCCGGAACTCAAGAAGATCGCAGCGGAAATACAGGACGAGACCGGCAGGCTCACCGAGACACAGGCGTCGACGGGAGACGACGAGCGCTGACCGTTTCGTATCAGCGACGAGTTCGGGCCGACGGGCGGACAGACCCCTCCAGGGGGTGTCCGCCCGCGGCTTTCTCGGGCTCTTCCTGCCACCCAGGGCGCCGGTGGGCTCACATGTGCTGAGCCACCAGCGCCGCCAGCGCGGAGACCCGCGTGTAGACCCCTGGATAGGCCGCGAGGGCGCAGCCCTTGCCCCAGGACACCAGACCCACCACCCGGTCCCCCACGACCAGCGGACCGCCGCTGTCGCCCTGACAGGCGTCACGGCCGCCGCTCTGCGCTCCCGCGCACACCATGGAGGCCGGCAGGTATGTGCCGTCGGCACTGCCCGGATACGCCTTCTCGCACACCGTGTCGGCGAAGACGGTGACCGACGCCGTACGCAGCGAGGTCGCGTAGTCGGCCCTGCCGCTTGTGTCACCCCATCCGTAGACCCGCGCCTCGGTGCCCGCCTGATAGGACGCGCTGTCCGACGGCTCCGCCATCGGAAGGGTGGCGCCGTTCGGCACGGGCTGCTCCAGGGTGATCACCGCGATGTCCCCGGCATTGGTCGCCGGGTCGAAGTCCGGGTTGACCCACACCTGTGAGAGCCGCAGCTCCTCCCCGCCGTCACCGGTCAGATTGGTGCGGCCCTGGATCACCCGCAGATCGGGCAGCTGCCGCCAGTCGGCGACGCCCAGCGCCTCCGTACCGAGGCAGTGCGCGGCGGTGAGCACCGTACGCGGCGCGACGGCCACGCCACCGCAGAACTGCCCCGAGCGGGCCGTACCGAAGCGCGAGCGGCTGGCCAGGGCGACCACCCACGGCTGCTGGTCCGTACTGGTCGGGCTGCCGCCGATGACGACCTCGTTCGCGGCGGCGGGGGTGGCGGGGACGGCCAGTGGGACGGCCACTGCGGGAAGCAGTGCCACGGCCACCGCCGCGACCACGGCACGGAAAGAGAAACGCATACGGCCTCCTGACCCTGTGGATCGCTCTGGATACCCAGAGTCATCGACAGGGCCGGAGGCCGCATCCGCAAAGACGTCGGTCCCGGCGGCCGGGAGCGTCAGTCGAGGTAGTCCCGCAGCACCTGCGAGCGCGACGGGTGGCGCAGCTTGGACATGGTCTTGGACTCGATCTGCCGGATGCGCTCGCGCGTCACCCCGTAGACCTTGCCGATCTCGTCCAGCGTCTTGGGCTGTCCGTCGGTGAGGCCGAAGCGCATGGAGACCACGCCCGCTTCCCGCTCGGAGAGGGTGTCAAGAACCGAGTGCAGCTGCTCCTGCAGAAGTGTGAAGCTGACCGCGTCGGCCGGCACGACCGCCTCGGAGTCCTCGATGAGGTCACCGAACTCGCTGTCGCCGTCCTCGCCGAGCGGCGTGTGCAGCGAGATCGGCTCGCGGCCGTACTTCTGGACCTCGATGACCTTCTCGGGGGTCATGTCGAGTTCCTTGGCCAGCTCCTCCGGGGTGGGCTCGCGGCCCAGGTCCTGGAGCATCTGGCGCTGGACGCGGGCCAGCTTGTTGATGACCTCGACCATGTGCACCGGGATACGGATGGTGCGGGCCTGGTCGGCCATCGCGCGGGTGATCGCCTGCCGGATCCACCAGGTGGCGTACGTGGAGAACTTGAAGCCCTTGGTGTAGTCGAACTTCTCGACCGCGCGGATCAGGCCCAGGTTGCCCTCCTGGATCAGGTCCAGGAAGAGCATGCCGCGGCCGGTGTAGCGCTTGGCCAGCGAGACCACCAGGCGGAGGTTGGCCTCCAGCAGGTGGTTCTTGGCCCAGCGGCCGTCCTCGGCGATGATCTCCAGCTCGCGCTTGAGCTTGGGCGCGAGCTTGTCGGCCGCAGCCAGCTTGTCCTCGGCGAACAGGCCGGCCTCGATGCGCTTGGCGAGCTCGACCTCCTGCTCCGCGTTGAGCAGCGGGACCTTGCCGATCTGCTTCAGGTAGTCCTTGACCGGGTCGGCGGTGGCACCGGCGACGGCGACCTGCTGGGCCGGCGCGTCGTCCTCGTCGTCGTCGGAGAGCACAAAGCTCTCGGACTCCGCCTTCTCCGTGTCCTCGTCTCCGCCCTTGCCGGGCGCGGCGTCCTCGGGCAGGTCCTCCGCCTCGACTGCCTCGTCCTCGCCCGAGGTGGCGGTCTTCTTCGCCGCCACCTTCTTCGCGGGGGCCTTCTTGGCAGCCGTCTTCTTCGCGGCGGTCTTCTTCGCGGGCGCCTTCTTGGCTGGGGTTTCCGCCTCCACCGATGGCTCCACCGTGGTCTCGGCCTCGGCCTCCACCTCCGTGGCGGGTGCCTTGGGCGCAACGGTCTTCTTGACAGGGGTCGCCCTGGTGGCGACCGTCTTGGTGGCAGTACGCTTCGCCGGGCTCTTGGCTGCGACGCTCTTGCGGGTGCGCTTGGGCGCCTCAGCGGCAGTCACCATCAGCGTCACACCCTCCTCGTCGAGGACCTGGTTGAGGCTGCGCAGAACGTTCTTCCACTGGGTTGCCGGAATCTGGTCCGCTTCGAACGCCCGACGCACGTCGTCGCCGGCGATCTGGCCCTGGGCCTTACCCTGCTCGATGAGCGCCATCAGAGACTCGGATTCGGCGATCTCGGACGGGAGCGTACGGGATGTGCTGGCCGACACGAACAACCTCTCGGAACGATGGGAACGACTCGGTGGAACCGCACAGCGACCCAGCGTCGAACTGACGCTGAAATATTCCTTGTGCGACGGCCACCTCTTAAGTCATCGCGCTGCCTCGTCAAGCGTTACGCCCCAGCCTACGTGGCCCGAGTCACACCTCACATCATGACGAACACTGGCAAAGCGGGGCATCCGGCCCACGCACGGGGCCGCCGCAGGTCCCGGCGGTCCGGGGCCTGCGGCGGCCGGAGGCGCGCTCAGTGCTCGCGGGGGGCGGGGACGACGTGGTTGTCGGGGGCGGCCTGCTGCTCGGGCGCCACGGTCAGCAGCTGGCGCATCGCGGCCTCGGCGGTGGCGCCGTCGCTCGCGGCGAGGGCGTCGACGATGCGGCGGTGGAGTCCGACGGAGGTGTCGCCGGGGCGCTCGCAGCCGGTGGCCGTGCTGCCGGAGACGTGCAGGGCGGAGGAGACGATGCCGGACAGGTGCTCCAGCATCCGGTTGCCCGCGATCTGCAGGACCAGGGTGTGGAACTCGATGTCGGCGCGGGAGAAGGTGAGCGCGTCGCCCTGGGCGGCGGCGTGGGCCATAATCTCGGCCATGTCGGCGAGGCGCTGCTGCACTTCCTCGCGGCCGTGGCCGGCGGCGAGCCGGGCCGCGAGCGGCTCGATCGTCCAGCGCAGTTCCGTCAGTTCGCGGCGCTGCTCGTCACGCTGCGGTCCGAACGCGCGCCACTCGATGATGTCGGGGTCCAGCAGGTTCCAGTCGCTGACCGGGCGGACCCGGGTGCCGACGTTGGGCCGGGCACTGACCAGGCCCTTGGCCTCCAGCACGCGCAGGGACTCGCGCACCACGGTGCGGGAGACCTCGAAGCGCTGGCCGATCTCCTCGGGGACCAGCGGACGGTCGGCGCCGAGGTCTCCGGCGACGATCATCTGGCCGAGCTGCTGAACGAGTTGGCCGTGCAGTCCTCGGCCGCGGCTGCCGCCCGCGCGGCGGCCGACCCGGCTCATGTCCGGCTCCACGCCCTCCCAGGACGTCAGTCCGGGTCGGTCGGAGCCGGGGGCTTCGGCGTACGGATAGCGGTCCAGCTCGCCCGGACCGGCGGTGCCGGAGTCGGCGGAACGAGCCGCGGTCATCATGGAATGCGCAAGGGTACTCACGCATCCTTTGTCGGCGATGCCGCAGCGGGCCTTGAGGGCTTTGCTGAAAAGCACACGAAAGGGTGAGCGCTCATCACCTGATAATTGACGTTTTTGCGGATGAATCACCCTTTCTTCCCGCTCAGCTGGGCAGTTGGGCCGGTTTGTACGGCAGTTGACCGGCGTCCGCGCCACCGCCCGAGCAACGCGCCTGCCGCACAGGCCCCGGCCAGGGCGGCCAGGGACAACGCGAGTGCGACGAAGAACGGTTGGCCCGCGAGCCGCAGCATCCGCGCGACCGTCCCGCCGCCACCCTGCGAGGCGCCGCTCACCACTGACCACAACGCGCCGCCCGCGTCGCCGAGTTCCCGGGTCGCGTGGCCACCGATCAGCGTCCGTACGGCCGGTGCGACCAGCAGCGGTACGGCGAGGACCGCCGACAGGCCGAGCGCGGTGGTCCGGAAGGTGGCCGCCGCCAGCACTCCGGCCCAGGCGCAGCCGACGGCGAGCGCGGCCCCGGCGGCGAGGGCGGCTGGATGGGCCAGCGGGTCGGGGGTACGGGCGGGACCGGCGGTCAGGCGCAGCACCTCGACGTCGACCGCGGCCGCCAGACCCGCCAGCAGGAGCGCGGCGACCGCGCCGACCACGAGTTTGGCGGCGAGCAGGCGCGGGCTGCGCGGTTCGGGGCCGTAGCCGGGGGCCAGCGCGGGATAGCGGAACTCCTGGCCGTAGCTGAGCGCCCCCAGTCCGCCGGCCCCGATCGCGGCTGCGGGCAAAGGCAGTTCGGCGGCCCAGCCGGAGATCAGCCGCATCGGGGAGGCGGCCGTGGCGCCGGTACGGGCCAGCAGCAGGGCGCCGAGCACCGAGCCGACGAGCGCGACGGCGACGGTGGGCCAGGGGGTGCGGACCCCGAAGGCGCGGCGCACCTCGTAACCGACCGGCCGCACGGGGCCGGGCCGGTGTCCGGCGCGGCGGGGCGCCCTGCCGATGAACACCCGCCGCGGCTCGGCACCCGCCGGGTCGTCACCGGATGCCTCGGCTCCGCCACCGGCCGGAGCGGTGTCGGCCAGCTCGTGCAGCAGGATGCCGTGCCGGTACGCGGTCTCCCCCACGGCCGCCGAACTCGATCCGTAGACCGCGATCCGGCTGCCGCTCTCGGCGACCACTTCCGCGCCCCCGTCGCTCAGCAACTCCGCCAGCCGCTGGGCGTACGGGGACCGCACCGCCACATACGGGCGCAGCCGGCCGCGGGCGAAGTCCGAGGCGGCCTGGTCGGCGACGAGCCGTCCCTTGTCCAGGGCGATCACATGATCGGCGGTACGTGCCAGCGCGCGGGCGTCCCGGCCGGCGAGCAGGACGGCGCCGCCTTCTGCCGCATGTCGGCGCACCAGGTCGTGCACCCACGCCGCCTCGCGCGGCGGCAGCCCGCGGGCCGGGTCGTCGAGGATCAGCGCCCGGGGGCGGGCCAGCAGTGCGACGGCGAACCCGAGCCGGCGGTCCATGCCCAGCGAGTACGACCCGAGCCGCTGGTCGGCGACCTCGTCGAGCCCCACGAGGGCGAGCACCTCGTCCGCGCGGGACACCGGGACGCCGAAGGCGGCGCAGAGCATTCGGAGATGGCCGCGGGCACTGCGGCGGGGGTGTCCGGGCACGTCGCCGACGAGGGCGCCGATCTCCCTGACGGGATCGGGCAATTCATGCAGGGGGCGGCCGTCGACAAGGGTCGCGCCGCGGCCGGACTCGACGCCGAGCAGCAGGCGCAGGGCGGTGGTCTTGCCCGACCCGGCCGGTCCGAGCAGCCCGGTCACTTCGCCCTCGCGGATGTCGAAGCTGAGGTCGCGGACGGTGGGCCGGGCGTTGCGCCGGGGTGTGCTGGTCAGTCCGATGGCCTGGATCACCCTTGCACCATAACGCCCAAAGTGGACAATTATGACGAAATTCAGACCTCCGGTCGCAGCATCGGCGGATTGAGCAGGGTGGCACCTCCGGCCCTGAACAGCTGTGCGGGGCGCCCGCCCTGACGGGTCGTCGTACCCCCGGTGGGCACGAGGAAGCCGACCGTGCCCGTCACCTTCCGGTGGAAGTTGCGCGGGTCGAGCGCCACTCCCCACACCGCCTCGTAGACCCGGCGCAGCTCGCCGACGGTGAACTCGGGCGGGCAGAACGCGGTGGCCAGCGAGGAGTACTCGATCTTGGACCGGGCCCGCTCCACACCGTCCGCCAGGATCCGGCCGTGGTCGAAGGCGAGCGCGGCCGTCTCGCCCGCGTGCTCCTGCCCTCCCTCGGCCAGCAGCGTGCCGACCGGGGCCCACCGGGCGCTGCTGGCGTCACCGCCGGCCCGGGGAGCCGGCAGGTCGGGCGCGAGCACCAGGTGCGCCACGCTGACGACCCTCATTCGCGGATCGCGCTGCGGGTCCCCGTAGGTGGCGAGCTGCTCCAGATGGGCACCGTTCTGCGCCCGCAGTCCGGTCTCCTCGGCCAGCTCGCGGGCGGCGGCCTGGGTGAGGTCCTCGTCATCGCGGACGAACCCGCCCGGCAGCGCCCACCTCCCCTGGAAGGGCGGCTCACCTCGGCGCACGGACAGCGCGCACAGCGCGTGGTGCCGCACTGTGAGCACGACCAGGTCGACGGTGACGGCGAAGGGCGGGAAAGCCGACGGGTCGTAGGGCGACATGCCGCGATCTTAGTCGTCTGCCTGACGATAATCAGCCGGATCGACAGCTCCCCGCGATCAAGTCGCGGCGAATTTCCCCCGGCCCGCCCGCCGAACACCCGGCCGAGCGCCCCACCCTCGGCCCGGCTACCGTTCCTGGACGGGAGCCACCGCTCCCGGCGCCATCTCGTACTTCCGGAGACAGACCCATGGCCGTCCACCGCCAGCCAGGAACCGTCATCACCGACCACACCTTCGCCGTGCCCCTCGATCATTCGGCCCCCGACGGGGAGCGGATCGAGATCTACGCGCGGGAAGTCGTGGCCGCGGGCCGGGAGAACGACGAGCTGCCCTGGCTGCTCTATCTGCAGGGCGGTCCCGGCGGCCGCTCCCCCCGCCCGCTGGGCCGCGACAGCTGGCTGACCCGGGCGCTGGACGACTACCGGGTGCTGCTCCTCGACCAGCGCGGCACCGGGCGCTCCACCCCGGCCAACCGCCAGACGCTTCCGACCCGCGGCGACGCGGCGGCGCAGGCGCGGTATCTGACCCACTTCCGGGCCGACTCGATCGTCCGGGACTGCGAAGCCGTCCGGCGCCAACTCCTCGGCGAGGACACCGCCTGGAGCGTCCTCGGCCAGAGCTTCGGCGGCTTCTGCGCGGTCACCTACCTTTCCTTCGCTCCCCAGGGCCTGCGGGAGGTACTGATCACCGGTGGACTGCCCGGACTGACCGCCACCGCCGACGATGTCTACCGCGCCGCCTTTCCGCGCATCGAGCGCAAGAACCTCGCCCACTACGCGCGCTACCCCGAGGATGTGGAGGCGGTCCGCGGCATCGTCCGCCACCTGCGCGACAACGAGGTGCCGCTGCCCGGCGGCGACCGGCTCACCCCCGAGGCCTTCCAGTCGCTCGGCCTGATGCTGGGCACGGGCAACGGCTCGCACACGCTGCACTACCTGATCGAGGACGCCTTCGTGACGGGGCCGTCCGGGCCGGTGCTGTCCGACTCCTTCCTCTCCGAGGTGCGCGGGCACCTGTCCTTCACGGCCAATCCGCTCTACGCGGTGCTGCACGAGGCGATCTACGGACAGCGTTCGGTCGCACCGGGCGGGACCGGCTGGGCCGCCGAGCGGGTGCGCCGTGACTTCCCGCGGTTCGACGCCGACGCCGCGCCGGCCGCCGGCCTGCCGGTGCTCTTCACAGGCGAGACCATCCACCCGTGGATGTTCACCACCGACCCGGCGCTGGCACCACTGCGCGAGACGGCCGAACTGCTGGCGCACCACGAGCAGTGGCCGGACCTCTACGACGCGGACCAACTGGCGCGCAACGAAGTGCCGGTGGCGGCGGCGATTTACCATGACGACATGTACGTCGACACGGCCGACTCGCTCGCCACGGCCGCCGCCATCCGCGGTCTGCGCACCTGGGTCACCGACGAGTACGAGCACGACGGTCTCCGGGCGAGCGGTGGCCGGGTCCTCGACCGGCTGCTCCGACTGGTCCACGGCGAGCTGTAGTCCTGGCGATCACCCGTTTGCGCCTCTCCTGCCGCAGGCAGTGCCGCAGCAGCTCGGGGTCCAGGCCCTCGTTGACGGAGTGGTGGAGCAACCGGGCGAACGTGTAGTGGGGTTCGAGGTCGAGCGCCAGGCCGAGGGCCACCCGCGCCTCGGCCTCGTCCCCCGAGGACCACGCCACCCATCCGGCCAGGGCCAGCGGGGCCGCGGCGTGGTCCCCGTACGGCCCGGCGCAGCGTCGGGCCAGGGCGCGCCACAGCCGCAGCGCCGCGTCGGCGTGGACCGGCTCCATCCATTCGGCCGCCCGGTCGCGGGTCTCCTTGTCCTGGAGTCCGAGGATGATGGTCGCCGCCTCGTCGTTGCGCAGCAGCTTGTCGTCCCTGCGGTCGGCGCGCCGGGGGTCGTCGATCCGCGGCGCGGCGCGGAACTTCTCCAGCGCGGCGCGGGCCAGGCCCAAGGTGCGCTGCCGTACGGCCTCGGCGTCGCCGCCGGCCAGCATCTGCGGCACCAGCTCCGCGCAGACCATGTCCAGGGCGATCTGGTGTTCCCGGTCACGCGGCTCCGTCGGCTTGAGCCGGACCTCCAGGTCACGCAGTAAGCCGGGCAGGGGCATCCCCACGTAGGCGGCGGTGGCGGCGATGGCCGAGCTGCCCGGCAGGGGCAGCGCGGCGCCCTCCGGCGGCATCGGCGCCGCCTGCGGCCGGCAGTACGACCACCAGCGGCCCGCCGACACGCAGAGGGCCTCCACGACCGGCACCTCCAACTCGCCGCAGGCCACCCGCAGGAGCTGGGCCAGTGGCCGCAGCCGCGTCATGACGGCCGAGGCCCGTTCACCCTCACGTGGGTCCTGGCAGAGGAAGAGCACGATGGCGTCCGGCTTGCCCTTGCGCCGGATGCTGTTCCTCACGAGGCAGCCGGCGAGCTGCTCGGCCATGTCCGGCCATTCGGCCGGATCCTCGGGCAGGCCGAGCCGCACCCGGCCGCCGAACTGCCCGTGCTCTCCGTGCAGCGCGACGAGAACGGCACTGTCGGTCGGATGGAAGCCCAGCAAATAGGGGAGCGCGTCCGCGAGTTCGGCGGACCCGCGCAAGGTCACCTTGACCTCTCCCGACGACGACGATGACTTTCCGTGATGATTCTGCTTGCTCTGTGTCATGACTCGACGATGCCGCACATCGGGCATTTCGCGCCAGTCCCACCAAATGGCTGTGGATAACTCGGGCCGGAGTTATCCACAGATCGCGGAGCGCGGTTGGCGGAATGTCGGTGCAGTCGGGTTGCATAGGGCCATGACCGAAACGACCTCCGCACTGCGCGGCGCCGCCGACACCGTACTGAGCCGACTCGTCGGCGCCGCGCCCGGCGCCGCGCGGCTGCGCGAGGACCAGTGGCGTGCCGTCGAGGCGCTGGTCGCCCACGGCCGCAGAACGCTGGTGGTGCAGCGCACCGGCTGGGGGAAGTCGGCGGTCTACTTCGTGGCGACCGCGCTGCTGCGCGAGCGCGGCAGCGGGCCGACCGTGATCGTCTCGCCGCTGCTCGCGCTGATGCGCAATCAGGTGGAGGCCGCGGCGCGCGCGGGCATCCGGGCCCGCACGATCAACTCGTCCAACCCCGAGGAGTGGGACGGGATCGACGCGGAGGTGGCGGCGGGCGACGTGGATGTCCTGCTGGTCAGCCCGGAGCGGCTCAACAACCCGGACTTCCGCGATCAGGTGCTGCCCAAGCTCGCCGCGACGACCGGCCTGCTCGTCGTGGACGAGGCGCACTGCATCTCGGACTGGGGCCACGACTTCCGTCCCGACTACCGGCGGCTGCGCACGATGCTCGCCGATCTGCCGCCCGGCGTGCCCGTGCTGGCGACCACAGCGACCGCGAACGCCCGGGTCACGGCGGATGTCGCCGAGCAGCTGGGCACAGGGGCGACAGGGACCGACAAGGACGGCGCGCTCGTGCTGCGCGGGCCGCTGGAGCGCGAGAGCCTTTCGCTGGGCGTGCTCCGGCTGCCGGACGCCGCCCACCGGCTGGCCTGGCTCGCCGACCACCTCGACACCCTCCCGGGCTCCGGCATCATCTACACCCTCACGGTCGCCGCCGCGGAAGAGATCACCGCGTTCCTGCGCGGGCGCGGGTATGCCGTGGCCTCCTACTCAGGGAGGACGGAGAACTCCGACCGCCAGGCCGCCGAGGCGGACCTGCTCGCCAACCGGGTCAAGGCACTCGTGGCCACCTCCGCCCTGGGCATGGGATTCGACAAACCGGATCTCGGATTCGTGGTCCACGTCGGTTCCCCGTCCTCGCCGATCGCCTACTACCAGCAGGTCGGGCGCGCGGGCCGAGGCGTCGACCACGCCGAGGTGCTGCTGCTCCCCGGCCCCGAGGACGCCTCGATCTGGCGGTATTTCGCCTCT
This sequence comes from Streptomyces sp. NBC_00223, assembly GCF_036199905.1. Lineage (NCBI taxonomy): Bacteria > Bacillati > Actinomycetota > Actinomycetes > Kitasatosporales > Streptomycetaceae > Streptomyces > Streptomyces sp. NBC_00223. The sequence goes on along the minus strand of NZ_CP108109.1, from coordinate 6,467,695 downwards.
CTCGCCTTCCCGCCGGAGGAGCAGGTCCGCCGCACACTGGAGGTCCTGGCGGCAGCCGACCGGCCGCTGTCCGTGCCCGCCCTGGAGGCACGGGTCGATCTGCGCCGCTCCCGGCTGGAGATCATGCTCAAGGTGCTGGACGTGGACGGCGCCGTGCACCGGGTCCGCGGCGGCTGGACGGCCACCGGACAGCCGTGGGTGTACGACACGGAGCGGTACGCGTGGGTCGCGCGCCAGCGCGAGGCCGAGCAGCAGGCGATGCGTGAGTACGCGAGCACCACCGACTGCCGGATGGAGTTCCTGCGCCGGCAGCTGGACGACGAGCTGGCCGCGCCCTGCGGCCGGTGCGACAACTGCGCGGGCGCGCGCTTCCCCGTCGAGGTGTCGGCCGCCTCGCTGGAGGCCGCGCGCGCCGCGCTGGGGCGCCCGGGCGTCGAGTTGGAGCCGCGCAAGATGTGGCCCACGGGGCTGGAGGCGGCCGGGGTCGCGCTCAAGGGACGCATTCCGGCGGGCGAACAGGCCGCGACGGGAAGGGCGCTGGGCCGGCTCTCCGACATCGGCTGGGGCAACCGGCTGCGCCCGCTCTTCGCGGAAGGCGCCGCCGACCAGCCCGTACCGCCCGACGCGGTGGACGCCGTGGTCCAGGTGCTGGGCGACTGGGCCCGGGGGGCGGGCGGCTGGGGAAGCGGTGCTCCGGACGCGGCAGCGCGCCCGGTCGGCGTGGTCAGCGTCGCCTCCCGCCACCACGGACAGCTTGTGGAGTCGCTCAGCGCCCGTATCGCCGGGATCGGCCGGATTCCGCTGCTCGGCAGGGTGGACTACGCAGGGGGCGGCGACCCGGGCGGGGTGCCGCGCAGCAACAGCGCACAACGCGTGCGCGCCCTCCACGGCGCCTTCGAGGTGTCCGAGGAACTGGCCGCGGCCCTGAAGGCGACGCCCGGACCGGTGTTCCTGGTGGACGACTTCGCGGACACGGGCTGGACTCTGGCGGTCACCGCCCGGCTGCTGCTGCGCGCGGGCGCGACAGCGGTGTTCCCACTGGTCCTGGCAGTTCAGGGATGAGCGGGCGGCACGGGCCCACGGACAGCGGGGAATCTATGCGAACGGACGTGTCCATACCGGTCGGCGACCCCGATTGACCGTTGCCGCCGGGCAGTGCGGGGGGAAGAATTGGAGGTGCATCCCCGATCGGCTCTCCGAGCCCTCCAACCGGCGTGCGCCCGCGCCCGGTCCATGGGTGCGTCCGAAGGGAGGAGCGTGACCATCGGCTTCGTTCCGGAAGCGTCATCCGCCACTTCCTCCCGTCTCTCCCGCAATCTGGAACCGGCCGAATGGGCAAGCATCGGTGTGCCGTTGCTCGCCAACCCACGCGACGTGATCAAGGATCTGCACGCCCGGCACCTGCCGTCCCCCTCCACCGCCGTGGTCGCGGTGTACGACCCCGACGGAAGGATCAGGGCGAGCGCGTCCTTCGTCGGCCGCGAAGGCGCGGTGGACGGCTGGGAGCGCCGCAACGTCCTGCTCTCCCATCTGCGCCGGGTCATCCCGCACGACCTGCGGCTGCGTGCCCCGGTAAGGGTCGCGGTGCTCCTCGTCTGCCGGGAGGGCGGTCCCGGGTGGACGGAGGTGGACGGCGCCTGGATGTGGGGCCTGCGGGACGCCTGCACCCTGCACGGCCTGCGCTGCGGGTCGTATGTGACCCTCACCGCCGACGGTTGGAACGTCATCGGTGAGAACCGCACGGGCCGCACGCCGAACGCCGCTTCGTGGTCCCGGGCACCGCGCGCCCCGGCGCCCGTCCTTTCCGACGGGACGCCGGCGCCACAGGCCGCCCGTCGGGCCGCCGCGCGGTGACGGTCAGGCGCTGGCGCCCAGCAGTCCGTCGATCCGCGCCGGGTCGCCGCACACGATCAGCAGCAAGGTCGCACGCGCCAGCGCACCGGCCAGTGCGCGGGGCATGCCGTCGTCGCCGACGCCGTTGAGGGCCACGACGACAACCGGGCGGGCTGCGGCGCGCTCGGCGGAGATGTCGGCGTAGAAGACATCGTCAGCCGCGTCGTGCTGAGCCCAGTAGGAGGCTTCGCCGAAGGACAGCTCGTGTGCGGCCCAGGGGTGCTGGTCACCGGTGGTGAGGACCAGGATCTCGCCGGGCGAACGGCCGCTGTCGAGCAGCAGGTCGACCGCCTCGTCGGCGGCGTCGACCGCGCCGTCGGCGGGCGCGGGGATGAGCTGGATCTGGGCGGCCCCGCCGCCGGCGGGACGCTGCTTCGGCACGCCGGGCGACGTCGCCGTGTCGGCCGGGGTCGCCGGTCCGGAAGAGGCGGCACCACTGGGCGCGACGGGTCGGGCGGGACCGGGACGGCCGGGAACGGCACCGGCGGCGGCTACCGCCCTCGGCGGTGCGGGTCGCGGTGCGGCGGGCCTCGGTGGACCGGGGACAGGACGGGGGGTCGACGCACTCCGGCCGGTGGCGGGAGCAGTGCGGGGACCCGGGACGCTCTCGTGAATCTGAGGCTCCTCGGGGGTGAGAGGCATGGGTTGATGTTTATCAAACGCGCTGCGAATGCGCAGCGGTGGGTGGGTGCTGGATCAGAAATCGAAACCGAGTTGTTCCCCTGTGTCGATGCTCTCCCGCACCTTCTTGAGGTGTTGCCACCGCGGCATCGTGTCCAGGTACGACCAGGACACGCGGTGCTGCGCGGTCGGCCCCAGTTCCTCAAGGGCCGCACGGTGAACAGGGGACGGATATCCGGCGTTGTCCGCGAAGGCGAACGGGGCGTATTCCGCGCCGAGTTCGGCCATCGTGGTGTCCCGGCGCACCTTGGCGATCACTGAGGCCGCGGCGACCGAGACACACGACTGGTCGCCCTTGATCACGGTCCGCACCTTCCAGGACCCACCCAGGTAGTTGTGCTTGCCGTCCAGGATGACCGCGTCCGGCCGTTCCGGCAGGGCCTCCAGCGCGCGTACCGCCGCCAGCCGCAGCGCGGCCGTCATCCCCAGCTTGTCGATCTCCTCGGGCGAGGCATGGCCGAGCGCGTACGAGGACACCCAGCCGGTGAGGATCGCGGCGAGCCGAGCGCGGGGTTTGGGAGCGATGAGTTTGGAATCGGTCAGACCCTCCGGCGGCCTGCGCAGACCGGTGACGGCGGCGCACACCGTAACGGGCCCGGCCCAGGCGCCTCGTCCCACTTCGTCCACCCCTGCGACGGTTCGTACGCCGAGGGTGGCGCGCATCGAGCGTTCGACGCTGTGGGTAGGTGGTTCGTACGGCATGGCATGTCCAGCCTACCCCCCGGCAATCCGCCTTCTCCGCAGGGGTGATCAGGCCGGTACGGCCCAATCGGGCAGCGCTTCGGTCCGCCGCGTCCAAGCGCTCGGCGGCTCACCGTCCGGGCGGGACGCGACGATCCCGCCGACGATGGCGCACGTGGTGTCCACATCGCCGCCGGCCCGCGCGGTGGTCCAGAACGCCCGCTCGTAGTCACCGAGGTGACGCGCGGCGGCCCACAGCGTGAAGGGGACGGTGTCCTGGGCGCTGGTGCGGCGTCCGCAGCCCAGTACCGCCGCCACCGTCGACACGTCCGCGTAGTCGAGCAGGTCGCGGGCGCGTCCGATCCCGGTGCGCACGGCGCCGCGGGGCACATGGCCGAGCACCGCCCCGAGCAGTGCTTCGGGGTCACGGGGCCCGGCCGGGTCGGCGGCCAGCGAAGCGGCGGCGGCGACCGCCATCGCCCCGGCCACCGCCTCCGCGTGCTGATGGGTGGTGTACGCCGAGAGCTCCGCCTGGTGGGCGGCCTGCTCCGGGTCGCCGGCGTACCAGGCGCCCAGCGGAGCCACCCGCATCGCGGCGCCGTTGCCCCAGGACCCCTGGCCGTTGAAGAGACCGGCCGCCAGCTCACGCCAGTCGCCGCCCTCCTGCCGGATCAGCCGCAGCATCCGGTTGACGGCCGGTCCGTAACCGCGGTCGAAGTCGTGGTGCTCGGCGAAGGAGTGCGCGAGGGCGTCCTGGTCGATCCGGCCGTGCCGGAACAGCACGGCCAGCATCGAGCACGCCATCTCCGTGTCATCGGTCCAGCTCCAAGGGCCGGGCGGAAGTTCGCCGCTCTGCAGCGCGGGGTAATTGGCGGGAACGAAGAACTGCGATCCCAGGGCGTCGCCGACGGCCAGCCCCCGCAGGCCGGCCATAGCTCTGGACATGCGTTCGGCTTGGGTGAGGTCAGCGGTCATGGCGTCGAAACTCTGGCATCGCGCCTCATCCGGGTCAATCTCTATGTGCCGAAGCTCACCGCGCCGGGCTCACTGGAAACCGCCGCCGGGCGGGCCCGGAGTGCCCCAGCGCTCGAACGGCCGGTCAAGGGCATAACGCCCCGTGCTGTCGAGCAGCAGCATCCGGGTCTCCCCGTTGGACGGGTTGGACAGCGTCTCGAACTCCTCGACCGTCCAGTGGAACCAGCGCATGCAGAACAGCCGCATGGTGAGCCCATGGGTGACCAGCAGGACGTTCGGCGGGAAGTCCGGCTTGTCGAAGGCCCGGTAGAGCGTCTCCAGGAACGAGCCGACCCGGTCGTAGACATCCGCCCCGCTCTCCCCCATCGCGAAACGGTAGAAGAAGTGCCCGTACGCGTCGCGGGCCTTGCGCTGCCGCTGGATGTCCTCCTGGTCCTGCCAGTTGCCCCAGTCCTGCTCCCGCAGCCTCGGTTCCTCGCGCGCGTGGACCAGCGCGGGATTCAGGCCCAGCGACCGGTAGGTGCTCCAGGTTCTGCGGTAGGGGGAGACATACGCCTGCACCGGCTCCTCGGCGAACACCTCGCGCAGCCCGGCGCCGGCGCTCGCGGCCTGCCGGCGTCCGTCGGCGGTGAGCTCCAGGGCGTGGTCCGGCACCCGTTCGTAAATGGCGCCGTCCTCGTTGCCCTGGGACTCTCCGTGCCGGATGAGCACGATACGGCGAGGGCGTCCCATATCGGCCAGCCTATTGCTCATACGGGCTTCCGGTGCTCAGGTCGGCCGGCCGATTCCCGCCGGCCACCGCCTTGGCGGGCATCCGCGCGGGCCGGAGCGGCCCGACCGCACTCACCCGCCGGACCGGGCGCGCCGGAGGCCCGTACCGCACATGCGGGGCCGGGCACGCCCGGCGCCCTCAGACCGTCCACGCCTGCACCACGTCCACCACATCGCCCGCCACAGACAGCACATCGGTGTCCAGGTCGGCCCGCTCGGAGAGCCGCGAGACGGATCCCTCACGGTATTTGCCGTGTTCGGTCGCCGTGTCCCACATCGACAGCACCACGAAGTCGTCCCCCGAGCCCTGGGCGAAGACCCCGCGCAGCATGCCGGGCGACCCGGCCATGGCCGGGTTCCACACCCGTTCCTGCATCAGCGTGAAGTGCTCGACCCGCTCAGGATGGACCTTGCACAGTGCCACCCGCAGCAGGTCCGCGTCGGCGAAGCGCGGCTCGAAGCCGACCTTCACCTCAAGCCGCTGCTCGAACAGGCGCACGGCGAGCATCTCGAAGGTGCCCTGCTGACCGGCCGCGATACCGTCGTGCGGCCCGGCCATGAAGGCGTCGTAGGACCGCCGGCTCTCCCAGAAGGCAAAGAGATGCGCCACTCCGGGCTGCGACCGGCTCCAGCCGCCGCCCTGCCCCAGAAACCCGGGTTGTTCCCTGAGCGCCGCCCATCTGCGCTGCCCCCGGTCGAACCCTGGCCGATCGACGACGCCGCAGCGTATCCACTTCACCAACACCGCGCCATCGTAGTGGCGTCGGGCCCCCGGAATCGTCCCCCTCCGGCAGATCAGAGCCTGATGGACTCCCCGGGCTTCAGTCGGAACAGCCGCTTCGAGAGCCCCGCGGCGGCGAAAGCGGCCTCCAGCCTGTCGCCGTCCTCGGTGAAATGTCCCCAGTGCTCGAAGTGCAGGGGTACGACCGCGCGGGCGCCCAGTATCACCGCCGCCCGCGCCGCCTGCTCACTCGTCAGGGTGAGGGGCGCCTCGGGCACCAGGTCGGTCCGCGCCGCACCGGCGAAGAGCAGCGCGATGTCGAACGGTCCGAAACGGTCGGCGACGGACCGGACGACATCGAGCGAGGCGTTGTCCCCGCTGATGTACACGGTGGGCAGGTCCGTGCCGGACAGTACGAACCCGGTGACCTCGCCGACCACCGCCTCGCTCCCGTCGGGCCCGTGCTGCGCGGGCACCCCGGTGACCCTGAGCACGCCGCCGCCCGGGCGCGGTAGCTCGGTGTGCTCCCAGTTCGGCAGGACACGCACCTGCCCCGCCAGCCGCTCACGGGCGGACCGCGTGGACAGCACGAGGGCGGCTTCCTCCACCAGCAGCCGGCCGGCGGCGTCCAGGTTGTCGGGGTGCTGGTCGTGCGAGAGCAGTACGGCGTCCACCGGCCCGATCGCGTCCTGCCGGATCGCGGGACCCACGGTCTTGGTGAGCGCCCGCGTCCCGATCGGATACGCCCCCGGTTCGTCGAACGTCGGATCGGTGAGCAGCCGCACCCCGCCGATCTCGATGACCGACGTCGGCCCGCCCACGTAGCTGATGCCCAGGTCCGTCATGACTTCCCCCTGTTGTTGATCTTCGAGCCGTACAGTCGGCCTTCTCCGAGAGGTCTTCCCCACCGCCCCCAGGAGACGTAAACACCGATGGGGAGCCGTTCACTCGAACGACTCCCCATCGGCTCATACGACCGTCGGCTCACCTACCCGCGAGCAACGGACACGCGGCGGATCAGCTGCATCCGCTGGTCGACCCGCATCCCTCGCAGAGGTAGCAGCTGCCGGCCCTGCGCATCTTCGTGCCGCAGGAGAAGCACAGGGGGGCGTCGGCGTTCAGCCCCAGCTGGATCTCCAGCAGCTCCGTGGAGTTGTGGGCCTCCTTGGGCGCCGGGGCGACCGCCGCCGCTTCCACGGGCTTGGCCACGGAGAGCGGCTTGCGCGCCTCCACCTCGCGCGGCGCGGACTGGGCCAGGCTCTCGACGTCCATCTCGTCGTCACCGGCCTCGTAGGAGCCCGTGTCCAGGTGACGCTGGCGTTCGTCGGCGGAGTGAATGCCCAGCGCGGAACGCGTCTCGAAGGGCAGGAAGTCCAGTGCCAGCCGCCGGAAGATGTAGTCGACGATGGACTGCGCCATGCGCACGTCCGGGTCGTCGGTCAGACCGGCCGGCTCGAAGCGCATGTTGGTGAACTTCGAGACGTAGGTCTCCAGCGGCACGCCGTACTGCATGCCGACCGACACGGCGATGGAGAAGGCGTCCATCATGCCCGCGAGGGTGGAACCCTGCTTGGACATCTTGAGGAAGACCTCGCCCAGGCCGTCGTCCGGGTAGGAGTTGGCCGTCATGTAGCCCTCGGCGCCGCCGACGGTGAAGGACGTGGTGATCCCGGGACGGCCCTTGGGGAGACGCTTGCGGACCGGGCGGTACTCGACGACCTTCTCGACCGACGCGGGAACCTCCGTGACGGCCTCGGTCTTCGCCTCTTCCTTCTTCTTGGCGGAGAGGGGCTGGCCGACCTTGCAGTTGTCGCGGTAGATCGCGAGTGCCTTGAGGCCGAGCCTCCAGCCCTCGAAGTAGACCTCCTCGACCTCTTCGACGGTGGCCGACTCGGGCAGGTTCACCGTCTTGGAGATCGCGCCGGACAGGAAGGGCTGCGCGGCGGCCATCATCCGGACGTGACCCATGGCGGAGATCGCCCGCTCGCCCATGGCGCAGTCGAAGACCGAGTAGTGCTCCTGCTTGAGGTCGGGGGCGTCGATCACATTGCCGTGCTCGGCGATGTGGGCGACGATCGCCTCGATCTGCTCCTCCGCGTACCCGAGCCGCCTGAGCGCCTTGGGGACCGTGTTGTTCACGATCTGCATGGAGCCGCCGCCGACCAGCTTCTTGAACTTGACCAGGGCCAGGTCGGGTTCGACGCCTGTGGTGTCGCAGTCCATCATCAGGCCGATGGTGCCGGTCGGCGCGAGGACCGACGCCTGCGCGTTGCGGAATCCGTTCTTCTCACCGAGCCGGATGACGTCCTGCCATGACTCGGTGGCCGCGGCCCAGACCGGTGAGTCCAGGTCGTCCACACGGGTGGCCGCCGCGTTGGCGTCCGAGTGCTGCCGCATGACGCGCTTGTGGGCGTCCGCGTTGCGGGCGTAGCCGTCGTACGGGCCGACGACCGCGGCCAGTTCCGCGGACCGCTTGTAGGACGTGCCGGTCATCAGGGAGGTGATGGCACCGGCGAGTCCGCGGCCGCCGTCGGAGTCGTAGGCGTGGCCGGTGGCCATGAGCAGCGCGCCCAGGTTGGCGTAGCCGATGCCGAGCTGGCGGAAGGCGCGGGTGGTCTCACCGATCTTCTGGGTCGGGAAGTCCGCGAAGCAGATGGAGATGTCCATCGCGGTGATGACCAGCTCGACGACCTTGGCGAAGCGCACGGCGTCGAAGGACTGGTTGCCCTCGTTGTCGTCGCGCAGGAACTTCAGCAGGTTCAGCGAGGCCAGGTTGCAGCTGGAGTTGTCCAGGTGCATGTACTCGCTGCACGGGTTGGAGGCGGTGATCCGGCCGGACTCCGGCGAGGTGTGCCAGTGGTTGATCGTGTCGTCGTACTGGATCCCCGGGTCGGCGCAGGCCCACGCGGCCTCGGCCAGCTTGCGGAAGAGCGCCTTGGCGTCGACCTCCTCGATGACCTCGCCGGTCATCCTGGCGCGCAGGCCGAACTTGGAGCCCGTCTCGTACGCCTTCATGAACTCGTCGTTGACGCGCACCGAGTTGTTGGCGTTCTGGTACTGGACGGAGGTGATGTCGTCACCGCCGAGGTCCATGTCGAAGCCCGCGTCACGAAGGGCGCGGATCTTCTCCTCTTCCTTGACCTTGGTCTCGATGAACGCCTCGACGTCCGGGTGGTCCACGTCCAGGACGACCATCTTGGCGGCGCGGCGGGTGGCACCGCCCGACTTGATGGTGCCCGCGGAGGCGTCGGCGCCGCGCATGAAGGAGACCGGCCCGGACGCGTTGCCGCCTGAGGAGAGCAGTTCCTTGGACGAGCGGATCCTGGAGAGGTTCAGGCCGGCGCCCGAGCCGCCCTTGAAGATCATGCCCTCTTCCTTGTACCAGTCGAGGATCGACTCCATGGAGTCGTCGACGGACAGGATGAAGCAGGCCGACACCTGCTGGGGCTGCGCGGTGCCCACGTTGAACCACACCGGCGAGTTGAAGCTGAACACCTGGTGCAGCAGCGCGTACGCAAGCTCGTGCTCGAAGATCTCGGCGTCCGCGGGGGACACGAAGTAGCCGTGCTCCTCACCGGCCCTGCGGTAGGTGTGCACCACGCGGTCGATGAGCTGCTTGAGGCTCTTCTCCCGCTGGGGGCTGCCGACCGCGCCGCGGAAGTACTTGCTGGTGACGATGTTGACCGCGTTCACCGACCAGAAGTCGGGGAACTCGACGCCACGCTGCTCGAAGTTGATCGAGCCGTCGCGCCAGTTGGTCATGACGACGTCCCGGTGCTCCCAGACCACCTCGTCGTACGGATGCACGCCGGGGGTGGTGTGGATGCGCTCGATGCGCAGACCCTTGCTCGCCTTGGAACCCTTGGTACGAGAACCGCGTGCCGGGCCGCTCGTCGTCTCTGTCATGCCGCCTCCCTATACGGGCGAAAACGCCCAGATGTGCCCGGTTCTTCCCCGCGGCACAGTGATGTCTGCCGCCGGAGCGCCCGTGGCGCACCGGCAAATCCTGGTCCTGGCGCCGCTCAGCCGTCGGCGGAAGCGGGCGCGGCCACGGGGACTCCGAGGTCCTCGTCGAGCCCGCCAGGAGTGGTGGGCGGAAGCTGCTCGCGCAGTTCCGTGATGGCCCTCTCGAAGTCCTCAAGCGAGTCGAAGGCCCGATACACACTGGCGAAGCGCAGATAGGCGACGAGATCGAGGTCCTGGAGCGGGCCGAGTATGGCCAGTCCGACGTCGTGGGTGGACAGCTCGGCACTGCCGGTGGCCCTGACCGCCTCCTCGACGCGCTGCCCCAGCTGGGCGAGGGCGTCCTCGGTGACGGGCCGTCCCTGGCAAGCCTTGCGCACGCCCGCGATCACCTTGTTACGGCTGAACGGTTCGGTGACGCCGCTGCGTTTGATCACCATGAGCGACGCGGTCTCGACGGTGGTGAACCGCCGACCGCAGTCCGGGCACTGACGCCGCCGGCGGATCGAGGCTCCGTCGTCGGTGGTGCGGCTGTCGACGACACGGCTGTCGGGGTGTCGGCAGAAGGGACAGTGCACGGTTCCACTCCCTCCCTCACCCGTGGTGAGCGCACGACAAAGACGTTTTCGACAGGCCCGTACGGGCCTTCGAAGCCGCCACAAGCATAGGCGATCCGGCTGGCGATGGAGCCACCGAATCCACTTCGCAACCACAACTTGTGGTGGCTGGGCTCTATCCAACCACTAGATCTGGTGGCGGTGGCGCAGCACCCCTGTCCCGCGTGTCGTAGTCGGGACGCCCCAGAGCGTAGGGGAAGAAGCGGCGCGGCACGTCATCGGGGCGGGGGTGACACACTGGCTCGCAGGGCTCGGCGGAGAGTCATCGAATGTGCCGCAATCGAACTTCCATTCGATCGATACACCCGGTACCTTGATCACGTCAGCGGATTTATGCAAATTCACTCGAACGTGTGTTTGGCGCAACCTTTCGAAACCCACTACCGTTGTACTAACTGCCCGCGCACGAAGGCGGGCCGACCGCAGTCCATGCGGTGGAGAACATCTCGAAAGGGGCCGCCGTGACCACCACCGCAGAGAGCGCCGCAGCCGCATTGGCCGCACATGACCGCTCCCCGGATCGAATCGGCCCGTTGGACGTGATGAACGAAGACAGCGCCCCGAAGCCCGCCCGCTCGCTTCCCGGCCGCCCGCCGGGCATTCGTGCCGACAGCTCGGGACTCACGGAAAGGCAGCGGCGCGTTATCGAGGTCATCAGGGACTCGGTGCAGCGTCGCGGATATCCGCCCTCCATGCGCGAGATCGGCCAGGCCGTGGGGCTGTCCAGCACCTCCTCGGTGGCCCATCAGTTGATGGCCCTGGAGCGCAAGGGCTTCCTGCGCCGCGACCCGCACCGGCCGCGCGCGTACGAGGTCCGCGCCTCGGACGCCGGCCACTCGCAGCCCACCGACACCACCGGCAAGCCCTCCGCGTCGTACGTCCCGCTGGTCGGCCGGATCGCCGCGGGCGGCCCGATCCTCGCCGAGGAGTCAGTCGAGGACATCTTCCCGCTCCCCCGTCAGCTGGTCGGCGACGGCGAGCTGTTCGTGCTCAAGGTGGTCGGTGACTCGATGATCGAGGCCGCCATCTGCGACGGCGACTGGGTGACCGTACGCCGTCAGCCCGTGGCGGAGAACGGCGACATCGTCGCGGCCATGCTGGACGGCGAGGCGACCGTCAAACGCTTCAAGCGGGACAACGGCCATGTGTGGCTGCTGCCGCACAACGCGGCCTACCAGCCCATCCCCGGTGACGAGGCGACCATCCTCGGCAAGGTGGTGGCCGTACTGCGCCGGGTGTGAGCCGGCCACTCCCCTCGGGCCCCGGAATCCCAGCACGGGTTCCGGGGCCTCGCCGTGCCCATCACTGACCGCCTCAAACGGTTTCGCCCACCGGGACCTTCGCCGTCGCGTCGATCGCCGCCAGCGACCTCCGCACCTGGTTGCGGTCCGTGGTGTACCAGAACTCGGGCATCGAGGCGCGCAGAAAGCTCCCGTAGCGGGCGTTCGCCAGCCTGGGGTCAAGGACGGCCACCACTCCCCGGTCGCCCGTCGCCCGGATCAGCCGGCCGGCCCCCTGCGCCATCAGCAGCGCCGCGTGGGTGGCCGCGACCGCCATGAAGCCATTGCCGCCGTTCTCCTCGACGGACTTCTGCCGGGCGCTCATCAGCGGATCGTCGGGCCGCGGGAACGGAATCCGGTCCATCACGACCAACTGGCAGTTCGTCCCCGGCACGTCCACGCCCTGCCACAGTGACAGCGTCCCGAACAGACACGTCCTGGCGTCCTCCGCGAAGGCGCGGATCAGCTCCCCCAGCGTCTCCTCGCCCTGCAGGAGCACCGGATGGTCCAGCCGCCCCCGCATCGCTTCCGCGGCCGCCTGGGCACCGCGCATGGACGAGAAGAGCCCGAGCGTACGGCCACCGGCGGCCTCGATCAGCTCGGCGAGTTCGTCGAGCATGTCCTCCCGGTTGCTGTCCCGCCCCGGCTGCGCGAGATGCCTGGCCACGTAGAGGATGCCCTGCCTGGGGTAGTCGAAGGGCGAACCGACGTCGAGGCCCTTCCACTGCGGTACGTCCTCGCCCACGGTGCCCTCGGGTGCCAGGCCGAGCGAGGCACCCACCCCGTTGAAGTCACCGCCCAGTTTCAGGGTGGCCGAGGTGAGCACCACCGAACGCTCAGTGAACAGCTTCTCGCGCAGCAGCCCGGACACGCTCAGCGGCGCGACCCGCAGCGACGCCCCGTACCGGTCGTGCCGCTCGCACCACACCACGTCGTACTCCGAGCCCTGTACAAGGCGTTCGCTGACGTCGTGGACGTGCTCGACCGCGGCGAGGGCCTGTTTGCGCACCGCGTCCTCGTCCTGCACGGACTTGTCGCGGGTGTCGCCCAGCGCGACGATCACCTGCCGGCAGGCGTCCCGCAGCGCGGCCAGGGCGTAACCGAGATCCTCCGGGATCTCCTCCAGCCGCCCGGGCAGGGCGAGTTCCATCAGGCGCTCGAACCCCTCGCCCGCGCTCAGCAGCGCGTCGGCCGCCTTCTCGTTGACCAGCCTGGCGGCGCGCTTGACCGCCCGGCTGACACCGAGGGGGGTGAGCTCGCCGGTGGCGACCCCGGTGACGCGCGAGACCAGTTCGTGCGCCTCGTCGATGATCAGCACCTCATGGCTGGGCAGCACGGGCGCGCCCTCGATGGCGTCGATCGCCAGCAGCGCGTGATTGGTGACCACCACATCGGCGAGCTTGGCCCGCTCCCTGGCGGCCTCGGCGAAGCATTCGGCGCCATAGGCGCACTTGGTGGCGCCCAGGCACTCCCTGGAGGTGACGGTGACCTGGCTCCAGGCCCGGTCCGAGACGCCCGGGGTGAGCCCGTCCCGGTCGCCGGTCTCGGTCTCGTCGGCCCAGTCACGCAGCCGCAGCAGGTCCTGTCCGAGCTTGCTGGTCGGCGCGGCGGCCTCGAAGGGGTCGAAGAGGCCGTCCCCCTCGTCCTGCGGTACGCCCTCGTGCAGGCGGTGCAGACACAGATAGTTGGAACGGCCCTTGAGCATCGCGTACTGCGGCTCGCGGCGCAGCAGGGGCTTGAGCGCCTCGACCGTGCGCGGCAGGTCGCGCTCGACGAGCTGCCGCTGGAGGGCGAGGGTGGCGGTGGCCACCACGACGCGCTCGCCGTGGGCGAGCGCGGGCACCAGATAGCCGAGGGACTTTCCGGTGCCGGTGCCCGCCTGGACGAGCAGGTGGGACTGGTCGTCCACGGCGGCCGCGACGGCCTGGGCCATGGTGACCTGACCGGCCCGCTCCAGGCCGCCGACGGCGGTGACGGCGGCGTGCAGCAGGTCGGTGAGCGCGGGTGGGGTCTTGGCAGTCATAGGGAGGCCAGCCTACGGCGAGCCACTGACAGCGCGGTCCCGGTCCGACGATGCCGATCATTCCCCGGACCCGTCCGCTCGGGCGGTGCTAGCTTCTGGTCGCATGCAGTGCGAGAGCCGATTGACGCTGGACGCCTCCGCCGCCGAGTACGTCATCGATGTCGCGAACGTCGTGCGCGAACCGGCGCTGGGCGGGGAGAGAGCGGCGGATCTGGCCCGGCTCGAAGGCCTGCTCGACGCCTTGGCGGAGTTCGCCCGCGACCCTTCCGTACAGGTGTACGCGATCACCGACCGTTCCCTGCTCACCGACGGCCGGCTCACGGCGCGGGAGCGGAAGCGTCTGGAGCAGTGGTACCGGGACGGGCTGCTCGAGGTGCTTCCCCGGGCGGACGACCGCATCCTGGAGCTGGCCGACGCCCTGGAGCTGCGGGTGGTCAGCGCCGACAACTTCCTGGACTTCCACCGCGCCTATCCATGGATACCGGGCGACCGCGAGAGATTTCTGCGCCCATGGCTGCGACCGGACGGTGCCATCGGGGTGCGGCCGAGGATCATGCCGGTGCCGCCGGAGTGGCAGGTCTCCCGCAAGGAGGAGGAGGGTCTGCTGCTGGAGGCCGGGGTGCTGCGTCGCTGGGCGCCGTCCGCGCACCGGGCCGTGCTCAGCCGGGACTGGCGCTGCCCGGAGGCGGACTGCCCGCTCTTCGGCGCGGCCGGCCGCCCCAGCACCTCGCTCCCCCGCCGCCGCGGGGACCGGGTGCTGTGCCCGACGCACGGCCTGCCGCTCACCGATGTCGGTCCCAGGCCGAGCCGCGCCCAGGTGAAGATCCTCATGGACGGCACGGTCAGGGGCCGCTTCATGGTGACGGTGGGCGAGCCGCTGGCGGTCGGGCGCGCCCCGGCCGACGGCGGAGTGGCCCTCGGCGCCTGGATCGACGACACGGCGGTCGACTCGGTGAGCCGCACCCATGTGGTGCTGCGGTACGACGGCAGCGGTCTGACCGTCGTGGATGAGCGCAGCGCGAACGGCACCCGGGTGCGCCGCAGCCGCCCCACAGGCGACGAACTCCTGCCGCTGCACCACGGCACACAGTGGAAACTGCGCCGCGGCGACTCCGTCGTCCTGCACGACCGGCTGGAACTGCTGCCCAGCGGCCGCCGGTTCGTCTTCGAGGAGGACGCCACGGACGGTACCGTCGGACCACAGCAGGGCGGCGCGGCCGCGGACCCGACAATGGTGAGTCTGCCGCGTGACCTGTTGCGGGAGTACGAGCGCAGGTACGGCCCCGCGTCCGGCCAGGAGCACGAGCAGGGGCACGAGCAGGGGCACGGGCAGGACCGGCAGCGGGGCCAGGGGCAGGATCGTCAGTGAGCGGGGACGGTGTGTCGGGGAGATCAGCGAGGGTACGGTCCTCAGCGACCGCTACCGCCTGGACGAGTTGCTGGGCGGCGGCGGGTTCGGGCGGGTGTACGCGGCCCACGACCAGCAGCTCGGCCGCGGGGTCGCGGTCAAGGTGCTGACGCTGCGCGCCGAGTGGGCGGACCGGGTGCGCCATGAGCGGCTGGGCCGGTTCCGCCGCGAGGCGGTCGCGGCCGCGGCCCTGAGCCACCCCAATGTGGCCACGGTCCACGACACCGGCGAGCACGAGGGCCGGCCGTTCATCGTCATGGAGCTGCTGGGAGGCACGGACTTCGGCCGGGTGCTGCTGGACCGCGGCGGGCTGCCGGTCGGGGACGTGCTCACTTACGGTATGCAGATCTCCGCCGGGCTCCAGCACGCCCACGAACGGGGGCTCGTCCACCGGGACGTCAAGCCGGAGAATCTGATGCTGCTGCCGGACGGCACCGTCAAGATCTGCGACTTCGGCCTCGTGGCGCACCAGGACCCGACCTTCACCCGCTACACGAGTCCCCAGGCGGTGATGGGCTCGCCGCCGTACTTCTCCCCCGAGCAGGCGCTGGGCGGGGAGGTCACCGCGCGCTCCGACCTGTACTCGCTGGGGTGCGTGCTGTACGCGCTGCTGGCCGAGGGGCCGCCGTTCTCGGCGGGCAGCCCCGTGGGCTACGCGTATCTGCATGTGCACGAGGACCCCGAGCCGATCGGGGAGCGGCGCCCCGAGGTGCCGGCCGAACTCGCCCGGCTGGTGCACCGGATGCTGGCCAAGGACCCCATGGACCGGCCGGCGACCGCGGGCGAGGTCGCGGACCTGCTGCGCGCGATGCTGCGGCCCGTTCCGGTGCCGCGCACCCCGACGGCCCTGGACCAGAGTGCGCGGCATTTGGTGTGGACGCTGTTGGAGGAGGGCGAGGGGCTGCTGGCGGGCGGCAGGTTCGTGGACGCGGACCGGCGCTACTGGCAGGCGCTTCAGCAGATTTCGCGTCTGGGCGCCGAGGAGGAATCCGCGTCCTTTGCGGCGCGCTTCGGCCGGGCCCGCGCTCTGGAGGGCCTGCACGGCTCCGAGGCCGTGGTCCGCCGGTTGGAGGAGCTGGCGCGGGAAACTTCCGCCGCACTGGGCAGCGAGCACCCGCTGACGCGCTGTGTGGCCTCCTACACGGCGGTCAGGTCAATACCTGGACAGTGACGTCGGCTGCGAGCCGGATCGTGTCTCCGGGGCGCAGAGGGGCCTCCGTCCCGGCGGTCAGCCGGTAGCCGTGCGCGAACGTGCCGTTGGTGGAGCCCTCGTCGACGATCCAGGCGGAGCCGTCGCTCTCCACACGGACAGTGGCGTGGATACGCGACAGGTTGTCGTGCACGGCGAGGAAGTTCACCGCGGGGCACATCTGCGGGTCACGGCCGAGCCGCAGCCGATATCCCGGCTCCACGGGGACGATCTCGCCGCCGGGGAAACGCAGCCGCAGCGCGCGGGCAGGTGTGTCCCTGCGGGTCTTGGCGGTGCCGGAGAGGACAGCGATGACGCGGGTGTGCTCAACCTCCGGGCCGACCTGTGGCAAGGCTTCGGTGGGGTCGGGGTCCGAGATGTCGTCACGGGCCGGCTTCATCAGGGAGAACGGCACGAAACAGCCCTGACAGATCAGCTGCCCGGGCTGCGCGCCGGGCGTACCGCACTCCGGGCAGTTGCCGGCGCCCGTTTCCTCGCGCATCCCCGCCCCCATCCGTCACACCGCATCCACTACGGAAATCGTATCGACTCAGGGGCTGTTCGGTCGGAGCACGGTCGGGTCAGGGCCCGTACAGCGGGTTGGGCACGGTGCCGTGGACGGCGGCGTGCGGGCGGTCGGCGCGGTCGCGGTAGCCGTCGAGGTGGAGCCGGTTGCGATTGAGGCACAGTCGCTCGATGCGCGGGGTGAGCAGATCGAACATGGCGAAACGTTCCTTGTGGTTGGGGAAACGTTCCTGGTGACGCAGGATCTCTTCCCGCACCAGCGCCCAGAATTCCGCTTCCGGCACGTCGAGTTGTGTCTCGCACAGCGGCGCGAGATAGCGCAGCACTCCGACGAACAGACCCGAATGGATGAACTGGGTGAGGAATTCGGGTTCCTCCGTGAGGAGTACGTCGCGGACGTCGGCCGGCATCGTGGCGTGCTCCGGCAGCGGCTGAGCGGAAACGTTCACGTCGTCCACGAAATCCTTGACGGCCAGCCGTACCGGGACGTCGTGTTCGTCGAAGACCACGATGGCGTTCTCGCCGTGGGGGGAGAAGACCGTGCCGTAGCGGTAGAGGAAGTGCAGCAACGGGGGCAGAACGGCCGCGAAGAGGTGCCGGAGCCAGACGCGGGGTGCGAGCCCTGAGCGCTCGACGAGTTCGGTGGTGAACGCCCTGCCCCGCGGGTCGGTGTGCAGCAGCGCCGCCAGCGTACGGGCGCGCTCCCCGGGTTCGAGATACGCCCCCAGGGGTTCGCGCCAGATACAGCCGAGCAGTTCCCGGTACTGATACGGCACGGTGGGCAGCTTGTCGTACTGCGGGTGCTTGACGGTGACGGAGGCGACCTCGCCGAGGAGGATCACTCTGGTCTCGTCGCGCAGGAAGGGGTCGTGGTCGCGCAGTTCGTGCACCCAGGCGGTGACGGCGGGGGCGGCGAGGGTGCGTTCGGTGGGCAGGCCGCGGTAGACGAGGGTGTTGAGGACGGACAGCGGCAGCTTGACGGTACGGCGGTGCGGACGGCTGGTGTTGAGGAAGGTGCGGATCGACTGCTGGGGCAGCCGGAGGTCGTTGTCAGTGGTGAGGTGGATGATGGATTCGTCGGCGATCGCGGGCGCGAAGAGCGGCGCGACGATCTGCTCCCACTGCCAGGGGTGGACGGGCAGCAGCAGGTAGTCGTCGGGGTCGCGGTCCCGGTCGGCGAGGATGCGCCGGAAGGTGTCGAGGGTGTCGGGGGTGAGTTCCTCGGCGTAGAGGAGATCGGGGGTGGCCAGGGTGGAGGTGCCGCGGTATTCGGCGAGGTCGCGGTGGACGGCGATCCAGGGCAGCCGGTGCTGCTTGCGTGACTCGGGGGCCCAGCGGGCCGCGTCCTCGTCCGAGAATCCGATACGTCCCTTGTTGGCGACGAGCCAGGGGTGGCCGGTCTGGTGCCCTTCGAGGTCGGCGTAGTCCAGCTCGGCGAGTTCCGCGGCCGGAAGGGCGGTCGTGTCGGTCCGTACGTCGGCGCGCAGTGTGGCGAGGAGTTCCCGGATGAGGTGCCCTGTGGTGTCGCCGCTCATGCCGAGCACGCCGTCGTGGCCGCTCGCCAGGAAGTGCAGCGGGTCACCGTCCGGAGTGATGCTGTCCGCGTCCACGTACCAACTGCCGTACGCGCCCCTGCGCGCGCGGAAGCGGTAGGTGACCTCGTGGCTGAGCGTGATCCGGTACGCGGTGGGGCCTGCGGCGGGGTCGGGCTCGGGGACGATCACCTCTTCGTAGGAGAACTCGGCGAGCATCTTGGCCAGCAGGCGCCGGCTCGCGTTCTGCCAGGCGGCGGAGTCGGACGGGGTTGCGGTGGTCACAAGTGGGCTCCTGCGGGAGACGGAAGGAGACAGCGTCGGACGGTGCCGTGCGAGGGCGTGTCAGAGCAGGTCGCGCAGGGCGCGGTCGCGGATCATCAGGGCCGCGCGCTTGCCGGGCAGTTCGACCTCGGCGGAGAAGCGGAAGCCGGCGGTGAGGAAGGCGGCGACGGAGGGGGTGTTGCGCAGGTCGGGCTCCGCGACGACCCGGCCGCAGGCCGGCCGGTGGTCGAGGACCAGTTCAGAGACGGTACGCAGCAAGGTGCTGCCCAGGCCGTGGGCGCGGTCGGCGACGCCGCCGATGAGCAGGTGCAGGCCGGTGTCGTGCGGCCGGGCCGGGTAGAAGCGGGCGACCGGGTCGAGGTCGGCGCGGTAGATCTCCCAGTAGCTCATGGGTGCGCCGTCGAGGACGCCGAGGCAGGGCAGGCTGCGGCCGTCGCCGTTCAGTTGCGCGCGCAGATGGGCCTCCGTGACATCGGGGCCACCGGCGAGCTCCCAGAATTCGGCGACTGCCGGATCGTTCATCCACCGCGCGATCAGGGCGAGGTCCCGGGCCACGTCGACCGGTACCAGCCGGAAGGACCCGGCGGGCGTGGCCGTGGCGGCCCAGCCCGCGACACTGTCGAGCAGGTCGGCCCGGGCCGCCGGACCGACCCGCTCGACAGTGTCCGTCGGCCCCGGAGGGGTGGCGGCGAAGAGGGCGAGGACCTCGGGGGGCAGTTTCAGATCGAGAGTGTCCTCGGTGCTGGAGTCGGCTGATGGCAACGGAACTCCTTCCTCTCCTGGTCCCGGGCCGCCGCTCAGCGGGCCAGCGGGTTGGGCAGGGTGACGTAGACGGACTGCGTGTCGACGGGGCCGACAAGCTCGTCCATGCCGTGCAAGCGCGTCAGCAGATTGGCCTTGCAGCGCAGTTGACGGCCGTTCAGCAGCCGCTCGGGCAGCCCGCTGCGGCCGCCGACACCCTCCAGGAAGCGGCGGAAGGCGGCGAGCAGCACCTGCTCGTCGGCGAGTCGCTGGGAGCCGAAGGCCCCGATGAGACCGAGGACGTTGTTGATGCCGAGGTAGTAGGCGAAGCGCTCGTCAGCGACCTCGTCGGCGACAAAGGTGTCGCTGGCCGAGCCGATGCCGGGCAGCGCCTTCTCCAGGTCGGCGCGGTGCGACTCACGGAAGTAGTAGCCCTGGTTGTCGCGGTAGCGACCGCCGCACGGCCAGCCCTCGGCGTCCAGGAGGACAAGGGTGTTCTGCTGATGGGCCTCCAGGGCGATCCCCGCCTCGCCGTCCAGCCACAGCACGGGCCGGATCACCGCGTCCAGATAGCGCAGGAACCACTCGGTGGCGACCGCCGTGGCGGGGCGTCCCGTACGGGCCGAAAGGTGCTCGACCAGTACGGCGAGCCGGGATTGCAGCGCGGGCGCCTCCAGACCCGGCCAGGGGCGCGGCGAGGTGAGCCCGGCCACGCAGTGCGCCTGGTCGCCGGGGCCGAACGGGCTGTGCCGCAGCACCACGTCGAGGCCCGGGACCGGTTCGTCGTCCAGGGTGTTGACACCGAGCCAGGCGGGGTCGCGCACGATGTCGAAGCCGGGGTGGACAGCGTGCCACCTGGCGGCGAGGCCACTGCGCAGCAACCGGTGGACCTCGGTGCCGCGCAGGAGTTCCTTGCGGAGGTTCTCCCGGCGGGAGTTGGTGATGCGCAGCCCGAGCGACAGCTTGAGCATGGCGGGCGAGTCCGGCCGGTAGACCGTGCGCACCGAGGACGTGGGATGCCAGGGGTCCCCGAGCGGGCCCAGGTCGCGCAGCAGCCCCGAGTCGAACAGGGGCTGCACATTCGGCCGGTGACGGACGTCGCGGGCCTGCCACGGGTGCAGCGGCAGCGCGGCGGCACCGTCCGGCAGTCGCAGACCGGGCCCGGCGAACGCCGCCAGCAGATCCGGAGCGGCCACCGTACGGCCGCGCTCGGTCCAGGCGGAGTCGGTGGCGAGCAGGCGGGCGTCCACGGAAAGCCAGTGCAGCGGGAAGGAGCCGCGCGACTCGGGCGAGTACGCGGCGCTCTCCTCGTCGCCGAGCCCTTCGCGTCCTTTGGGTGTCGGGTGCAGCGGATGGCCGAAGATCAGGGCCTGTTCGGAGTCGAGGAAGGGCAGGCCGGGGTCGGCGTCACCGGGCTGTTCGCGGCGGTCGGTGACGAAGACGGCGGTGCGGCGTACGGAGTCGGCCACCCGCGCCACCAGGTCAGCGCCCTCCGCCGGGTCCCCGCCGCCCTCACGGGCCAGCAGGGCGGCCAGCGCCACGGCGGTCAGCGGCCGGTGGTCGGCGGTGGCGAGGTGGATGGTGCCGAAGCGGTGGTGCCCGGTCGCCGACCAGTGGTGGACCGCCGTCCTGATCTCGGTGCCGCTGGCCGGGAGCGGGACGACCAGCACCCCGTCGGCGGGCTGCGTGAGCCCTGTCTCGCGTGCCCAGCAGCGCATCAGGTTCTCCGTGCCGGCCGCGTCGGCGACGGCGTACGGATCGGGGTGGGTCAGCGGGTCGGCACCGGTGGCGCCGAGGGTGACGCGCGCGCGCTGGGGCGGCACGGTCGTGGTGCTGTCGGAGGAGGCGGGTTCCACGCGTGCGGTCATGCCAGGGGCCTCACTTGTCGGTACCGCGTGGCGGCGGGTGGTGTCGGCGGCCGGATTCATACCGTGCCTCCGCGGGTCAGGGCCGGAGCCGGGTTGACGGCGGCGGTCGCCGCCTCGACGGCTGCCGCGAGCCGGTCGAGCACGGCTTCCGCCTGTTCGTCGGTGATGGTCAGCGGCGGCAGCAGGCGGACGACGCTGCCGTGTCTGCCGCCGAGTTCCACGATCAGGCCGCGCCGCAGCGCCTCCTGCTGGACGCGGACGGCGAGCCCCGGTGCGGCGGGCTGTGCTCCGTAGTCGTCCGGTTCGGCTTCGGTGTCGACGAGCTCCACGCCGATCATCAGACCACGCCCGCGTACATCACCGATACAGGCGTGGTGCGCGGCAAGTCCGCGCAGCCGGGACAGCATCCGGGTGCCGATCACCCCGGCGCGTTCGTGCAGTGCGTTCAGCCGTACGAAGTTGAGCGTGGCGGTGCCCGCGGCCATGGCGAGCTGATTGCCGCGGAAGGTGCCCGCGTGGGCACCCGGGTGCCAGCCGTCCAGTTCCTCGCGGTAGACGATCACCGCGAGCGGGAGGCTGCCCCCGATCGCCTTGGACAGCACCATGATGTCGGGCACGACGCCACTGCGCTCGACGGCCCAGAAAGTGCCGGTGCGTCCGACGCCGGTCTGCACCTCGTCCACGATCAGCGGAATGCCGCGGTCCTCCGTGATCTGCCGCATCCGGCGCATCCACGCGTCGGGGGCCGGGATCACACCGCCCTCGCCCTGCACCGCTTCGAGCAGCATCGCGGCCGGCGGCTGCACCCCGCCCTTGGGATCGTCGAGGAGATGCGCCGTCCAGCGCGCGGACAGCTCCGCGCCCCGGTCACCGCCGATCCCGAACGGGCAGCGATAGTCATACGGATACGGTAGCCGGGTGACCCGGGCGTCCGCCTCGCCAACGGCGGCACGCGCCACGGTGTCCCCCGTGGCGGCGAGGGCCCCGGTGGTCATCCCGTGGTAGGCCCCCGAGAACGCCAGAAGTCCGGTGCGCCCCATGGCGATCCGGGTCAGCTTGATCGCCGCCTCGACCGCGTCCGTACCCGCCGGCCCGCAGAACTGGATCCGGCCGTGCGCGGCCAGCGCCGGCGGCAGCGTCTCGAACAGGGCGGTGGTGAAGGCGTCCTTGACCGGGGTGGCGAGATCGAGCACCTGGAGCGGGGCGCCGGAGTCCAGGACGCCTCTGACGGCCTCCAGGACGACCGGGTGGTTGTGGCCGAGGGCCAGCGTGCCCGCGCCCGAGAGACAGTCGAGGTAACGGCGGCCGTCGGCGCCCTCCACCGTCATCCCGCGGGCCCGGACCGGCACCACGGGCAGCGACCGCGCGTAGGTGCGGGCCGCCGACTCACGCAGCGCCTGACGGCGCAGGATCCCCTCCGCCGAGGTCAAGTCGTCGGCCGACGCCGCCCGTTGTCCCGGCGCGCTCCGCATGGCCGCCATGTGCTCACTCCTCCCGGTCGGCCTCCGCACAAGTCTTTCCCCCCTTCCGTACTAACGACGCGGTGACAAAGCGATCACGGGCGACCGTCAGAACTTTCCGTGCGGAACCGGCCACCGTCGCACCGCCGTCCCTGAATCCGGCAGCACAGAAGCACGGATCCCAGGGGGCGCACGTCCATGCCATCCATACGCAGGCCGTTCGTGGCCGCCGCGGCCGCCGCCGTACTGCTCGCGGGCACCGCCACCGCGTGCGGACCGTCGGGAAGCGCGGCGGACGCCAAACACACCGCGGTCGCCAAGGCGCACATTCCGAGGGTGCCCGCGCTTCCCACCTCCTTCCCCACCAGCCTCAACGACCTCAAGAAGTGGGAGCAGGCATACCGGAAGGGCGGCTGGCGGAACTGGGACAAGGCGACCTGGCTGCGCAAGGCGGCGGACTTCGTCAACCCGGTGATCGACGGCCTGTGGAGCGACGCCCGTATGAAGGGGGCCGACCAGAACGACAAGCAGGTGCCCTCGGACGTGCCCGCCGACCGGGGCAAAACCGATCCGGCGCCCGCGTCTGTGGCGGCGCGTCAGGTCTCGACGCCTTACCACGACAACGCCCCGGGGGCCGGCAAGCTGTTCTTCGACAGCCCCAAGGGCTCGATGGTGTGCTCCGGCACCGTGGTGCAGGACCCGGCGCACCCGGGCAAGTCCAACCTCGTGTGGACGGCGGGCCACTGCGTGCACGCGGGCACGGACGGCGGCTGGTACCGCAACCTCGTCTTCGTGCCCTCCTACAACGACGGCGGCAAGGACGCGGCCGCGCTCAAGAACGCCGGGCGGGACGTGCTGGCACCGTACGGCGTCTACTGGGCGGACTGGGCGAGCACATCGGACCAGTGGATCAGCGGCGGTTCGGACACGGGCGGCAAGGGGTCGCCGTACGACTTCGCGGTGCTGCATGTGAAGCCGGAGAGCGGGGCCGGCGGCAAGTCGCTGCAGGAGACGGTCGGAGCGGCGGCGCCGGTGTGGTTCGACGCGCCCCCGGCGACGCGGATCGGCACCGTGGACGCGTGGGGGTACCCGGCCGCGCCGCCGTACGACGGCCAGCGCATGTACACCTGTGCGGGCAGGCCCGGGCGGCTGTCGCTGGACGCGCAGGCGCCGACGGAGTACCGGATCGGCTGCACGATGACGGGCGGCGCGTCGGGCGGTGGCTGGTTCGCGACCCGGCCGGACGGAAAGCGTGCGCTGGTCAGCAATACGTCCATCGGGCCGGTGACGACGACCTGGCTGGCGGGGCCGCGGCTGGGCGCGGAGGCGAAGAAGGTGTTCGACGATGTGAGCGCGAAGTTCCGCTGAGGGCCGGCTGACATGAGTAAGGACCCGCCTCCTGGAGACGGGTCCTTACCTGTGTGCCGCTGCGCTTACGCACCTGTGCACCGAGCGGGCCGGGCGCCGAAGGCGCTCAGATGCCGCTCATGTACCGGTCACACGCCGCTCAGTGCCGGGCGGCGAGGGTGAACGGCGCCAGTTCCGCCGCCAGTTCCGCGTGCACCCGCACCTTGAGCAGGGTGCCGTCACCGGTGTGCTCCTCGGACAGCACCTCGCCGCCCGCGTGCACACGGGAGACCAGACCGCCGTGGGTGTACGGCACCAGGGCCTCCAGCTCCACGTCGGGCCGCGGGAGTTCCTCGTCGAGAAGCTCCAGCAGCTCGTCGATGCCCTGCCCGCTGCGCGCGGAGACGGCGATCGCGTGCTTCTCGTTGCGGAGCAGCCGCTGAAGCACCAGCGGGTCCGCCGCGTCCGCCTTGTTGATCACGACGATCTCGGGCACGTCGAGCGCGCCGACCTCGCGGAACACCTCACGGACCGCCGCCAGCTGCTCCTCGGGCACCGGGTGCGAGCCGTCCACCACGTGCAGGATCAGGTCGGCGTCGGCGACCTCCTCCATGGTGGAGCGGAACGCCTCGACCAGGTGGTGCGGCAGGTGCCGGACGAACCCCACGGTGTCGACCAGCGTGCAGAGCCGCCCCGAAGGGGTCTCCGCCCGGCGCACGGTCGGGTCCAGGGTGGCGAACAGCGCGTTCTCCACCAGGACGCCGGCCCCGGTGAGCCGGTTGAGCAGCGAGGACTTGCCCGCGTTGGTGTAGCCCGCGATGGCCACCGACGGCACCTTGTGCCGCTTGCGCTCCTGGCGCTTGAGATCGCGGCTGGTCTTCATCTGCGCGATCTCACGGCGCATCTTGGCCATCTTCTCGCGGATGCGGCGCCGGTCGGTCTCGATCTTGGTCTCACCGGGGCCACGCGTGGCCATGCCGCCGCCGGAGGAACCAGCACCACCGCCACCCATCTGCCGGGACAGCGACTGACCCCAGCCGCGCAGCCTCGGCAGCATGTACTGCATCTGCGCGAGCGCCACCTGCGCCTTGCCCTCACGGGACTTGGCGTGCTGGGCGAAGATGTCGAGGATCAGCGCGGTGCGGTCGACCACCTTGACCTTGACGACGTCCTCCAGGTGGATGAGCTGGCCGGGGCTCAGCTCACCGTCGCAGACCACGGTGTCGGCGCCGGTCTCCACGACGATGTCGCGCAGCTCCTGCGCCTTGCCCGAGCCGATGTACGTGGCCGGGTCCGGCTTGTCGCGGCGCTGGATGACACCGTCCAGGACGAGAGCGCCCGCCGTCTCGGCGAGGGCGGCCAGCTCGGCCAGCGAGTTCTCGGCGTCGTCCACGGTGCCGGAGGTCCAGACACCGACGAGCACCACGCGCTCCAGGCGCAGCTGCCGGTACTCGACCTCGGTGACGTCCTCCAGCTCGGTGGAGAGTCCGGCGACCCGGCGCAGTGAGGCGCGGTCGGAGCGTTCCAGCTGGTCGCCGTCCCGCTCCCCGTCGATCTCATGACTCCAGGCGACGTCCTCTTCCATCATCAGGGCGTCGGCCCGAAGGCTCTCGGGGAGGCGCTGGCGGTTGTTCGAAGAGGAAGAAGAGGAGGAGGTCATTGCGTCCTTTGGTCGTACGGTCAACGGTGGCGGCCGTGCGTGCGCCGTCACTGTCGATGGTCGCACGCCGGGGCGGCGCGGTCACGTGGGTTTCACCGCGGGCCGCGAAAGGGGACGTCACGGCCCGCCCGAACAGAATCACTCGTGTGGGTGACAGTCGCGCGGAACAGCGGAGTGTCCGCGACCGTTCACTCAGTGTGATCAGTTCCTGGCGCCGGTGACGGCGAGCTGGGCGCGGTAGACGTCATAGACGCCGGGCACTGACCGCATCGCCCGCATCAGGGGACCGAGAGCCTGGGGGTCGGGCAGCTCGACCGTGTACGTGTGGCGGACCCGGTGCTCCTGCGGGGGTTCCACCGCGGCGGACACGATGCCGACGCCCTGGCCGGCGATCACCTCGGTGAGGTCGGCCAGCAGCCGGGGGCGGCTGAGGGCTTCGGCGAGCACGGTGGCGCGGTAGCCGCCAGCGGCGGTGCCGTCGCGCCACCGGACGGGTACGGCGATACGGCCGGCGGCGGCCATGCGCAGGGAGGTCGGACACTCGGCGCGGTGGACGGCCACCGTGCCGCCGCGGATCACGAAGCCGGTCACGTGGTCGGGCGGTACGGGCGTACAGCAGCGCGCCAGGCGTACGGTCGCGCCCGGCAGGTCGGTCACGGCCACCGCGTCGTCGTCGGGGACGGCGCCGGCGGCGCGGGCCGGGCGTACGGCGGGCGTGTCGTCGGGCTGGTCCTCGCCGGACACGGCGGGGTGCTGGGCCAGCCAGCGGGTGATGGCGATGCGGGCCGCCGGGGTGGTGGCGTGCTCGAGCCAGTCCGGGTCGGGTCCGGAGGTGGCCGAGTCGTCCATCAGCAGCTGGAGGGTGTCGCCGTCGCGCAGCCGGGTGCCGAGCGGGGCCAGCCGGCCGTTGACCCGTACGCCGACGCACGCGTGGCCGGCCTCGCCGTGCACCGCGTAGGCGGCGTCCACGCAGCTGGCGCCCGCGGGGAGGCGGCAGGTGCTGGACGCGTCGCCGCCCTGGGTGGTGAAGACGGTGATCTCGCGGTCCTGGGCGAGGTCGTCGCGCAATGCGGTCCAGAAGGTGTCGGGATCGGGAGCGGCGCGCTGCCACTCCAGCAGCCGGGCGAGCCAGCCCGGTTGGGTGGGGTCGACCCTCCCCCAGCCCTCGGCCGGGGCGGCACCCGCGTCGCCTCCGGCGGGTGCGGATCCTGCGC
Organism: Streptomyces sp. NBC_00223; assembly: GCF_036199905.1. Classification (NCBI taxonomy): domain Bacteria; kingdom Bacillati; phylum Actinomycetota; class Actinomycetes; order Kitasatosporales; family Streptomycetaceae; genus Streptomyces; species Streptomyces sp. NBC_00223. The sequence goes on along the minus strand of NZ_CP108109.1, from coordinate 6,440,861 downwards.
CGTCGGCGGCCTGCGGGAGTTCGGCGACGGCGTGCGGGTCGCCGAGGGCGATCACTCCGGCCTCCGCGACGCGGTGCATCCGGCGGGTGCGGACCAGGACTTCGGCGATCCGGCCCTGCCGGTCGGCGATCGCGGTGTGGAGCGATTGGTACAGGTTGAACTTGGGAGAGGCGATGAAGTCCTTGAACTCGGCGATGACGGGAGTGAAACAGGTATGGAGTTCACCGAGTACGGCGTAGCAGTCGGCGTCGTCGGCGACCAGCACCAGGAGACGGCCGAAGTCGCAGCCGCCGAGTTCGGCGCCGCCGCGTTTGAGCAGCAGGCGGTGGACGGACACCGCGTGCCGGGGCCGGATGGCCACCTCTGCGGCGATGCCCGCCTCGCGCAGCACCGACCGCAGCTCCTCGGCGATGGCGCCGAGCAGGTCCGGGCCGGAGGCGTTGGCCTCGATCATGGCCCGGGTCCTGGCGTGCTCCTCGGGGTGGAGGATCGCGAAGACCAGGTCCTCCAGTTCGCTCTTGAGCGCCTGGACGCCGAGGCGTTCGGCGAGCGGGATGAGAACGTCGCGGGTGACCTTGGCGATCCGGGCCTGCTTGTCGGGCCTCATCACGCCCAGGGTGCGCATGTTGTGCAGCCGGTCGGCGAGTTTGATCGACATCACCCGGACATCGCTGCCGGTGGCGACGAGCATCTTGCGGAAGGTCTCGGGTTCCGCAGCGGCGCCGTAGTCGACCTTCTCCAGCTTGGTGACACCGTCGACCAGATAGCTGACCTCCTCGCCGAAGCCGAGACGTACCTGATCGAGCGTCACCTCGGTGTCCTCGACGGTGTCGTGGAGGAGAGAGGCGGTCAACGTGGTGGTCTCGGCGCCCAGTTCGGCGAGGATGAGGGTCACGGCCAGCGGATGGGTGATGTACGGTTCGCCGCTCTTGCGGGTCTGGCCGCGGTGCGAGGACTCGGCGAGCACATACGCCCGGCGCAGGGTCTCGATCGCCGCGGGACCGGATTCGGGATGTCGCGCGCGGTGCACTTTGATCAGATGCTCGATCGCGCCGGGCAGTCGGTCCCGGCCGCCCGGGCCGAGCAACGCCGCCCGGCCCAGCCTGCGCAGATCGATCCGGCGAAGGTCGATACGGCGCAGACCGCGCCGGCCCACCTCCGCGGTGCGTTCCGCGTCCACCGCGTTGTCTGCGCTCATCGGGCCCTCCGGCAGCGTGGACCGGCTGCGGAAGCCTCCACGACCCGTGGGGCCGCGCCGGTGATTGATGCTACCGAGCCCACCACGTGCGGCTGTGACGCTCTCGCCGAGAGTGATCCCCATCACCCGTTCGAGGGAACCCGTACGGGAATAGTGACCGCATACGTCCGGTTCGGCCCTGCGCTTCGGCGGTCAGGACGCCGGGGCGTTGAGCCAGTCGCGGTCGAGAACGCCCTCCGCGAGGACGACCGCGGGACCGGTCATCTCGATCTGCCCGTCGGTGTCTTCGGTGATGACCAGGCGTCCGCCGGGCACATCGACGGTGTAGGTGACGGGGTTTCCGGTGACGGCGGGGTCCAGACCGTCCCTGCGGGCGGCCGCGACCATCACCGCGCAGGCGCCGGTGCCGCAGGACCGGGTCTCGCCCGAACCCCGCTCGTGCACGCGCAGCGCCACATGGCGGGGCCCGCGGTCGACCACGAACTCGACGTTGACACCGGTGGGATACGCCTCGGCGGGGGTGACGGCCGGGGGCCGGAGCAGGTCCCCCGCGTCGTCGAGGTCGTCTACGAAGGCGACCGCGTGGGGATTGCCCATCCCGACGTGCGTCGCGGGCCAGTCGCGCTCCCCCACCGTGACGGTGACATCGCCTCCGGGCAGCACGGCCCGGCCCATCCCCACGGTGATGTCGCCGGGCGTCCCGTCGGCGGCGTCCTTGGCGATGTGCACCCGGCGCACTCCGGCGCGGGTGGCGATCGCCAGGTCACCGGCGTCCGCGAGCCCGGCCCGCTGGAGGTGGCGGGCGAAGACGCGTACGCCGTTGCCGCACATCTCGGCGATGCTGCCGTCGCTGTTGCGGTAGTCCATGAACCACTCGGCCTCGGCCGCGAGCGCGGCGGCCTCGGGGTGGGCGGCCGAACGGACGACGCGCAGCAGCCCGTCACCGCCGATACCGGCCCGCCGGTCGCACAGCCGGGCGACATCGGCGGCGGACAGGTCGATACGGGCGTCCGGGTCGGGGACGATCACGAAGTCGTTCTCGGTGCCGTGCCCCTTGAGGAAGGCCAGAGGGGTGGTGTCGTGGCGCGCGTCAGTCACATGTCGATCGTACGCGGAGCGCTCGATAGGGGTGACATGGGCGGTACGCGGCAGCGCGGCGGAGAACCGCCGTGCGCGGGCCGGTGGGCGGCGGCTCAGCGCAGCCGGGCCACGCGCCAGACGGCGAGCACGGCCAGGATCACGATCAGCAGGCTGTAGCCCGCCACGAACCGCCAGTCAGGGCGGGCGCCGGAGCCGCGGGCGGGCAGCCCGGGCCAGGTCTGGCCGATCCGCCGGGCGGCCATCAGACCCCAGCCCGCCGCGCAGCAGCACAGCAGCAGTCCGAGCATGGCCACGACGGGCCCGGCGTCCCCGGACTCGAAGGCGAGCGGGAAGGCGAACATCAGGGACCCGCCGACCGCCAGGGCGATGATGGGCGCCAGCTGCCAGACGCGCAGCCGCCGCTGGGGCCGCAGTTCGCGGAAGGACTGGCCCTCCTCCATGGAGGGCAGCACGTCGACGGACTCCAGGGTGACGAGACCGTCCAGGGACTCCAGCGGTTCCAGTCGCTCAAGCGGCTCTCCGGCCGACGGGGCTCCCAGCGGTTCCTGCGAGTGCCGGGACTCCGGGATCGCGGTGGGCTCCCGCAGCCTGCGGGACAGGTCCGGGTCGGCCGTCGTGTCGCGCCCCGGTGGGGTGTCGCGTGGGCCGGCTGCCATCGCCACGCGCCCTCCCAAGTCTCCGACACCGTAGCTCGATGCTCGATGATGGCACGGGCGGGGGGCTTGTCCGGGACGCCGGAGCGTCCCGATGCCATCACGTGATCAGGCTGTGACCGCTTCTTCGAGCAACGCCAGCGCCTGGTCCGTGAGTTCCCTCCCACGGGCGGTCAGCCAGTGCACCCGCGCGTCGCGCCGGAACCACGAGTCCTGGCGGCGGGCGAAGCGCTTCGTGGCCCGTACCGTCTCGGCACGCGCCGCGTCCTCGGTGCACTCCCCGGCCAGCGCGGCGAGCACCTGCTGATAGCCGAGCGCCCGGGACGCCGTACGGCCCTTGCGCAGCCCTTCCGCTTCCAGGGCGCGAACCTCGGCGACCAGCCCCGCCTCCCACATCCGGTCGACCCGCAGGGTGATGCGCTCGTCGAGCTCGGGGCGGGGGACGTCGACGCCGAGCTGCACGGTGTCGTAGTGGGGCTCATGGCTGGGGAGGTTCGCGGTGAACGGCTGCCCGGTGATCTCCACGACCTCCAGGGCGCGAACGATACGGCGGCCGTTGCTCGGCAGGATGGCACGCGCGGCCTCGGGGTCGACGGCGGCCAGCCGGGCGTGCAGGGCGCCGGAGCCGCGCATGTCGAGTTCGGCTTCGAGCCGGGCGCGCACTGTCGCGTCCGTGCCCGGGAACTCCAGCACGTCGATGACGGCCCGCACGTACAGCCCCGAGCCGCCGACCAGCACGGGGACGCGGCCGGCCGCATGCAGGCGGTCGATCTCGGCGCGCGCCAGCCGCTGGTAGTCGGCGACATTGGCGGCCTCGGTCACGTCCCAGATGTCCAGGAGGTGGTGCGGGATCCCCTGCCGCTCCTCCAGGGGGAGCTTGGCGGTGCCGATGTCCATGCCGCGGTAGAGCTGCATCGAGTCGGCGTTGATCACCTCGCCGCCCAGGGCACGGGCCAAAGCGACGCCCAGGTCGGACTTCCCTGCCGCGGTGGGGCCGACGACGGTGATCACACGGTTCTTCACCCTGCCAGTCTCCCGCACTTCGACGACCGGTCGCGATCGAATGATCATCGGCATTTCCGGATCCACTCGGTGCTGGCGCGAAATGTCCCCGGCGCGAGTATGGTCGAGAGCAGAGAAGGGCGTTTTTGTGATGATTTGGCCAAATCTTGGCCGGGTACATCACCGGATGCGAGAGGGCGTCGCGCCCGCCCCTTGGCCGTCATCTCCGAGGGAAATCGAGGGAAGGTGCCAGATGAGCTTTATGGACACGCTCAAGGAGAAGTTCGGCCTGTCGAAGGACAAGGCCGGCGACCTCGCGCGTCAGCACCGGGACAAGGTCGACCAGGGCATGGACAAGGCCGCCAGGACCGCCGACTCCAAGACCGGCGGAAAATACAGCGGCAAGATCGACTCCGGCGTGGAAAAGGCGAAGGGCGCCCTGGGTGACTCCCGGGACAAGGGCGGCGGCTCCTCCTGACGACGTCCCGCCCGACACAGACACGACCCAAGGCGGGCTGACACGGTTTATCCGTGATCCGTACCGGACAGCCGCGGATTTCCACCGTCCGCGGCTTGTCCACGCCCGGGACCGCTCTCGGCCGCCTCCACGCCCGGACCGGTGGCCCGTACGCCTTACGTCCAGGTCGCGACGTAGTACGCGACGCCATAGGGCGACGACTCGTGCAGAAGCTGGCCGCCGAGACCGGCGTCCTGTGCGGCCCCCGCGAGCACCTGCCAGGGCGCGCGGCCCGCGACCTTGAGTGTCCGGGCGAGTTCCGGGTCGAGCCCGGCAAGCGCCTCGGTGTCGGCGTCCGCGAGGGCGGCCGCGACCTTGGCGTCGAAGGGCTCCGCGCGCTCGTCCAGGTAGCCGGGGGCCTTGACCGTACGGCAGGCGCTGCCGTCCCCCATGACCAGCAGGGCGACCCGCCCGGCCGACCCGGCGACGGCCCGTCCGGCCACCGCGCACCGCTCCTGTTCCAGTTGCTCGCCGACCCCCAGCCCCTCCACGGGCGCGGCGCTCCACCCGCGCAGCAGCCACGCGGCGACGGCCAGCGACGGCGGCAGCGGCGGTACGTCGTCGGCCTCCGCCCCCGGCGAGGGCGCGCCCAGGGTCACGTCGAGCGCGACACCGAAGGGACGGAAGGAGCCGGCGGCTCCCGGCGGGAAGACCCCTCGGCCCGGCCGCTCCGCGGGACCGACGACGACCAGTCGCTCCGGCCGCGAGGCGGCCAGTACGCCCACGGCGTCCGCGCACGCCGCCCGCAGTGGGTCGAGTTCGGGCGCGGCGCCTGCCGCCACCTCGGGGACCAGCAGGGGCGGACACGGGCACACGGCAGCGGCGACCAGCATGATCGGAACCTTACCGGCGGAGCTCCGCGCTCCCGGCGCTCATTCGAAACTCACTCGAAGGAGCAGCCGCCCACCGCGGACGGGCTCGGCGCCGAAGGAGCCGGTGCGCCGATTGTCGGCAGCCCCAGCATCACTCCGGCCGGCTGCGGCGCGGGCGCCGCGGTGCGCCGCTCCCAGGCGTCACCGGCCCGGGTACGGCGTACGGCCAGGGGTGCCTTCTCGGCGAGCAGGTGGTGCGGTGCGGCGTAGGTGATCCCGACGGTCACCATGTCGCCCGGCCGGACCGGCTCGGCGGGACGCTCGAAGTGCACCAGCCGGTTGTCGGGCGCGCGCCCGGACAGCCGCCGCGTGGCGTCGTCCTTGCGCCCCTCGCCCTCGGCGACCAGCACCTCCAGGGTGCGGCCGACCTGCTTCTTGTTCTCCTCCCAGGAGATCTCCTCCTGGAGGGCGACCAGCCGCTCGTACCGCTCCTGCACGACCGCCTTGGGGATCTGGCCGTCCATGTCGGCCGCGGGGGTGCCGGGGCGCTTGCTGTACTGGAAGGTGAACGCCTGCGCGAAGCGTGCCTCGCGCACCACGTGCAGCGTCTGCTCGAAGTCCTCCTCGGTCTCGCCGGGGAATCCCACGATGATGTCGGTGGTGATGGCGGCGTCCGGCATCGCGGCGCGCACCTTGTCGATGATGCCGAGGTAACGATCCTGCCGGTACGAGCGGCGCATCTCCTTGAGCACCCGGTCGGATCCGGACTGGAGCGGCATGTGCAGCTGGTGCATCACGTTCGGCGTCTCGGCCATCGCGGCGATCACGTCGTCGGTGAAGTCGCGCGGGTGCGGCGAGGTGAAGCGGATCCGCTCCAGGCCCTCGACACCGCCGGTCGCCCGCAGCAGCTTGCCGAACGCCTCCCGGTCCCCGATGTCGGAGCCGTAGGCGTTGACATTCTGGCCGAGCAGGGTGACCTCGATGACGCCCTCGGCGACCAGTGCCTCGACCTCGGCGAGCACATCGCCGGGCCTGCGGTCCTTCTCCTTGCCGCGCAGTGCGGGCACGATGCAGAAGGTGCAGGTGTTGTTGCAGCCCACGGAGATCGCCACCCAGGCGGCGTACGCGGACTCGCGGCGCGACGGCAGCGTCGAGGGGAAGGTCTCCAGCGACTCGACGATCTCGACCTGGGCCTCCTCGGCGATCCTGGCCCGCTCCAGCAGCACCGGCAGCTGACCGATGTTGTGGGTGCCGAAGACCACGTCGACCCAGGGGGCGCGCTTGACGATGGTGTCGCGGTCCTTCTGCGCCAGGCAGCCGCCGACCGCGATCTGCATCCCGGGCCTGGCGGCCTTCTTGGGCACGAGCTGGCCGAGGTTGCCGTAGAGGCGGTTGTCGGCGTTCTCGCGCACCGCGCAGGTGTTGAAGACCACGACGTCCGCGCCCTCGGCGCCCTCCGGAGCCCGGACGTATCCCGCCGCCTCCAGCAGGCCGGACAGCCGCTCGGAGTCGTGGACATTCATCTGGCACCCATAGGTGCGGATCTCGTAGCTGCGAGTGGGAGCGTCCTGCGCGGTCATGCGACAAGGGTAGGCGCTGCCCGGGGAAGCTCGGGACCCCCCGCGCTCCTCCGCCCCGCCGCCCGGGTGGCGCAGTCGGCGAGCCGCCGGGCCCGGACGTTCCTACGCTGGTCGTACAAGCCGACGGTCGGCGTACTTTCCCGCGGAGGACCGATGGCGGTACGGCACCAACTCATCGACCGGCCCCCCGAGCAGGTGTGGGCGGTCCTCGCCGACCCCACCCGATACAACGACTGGGTCGTCGGGGTCCACGACTCCAAGCCCGGACCTCCCGGCTGGCCGGGCCTGGACGCCTATCTGGAGTACAGCATCCGGCTGGGTCCGTGGACCGGTCACGGCCGGACCGTGGTCCGCCGGGTGGAGCCGCCGCGGCTGCTGGAGCTGGAGGCGGACAGCGGGCCGCTGGGGACGGCCAGGATCGCCATCGAGGTCCGTCCCTGGGGTGAGGAGAGCCTGGTCGTCGTCGACGAACACCCCCTGCGGGGAGCGGCGGGGCTGCTGCACAACGCGGCCGTCGACGCGCTCGTCCAGCTGCGGCACCGCAGCATGCTGACCCGGCTGGCGAAGGTGGTCAGGCAGGACGCCGACGAGCACGTACCGCGGCCGGTCCCGTCCTGACCCCTGGGCGCACTCATGGCCTGTACGGCCCGGCCCGGCACTGGGCGGCCCTCATTGGCGCCTCGCGCCCCTGGAGCCGCCCGAAGCCCCCCCGAGCCGCCCGAAGCCCCTTGGCGCACCCGCACCGCAGTGAACAGGAGCACCGCATGCCGGACGCAGTGGTCATCGGGGCCGGTCCCAACGGGCTGGTCGCCGCGAACATCCTGGCCGACGCCGGCTGGAGCGTGGAGGTGCTGGAGGAACAGCACGAACCGGGCGGCGCGGTGCGCAGCGACCGGGGCGTCGACCCGGACTTCGTCAGCGACGTGTTCAGCGCCTTCTACCCCCTGGCCGCTGCCTCTCCGGTGCTCGACGCCCTCCGGCTGGACCGCGAGGGGCTGCGCTGGACGCACGCGCCGAGCGTCCTGGCCCATCCGCTGTCCGACGGCCGCTGCGCCGTACTCGGCCGGGACGTCGCGGACACCGCGGCGAGTCTGGAGGAGTTCGCGCCGGGCGACGGGACGGCCTGGCGTGAGCTGTGCGCGATCTGGGACCGGCTCGGCGACGACCTGATCGGCTGCCTGTTCACACCCTTTCCGCCGGTGCTCCCCACGCTCCGGCTCGCCGCCCGGGTGCGCGGAGCCGGCGGGCTGCGGCTGGCCCGCACCATGCTGCTGCCGGCCCGCCGCATGGGCGAGGAGCACTTCCGGGGCGAGGGCGGCAGGCTGCTGCTGGCGGGGAACGCCCTGCACGCGGACCTGTCCCCGGAGTCGGCGATCGGCGCGGGCTACGGCTGGGCGATGTCCATGCTCGGCCAGACCCACGGCTTCCCGGTCCCGGTCGGCGGCTCGTCCGCGCTCACCGCGGCACTGGTCAAGCGCCTGGAGCGCCGAGGGGGCTCCGTGCGCTGCGGCGAGCGCGTCTCCGAGGTCGTGGTGCGCGGGGGCAGGGCGGTGGGGGTACGCACCTCCGCCGGGGAGGCGGTGCCGGCCCGCCGGGCGGTGCTCGCCGACGTCTCCGCGCCCGCCCTCTACACCGAACTGGTGGGCGCCGCCCATCTGCCCACCCGGATCCTCGACGACCTGCGCCGCTTCCAATGGGACTTCTCCACCTTCAAGGTCGACTGGGCGCTGGACGGCCCGGTCCCGTGGACCGCCGAGCAGGCCGCCACGGCCGGCACGGTGCACCTGGCCGACAGCGTCGACGACCTCACGCGCTTCGCGGCGCAGATCGCCGTCAAGCACGTCCCCGACCTGCCCTTCGCGCTGTTCGGGCAGATGACCACGGCCGACGCGACACGCTCCCCGGCCGGCACCGAGTCCGCCTGGGCCTATACGCATGTGCCGCAGGAGATCCGGGGGGACGCCGGCGACGATGGCATCACCGGCACCTGGGACCGGCGCGAGCAGGACGCGATGGCCGACCGGCTGGAGGCCAGGGTGGAGCACTTCGCCCCCGGCTTCCGCGCGCGCATCCGGGCCCGCCGCGTACTGGCCCCGCCCACTTTGCAATCCATGGACGCGAATCTGCGCGGCGGGGCGATCAACGGGGGCACCACCGCCCTCCACCAGCAGCTCGTCTTCCGTCCCGTCCCCGGGGTCGGCCGACCGGAGACCCCGGTCAGGGGCCTGTTCCTGGCCTCGTCAGGGGCGCATCCGGGCGGCGGGGTGCACGGCGCCCCGGGCGCGAACGCGGCGCGGGCGGCGCTGCGGGGGCCGGTCAGCCGTCGGGTCCTCAGCTCGGCACACCGGGCGGTGATCCGTAAAACCGTCTAGCGGGCCCGCGGAAGACCCGTGGCTCCGCGCCCGCCCGCTGCACGGGCGGCCCGCCGCAGCGCCCGTCCGTGCCTTCCCCGGATCGCCCCCGGCTGGCAGGATCGCGGGGCATGGACCTCCCCCACCTCGGCGGACGCCTCCGCGGAGCGCTCGGCAGGCCCCTGGAACGGCTCCGCGGCGGCTCCGGCGGGCTCGGGCCCGCCCGTCGTGACCGGCGGCGGCGCGTCCTCCAGAGCGCGCTCGCCGTCGCCTCGGCGCTCGCGCTGCTGCTGTGGTGGCTGCTGCCGTCGGACGGCCCCTCGTATCCGCGCCAACCGATCTCGTTCGCGACGGGCGTGGCCGACGGCGTCTACGAAAAGTACGGAAATCTGCTCAAGGCCGATCTGCGGACCGCGCTGCCCGGGGTGCGGGTCGATCTCGTGCACACCGAGGGGTCGGTCGACAACATCAAGCGGGTGGTCTCCGGCCGCGCCGACTTCACGATCGCCGCCGCCGACGCGGTGGCGAACTACGAGGGCCCCGGCGAGAAGGATCTACGGGCCTGCGCGCGGCTCTACGACGACTACATGCAGCTTGTCGTACCGCGGGACTCCTCGGTGCGGTCCGCGCGTGATCTGCGCGGGCTGCGGGTGGGCGTCGGGCAGGCGGACTCCGGCGTCAATCTGATCACTCGGCGGCTGCTCACCGCGGCCGGGCTGGACATCAACAAGGACATACAGGCGAAGCCGGTGGGCATCGACGCGGCGCCCGCGATGCTGCTCAGCGGAAAGCTCGACGCCTTCTTCTGGTCGGGCGGGCTGCCGACGGCGGCCGTGACCGCGATGGCCACCCCGGTGGCGAGGATACGGCTGGTGCAACTGGGCGACCTGGTGGCGACGCTGCACGCCATGGGGCCGCAGATGCGCTACTACCGGCAGGCGATGATGCCCGCGGACGCGTATCCCAAGGCGCAGGACGGGCAGCCCGTCGCGACCATCGCCGTGGCGAATCTGCTGGTCACCACGGATCACGCCGACCCCGGACTGGTGGAACGGCTGACCCGCGCGGTGATCGACAGCCGGGACTCGATCGGCAAGAAGGTGCACGCGGCGCAACTGGTGGATCTGCGGACGGCCGTCTTCACCGATCCGCTGCCCCTGCACATCGGCGCGGAGCGCTACTACCGGTCGGTCAAACCCTAGGCTGCGAAAAGCGCCGAACAATCACCGGGCGGTCCCAGGCGCCGAGCGCGGCACGGTGAGCCTGACCTCCAGGCCGTGCGGCTCGCGGCGGCCGTAGCCGATGGTGCCGCCGCCCCGGCTGAGCAGGGCGCGCGCGATGGACAGGCCGAGTCCCGAGCCCTGGACGTTCTGGTGCCGGGTGCTGCGCCAGAAACGGTCCCCGATCCGGGTGAGTTCGTCGTCGGTCAGGCCGGGTCCGCTGTCGGCGACGGCGATCGTGACGTGTTCGCCGTCCGCCGCGACCCGTATCGACACCGTCTCGCCGTCGGGGGTGAACTTGATCGCGTTGTCGATCACCGCGTCGAGAGCGCTGGACAGCGCGACCGTGTCGGCCCATCCGGTCACCGCCGTGTCCTCGACCCCGGCCTCGGCCTCGCCGAACTCGACGGCGACTCCGTCGCGGTCGGCGACCGGCTGCCAGGCGTCGGCGCGAATACGGGTCAGTTCGGTGATGTCGGTGACGGCCAGATGGCTGCCGGACCGCTCGGCGACCGCGAGGCCGAGCAGGTCGTCGAGCACCTTGGCGAGCCGATGACCTTCCTCCTTCACCGATTCGGCCTCGGTGTGGCCGTCGGGCAGCGCCAGCCCCAGCAGCTCGATTCGCAGCAATAGGGCGGCGAGCGGGTTGCGCAATTGGTGCGAGGCGTCGGCGATGAAGGCACGCTGCTGTTCGAGTACGGCTTCGACGTTGTCGGCCATCTCGTTGAACGAGCGGACCAGATGCCGCAGTTCCGGCGGTCCGCCCGCCGCCTCGACCCTGGAGGTCATACGGCCGGTGGCGATGTCGTGCGTCGCGCGGTCCAGAGTCGCGACGGGCAGCAGCACCCAGGCGGTCAGCCGTACCGCGAACAGTACGGCGAGGGCCATCGCCGCCAGTTCCCCGGCGATCAGCAGCAGCCAGCCGTGCAGGATGCGTGAACGCAGCGCCCCGGTCGGGGAGTCGGTGACCACCACGGCCACCACGTCACCGTCCCGCACGATGGGCGAGGCGATGGCGAGCATCCGGTCCTGCCACGGCCACACCTGCTGCGGATTGTGGGCGCGCCGGCCGAGCAGCGCGGACTCGTACGCGTCGTAGAGCTCGCCCTCCGGCGGGACCCGCCAGTGGACGGGGGCGGCGGCCATCGCGGTGCGGTCCCGGTAGAAGACACCGGCCCTGATGCCGTAGAGCTGCTCGTAGCGGGCGAGTTCGGTGCGCAGGGTGTGCAGGCGCTCGTCGTCCACCGGGTCGGCGACGGTCTGCTCGTCGCGGGCAGTGACGAACTGCGCGAGCGCGGCGAAGCGGGTGGTGTCGTCGATCCTGTCCACCACCACGCGCTGCTGCTGTGCCGCGGCCTGGCTGGCTGCCAGGGGAAAGCCCAGGGCCAGCAGGACACCGGCCATCAGCGCGATGAGGAGGGGGAGCAGACGTGAGCGCACGGCGGTCTTCCTCGGCGCGCGTCCGTCAGCCGGCCGGGACGACGAGGCGGTAGCCGACTCCGCGCACTGTCTCGATCATGGCCGGGGTGCCCAGTTTGGAACGCAGGGAGGCCACATGCACCTCCAGGGTGCGGCCCGTGCCCTCCCAGGCGGTGCGCCACACCTCGCTGATGATCTGCTCTCGGCGGAAGACGACACCGGGGCGCTGGGCGAGCAGCGCCAGCAGGTCGAACTCCTTGCGGGTGAGCGCGATCGCATCGCCGTCCACGGTGACGCGGCGGGTGGGCAGTTCGACCGCGACCCGGCCGAGCAGCAGTTGGGCGCTCTCGGCCGGGCCGCCGGCCTCGGGACCGGAGGGGGCGGCGGCCGGCACTGCCGCGTCGCCTCCCTGGGCGGCGAGTGGGCGCAGCGGAGGGCGGCGGCCGACCGCGTGGATACGGGCGAGCAGTTCGCCGGTGTCGTACGGCTTCACGACGTAGTCGTCCGCGCCGAGGTTGAGGCCGTGGATACGGGACCGGACGTCGGCGCGCGCGGTCACCATGATCACGGGGGTGGTGGTGAGGCGCCGGATGCGGCTGCACACCTCGAAACCGTCCTGGTCGGGCAGGCCCAGGTCGAGCAGCACGCAGTCGAAGCCCGGCCCCTCGTCGGGCAGCACGGCCTGGATGGCCTCTTCCCCATTGCGGGCGTGCCGGACGTCGAAACCGTGCTTGCCGAGGACCGCGGAGAGGGCGGCGGCGACCCGGTCGTCGTCCTCCACGAGCAGCAGTCGCATGCGTCACCTCCTCCTGTTCGGAACCTTCTCCGGCGGCGTCCTGTCGCGTGTTCGTCAGAACATCCGCCGGATCGTCCGGCAGAATGCCCGTCGGAACTTCTATCGGATCTTCCGCCGGACCGGTTATCGGTCTCTCTGTCGACCGAATCCACGCCGATCGGGACGGGGTGCGTCAAGGGGGTACTGGCTCACGCGCCCGACCGTTACCGACCCGGTACGCATCGCGGGCGCCGTCGAGTGCGCTCGCAGTGCGCCGGGTGTGCTCACTCCGCACCGCGCCGACGGGCGACCGTCGCTTGACGTGGGAAGGCGCAGTGGGTTGCATACGCTTTGTGATCGCACTTCTTCCGGGGGCTGCTGCGTGGACCCGGTGATCGTCGCGGGGGCGGGCCCTGTGGGCCTGGCTCTCGCTCTCGCGCTGGCCCGCCGTGATGTCCCCGTCATCGTCCTCGACGAGGCGGAGGTGCTGGTCGACGCCGACGGACTGCGGCGACCACGCACCGCCGTGCTCGCCCCGGCCACGGCCGAGTTCGTCGGGCGCCTCGGCTACGGCGGTGTCCGGCGCGACGGTGCGACCTGGGCGGGCTGGCGTACGCTGCGCCGCCGCGCGGAGGTGCTGCGCGTCGATTTCGGGCCGGACCCCGCGCAGGCCCCGGTCCACATCGCCCAGCACCTGCTGGAACGCGGGCTGCGGGACGCGCTGCTGGCCTGCGGTTCGGTCCGGATCGTGGCCGGCTGCCGGGTGGACGCCCTCGAACAGGACGGCAACGGGGTCAGCGTGCACACCCATGGCGCCCAGGAGACCTGGTGGCGGGGCAGCTACCTGGTCGGGTGCGACGGTCCGCGCTCGACAGTGCGCAAGCTGCTGGGCGTACGGTTCCCCGGGCGCACCGGGGTCGACCGGCACGCGGTGGCGGTACTGCGCACGGAACTGCCCGAACCCGGGGTGGCGCTGCTGCACCGCGACCCACCGGGCGCCCCCTCCGGGCAGGAGGTCACTGCCCGGCCACTGCCGGACGGGCTGTGGCGGCTGGACTGGCTGCTGCCCCTGCAGGGCAGGCAGCTCACCTCCGATGCCCTGGTGGAACGGCTCCGCTCCACGCTGACCGCCTGGTGCGGCCAGGTGGTGCCCTACGACCTGGTCGGCTCCGCGGACCACCCGGTGCACCAGCGGCTGGCCAGGCGGTGGCGCGTGGGACGGGCCTTCCTCGCCGGGGACGCGGCACATCTGATGGGCGCGCTGGGGGCACAGAGCGTCGAGGAGGGGCTGCGCGACGCGGAGAACCTCTCCTGGAAGCTGGCCCTGGCCTGGCACGACGGTGCATCCGCGCTCCTGCTGGACAGCTACGAGGCGGAGCGGCGGGGGGCGGTCGGCACCCGGCTGCGCGCCGCCGATCAGGCGCTGCCACTGCTGCGGGCCGGCGGTGCCTGGCAGACCGTACGGCAGACGCTGCTGTCCGGTTCGGTGCGCGGGCAGGTGGAGTTGCTGACGGACAGTCATCTGGGGCGGGGGGCCGCTGCCGCTTCCTCGGTGTACCGGCGTTCGCCGCTGTCCCTGCCCGCGCCGCGCTCCGGCGGGGGCAAGTCCGGTCCGTCGCCGCTGGTGGCGGGCTGCGACACGCCGCCGGGCGGGGTGGTCGGCGATGTGCCGGTGACCGCGCTGGACGGCACGGTCGGGCGACTGCGGGACCGGCTCGGGCGTGGGCTGGTCGTGGTGCTGATCGCGCCCGGGACCGGTGTCTGGGAGTCACGGCACTGGCTGACGGCCGGGCTGATGCCCCGGCTGGCCTCGGCCGTGGCCGCGCTGCCGACCCGCGCCGAACTGCTGGTCGCCGAGACCTATCCGGGGGCGACCGCGCACACCGTGCTGCTCATCCGGCCCGACGGGCACCTGGTGACGGCCATGGTGGGCTGCCGGCCCGCCGAGCTGTACTCCTATGCCGATCTGGCGCGGGGTGGCCCCCCGGCGCCGGGCGGGGACGACGATCCGGACGAGCGGGCGGGCGGGGGCGAGGACGGGCACGGCACCCGGGACGGTGATCCCGGCGGCGCGGCCGGACGGCCGGTCAGCGGGCGTACGCGCTAGCCGGCCGCCGGACCCGGCGGGCTATTCGCTCGGTCAGGGCCACGGGTCCTCCTCCCCTTCGTCGGCGGCGCTTTCCTCGGCGAGGGCGTCGCGTACCACTTTGAGGGCGAGGCCCTCGGAATACCCCTTGCGGGCGAGCATGCCCGCGACACGCCGGATGCGCTTGTCGCGGTCCAGCCCGCGGGTGCCCGGAAGCCGGCGGCGTACCAGCTCACGGGCGGTTGCTTCCTCCTGCTCGGAGTCGAGCAGACCGACGGCCTCGGTCACCAGCTCCGCGTCCACGCCCCGGTGGCGCAGCTCCTGGGCGAGGGCCCGGCGGGCCAGGCCGCGGCCGCGGTGCCGGGACTCCACCCAGGCGTTGGCGAAGGCCTGGTCGTCGATGAGGCCCACGTCCTGGAAGCGCTCCAGGACGTGCTCGGCCACGTCGTCGGGGATCTCCCGCTTGCGCAGGGCCTCGGCGAGCTGGCTGCGGGTGCGGGGGGTTCCGGTGAGCAGGCGCAGGCACAGCTCCCGCGCCCGCTCCTCGGGGTCAAGCGGCGGCTCTCGCGAGGCCCTCGACTCGGAAGAGCCGCCGCGCTTGGGGAATCCGCGTGCCACGGCGTCAGGCCTTGGCGACGGTGGCCTTGGTCGCCTTCTTCGGGGCGGGGACCTCGGCCTTGGCTGTGGCCTCCTTGGCGGCCTCGGCCGTCACGGCCGCGTCGGCGCCCGGCTGCGCTCCCGGTGCCTCGACCTTGGGGACGCCGACGCCGAGCTTCTCCTTGATCCGCTTCTCGATCTCGTCGGCCAGATCCGGGTTGTCCTTGAGGAAGTTGCGGACGTTCTCCTTGCCCTGACCGAGCTGGTCGCCCTCGTACGTGTACCAGGCGCCGGACTTGCGGACGAAGCCGTGCTCGACGCCCATGTCGATCAGACCGCCCTCGCGGCTGATGCCGTGGCCGTAGAGGATGTCGAACTCGGCCTGCTTGAAGGGCGGTGCGACCTTGTTCTTGACAACCTTGACGCGGGTGCGGTTGCCGACCGCGTCCGTGCCGTCCTTGAGCGTCTCGATCCGGCGGATGTCGAGCCGGACGGAGGCGTAGAACTTCAGCGCGCGGCCACCGGTGGTGGTCTCCGGCGAGCCGAACATCACACCGATCTTCTCGCGGAGCTGGTTGATGAAGATGGCGGTGGTCTTGGACTGGTTGAGCGCGCTGGTGATCTTGCGGAGGGCCTGGCTCATCAGCCGGGCCTGCAGGCCCACGTGCGAGTCGCCCATCTCGCCCTCGATCTCGGCCCGCGGCACGAGGGCTGCCACGGAGTCGATCACGATGAGGTCGATCGCGCCGGAGCGGACCAGCATGTCCACGATCTCCAGCGCCTGCTCACCGGTGTCCGGCTGGGAGAGCAGGAGGTTGTCGGTGTCGACGCCGAGGGCCTTGGCGTACTCCGGGTCCAGGGCGTGCTCGGCGTCCACGAAGGCCACCGTGCCGCCCGCCTTCTGGGCGTTGGCCACCGCGTGCAGGGTCAGGGTGGTCTTGCCGGAGGACTCCGGGCCGTACACCTCCACGACCCGGCCGCGCGGCAGCCCGCCGACGCCGAGTGCCACGTCCAGGGCGGTCGATCCGGTGGGGATGACCTCGATGGGCTCATTCGGGCGGTCGCCGAGACGCATGACAGCGCCCTTGCCGAACTGCCGTTCAATCTGCGCGAGCGCGGCGTCGAGCGCCTTCTCGCGGTCGTTTCCTGCCATGGGTTCCACCCGGGATGTCTGATTCGATCGCTTCACGTCCACGACGCTAGCGTGTGCCACTGACAATGCGCCCGGACGTCGCCCCGGCCTGTGGATAACTCCGACAACCGCGGTGAAATCCCCCGCCGTCACCGCGGAGAATCCGCCGGGCACCTCTCCATAAGAACGTCTGTTCGAATTCCATGTCAAGCGACCCGCCGGGCGTCACACGGCTCTCGGGTCGGTGACCTCGTAGCGCCGCACATAGGCCGTGAAGAACCCCTGAAGTGTGGCGGTCACCGGGATCGCGATGAGCGCGCCGACCGCGCCGAGCAGAGCTGTTCCCGCCACGACCGAGCCGAAGGCGACCGCCGGGTGGATGTCCACGGTCCGCGCGGTGATCCGCGGCTGCAGCAGGTAGTTCTCGAACTGCTGGTAGACCACGACGAAGCAGAACACCCACAGCGCGTCCCACGGGTCCTTGGTGAAGGCGATGAGGATCGGCAGCGCGCCGGCCAGATAGGTCCCGACGGTCGGCACGAACTGCGAGACCACGCCCACCCAGACCGCGAGGGCGGGCGCGTAGGGCACGCCGAGCACTTGGAGCAGGATGTAGTGCGCGATGCCGGAGATCAGGGCCATCAGGGCGCGCGAGTAGAGATAGCCGCCGGTCTTGGCGACCGCGATCTCCCAGGCGCGCAGCACCTCGGCCTGGCGGGCGGGCGGCAGCATCGAGCACAGGGTGCGCCGCAGCCGCGGTCCGTCGGCGGCGAGGTAGTAGGTGAAGAGCATCACGGTGAAGAACTGGAACACCGTGCCGATGACGGTGGTGGAGATGCCCCACACACTGCTCGCGCCGTGCGTCAGGTAGGAGCGCACCCAGTCCGAGTGCAGGACCTTGTCGCGGAGGTTTCCGGTGTCGAGGTGGGTGTGGAAGGTCCGGTTGATCCAGCGGACCACGTCGTCCAGGTAGTGCGGCAGATTGCTCACGATGGTGCTGATCTGGTTCACCAGGAGGGAGCCGAGGGCCAGGACGAATCCCGCCGCGGCGACCAGCACCCCCAGCATGACCACGGCCGTCGCGAGTCCGCGCCGGAATCGGTGCCTGGCCATCCAGTCCACGGCGGGCTCGATGGCGACGGCGCAGAAGAACGAGATGAGGATGTTGACGAGCAGACCGACGAGCCGGTCGAAGACCCAGTGCGCGAACTGGAAGCAGGCGACGAGGGCGAGGGTGAGGACGAGCGCGCGGGGCAGCCAGCGGGGCATCCGGGCACGCGGCGGGGGCGGCTCGCGGTCCGGCCCGCCGGAGGCCGGGTCGGAGGGCTCCTCGGTTCCTGCCACGGCCCAAGTCTGGACCGCGATGGCCTCTTATGCCCCGATATCAACTCATTCGTACTACTTGGAGTGCGGACCGGGCGCCGTCTCAGCGCCGCGAGGCGGGTACGTCCATCGCGACACACACCGCGCGCCAGACGGTCTTGGCCTCCCAGCCGTCCTCCAGGGCCTGGACGACGGTCCGTCCGCCCAGTTCGGACATCACATGGTCACGCGCGAAGGAATCGGCGTACGTCTCACCGAAGTGCGCACGCATCCGCTCCCAGAAAATCGTCAACCGCATGGGTGCCAGTATCGCGCGCCCGGCGGGGTACGAAGGACGTGTCCTCCCCGGTAGGGACCGCTCTTCCCGGTGTGCGGTCCTTACCCGTCCTCATGCGCCGGAGATCGCCCGTACGGCCGCCGTCACCAGCACCGCTGCCGCGACGACCACGAGGAAGGGCGCTCGCAGCAGCAGTGCCACCGCCGCCGCGGCCAGTCCTGCGGGCCGCGCGTCGACGGTGAGCCGCAGCCCGGTGGTGCCGAAGGTCTGAAGCGCGGTCAGCGCGGCGAGCAGGGCGATCGGTACCAGGGCTGCGAGGCGTTTCACGACCGGTCGTTCCAGCAGCCCGGCCGGTACGGACAGGCCGAGCAGCTTGACGCCGTAGCAGCCCAGTGCCGTCACACCGACGGCGATCCAGGTGTCCGCGGAGGTGCTCATGTCGCTTCCTTTCCGTGTGCGTCGTCGTTCTGGCTCACGCCGCTCACGCTCGCCACATGTACGTTCCCGTCGGCTCCCACGGCGGCCGGGCCGTCCGGTCCGGCACTACCGGCCCGGCCGCCGTACCGGGCGGCGGCCAGGACGAGGGGCGCGGCCAGGGCGGCGACCAGCACCGGGACCCCGGCGGGCAGCAGTGGCAGGCACCCCAGGGCGAGCAGGACGGCGAGACCGGCCGCCGCGCGCTCGGTGCGGCCCTTGACCATGGGGGCCAGCAGGGCGAGGAAGACGGCGGGCCCCGCCGCGTCGAGCCCCCAGGCGGCGGGGTCCCCGAGCGCGGAGGCGCCGGCGGCGCCGATCAGCGTGGTGAGGTTCCACAGCACGTAGAGGCTCGCGCCGGTGACGGTGAAGCCGAGCCTGGCCGCGGTCCTGCCGCGCTGGGCCAGGGCGACGGCGGAGGTCTCGTCGATGACCCACTGCGCGGCCAGCGGACGTACCGCCCGGGGCAGCCGGAGGAGTTGGGAGAGGCGGAGGCCGTAGAAGGCGTTGCGCGCGCCGAGGAAGAGCGCGCCGGCCGCGGCGGCGAAGGGGCTGCCGCCCGCGCCGAGCGCGCCGACCAGGGCGAACTGCGAGGCGCCGGTGAAGACCAGCAGGGACAGGGCGCAGGTCTGCACGAGGGAGAGCCCGGCACCCGCCGAGGTCACGCCGAAGGCGAACCCGGAGAGCCCGACGGCGACCCCCACCCCGAGGGCGTCGCGGACTACGGCACCGCGGGTCGCGGGCGGCTCCGGCTCGGCGTCCCGGCCAGGTATCGGTGGTGGAGTCACACGGTCAGGCTAGGCAGCGCCCGGCGGCCGGTCTTGTACGTTCTTGCGCTCGCGCTGGTACGCGCCCGGCGGGACGCCGACGATACGGGTGAAGTGCCGGTTGAGATGCGGCTGGTCGGTGAAGCCGACGGCGGCCGCGGTCTCGGCCGGGCCGGCCCCCGCTTCGAGGAAGCGACGGGCGGCTCTGACCCGCTCTCCGGTCAGCCAGGCGTGGGGCGGCAGTCCGTAGGCGTTCTTGAAGGCCCGCAGCAGGGCGAAGGGGCTGATGCCGGCCTCGGCGGCGAGCTGTCCGAGGCTGGGCGGCTCGGTGAGCCGGGCCGCCAGCAGGTCACGGGCGCGGGCTGCGACGCCGGGGCCGCCGTCGGACACCGGGCCCCGCGCCGGGGGCGAGGCGCCGTGCCGGGCCAGGAGCCGTGCCACGACCAGGCGCAGAAACGTATCGGCGGCGAGGGCGTTGTCGCTTTCCGCGGCGCGGTGGACGTCGGCGATCATGCGGGCGGTCCCGGGGTCGTCCAGCACGGACACCGTGAAGGCGGGGGTGCCGCGCAGTGTGGAGGTCTCCGCCGCGACGGCCGCCACGACCGACGGCGCCGGGTACAGCACCCGGTAGCTCCAGCCCTCCGCCACGCCCGCGTAGGCCGAGTGCGGGGTCTCGGGGTTGATCAGTACGACACCGCCCGCTCCGGCGCGCTCGCCGCCCCCGGGCAGCCCGATGCCCTCGACCCCGCCGGTGACCGCAGCGATCACATAGCCGTCGTGGGAGTGCCGGGGGAAGGTGTGGCGAATGTAGCGGGCGCGCAGCAGGTCGACGCCGGGCAGACCGGGGTGCTCCCAGTGCCGTGCCTGCTCACGCGCGCTCGTCGCGGACGTCGCGGTCATCGGGCCATTGTGGCGTGACCGTGCCAGGAGTTATCCACAGGCCGCCGGGCCGCGCTCAGCGCGGTGTCGGTGGCGCGAGGCAGGATGGAGCCATGTCCAGTCGTCACAGCCTCGATGCCTTCTCCCCCGCTACCCGCGCGTGGTTCACGGGGGCGTTCAGCGAGCCCACCGCAGCCCAGGCCGGGGCGTGGTCGGCCATCGCGGAGGGCTCCGACGTGCTGGTCGTCGCGCCGACCGGCTCGGGCAAGACGCTGGCGGCGTTCCTGGCCGCGCTGGACCGACTGGCGGCCTCCCCGCCCCCGGCCGAGGCCCGCCGCCGCTGCCGGGTGCTGTATGTCTCACCGCTCAAAGCGCTGGCGGTGGACGTGGAGCGCAATCTGCGCAGCCCGCTCGCGGGCCTGCGGCAGGAGTCCGTACGGCTGGGCCTGCCCGAGCCGGAAGTGCGGGTGGGCATCCGGTCAGGGGACACCCCTCCCGCGGAGCGGCGTGCCCTGGTCACCAGGCC
Source organism: Streptomyces sp. NBC_00223 (assembly GCF_036199905.1). NCBI lineage: Bacteria > Bacillati > Actinomycetota > Actinomycetes > Kitasatosporales > Streptomycetaceae > Streptomyces > Streptomyces sp. NBC_00223. Next base: position 6,420,172 of record NZ_CP108109.1, on the reverse strand, counting down.
GCCCGACATTCTCATCACCACGCCCGAGTCGCTGTTCCTCATGCTCACCTCGGCCGCCAGGGAGGCGCTGAGCGGGGTGGAGACGGTGATTCTGGACGAGGTGCACGCCGTGGCGGGCACCAAGCGCGGCGCGCACCTGGCCGTGTCGCTGGAGCGGCTCGACCGGTTGCTCGACCGGCCGGCCCGCCGGATCGGGCTGTCCGCCACCGTCCGCCCGGTGGACGAGATCGCCCGGTATCTGTCACCGCAGCGCCGGGTGACGATCGTGCAGCCGCCGTCCCAGAAGCGGTTCGACCTGTCGGTGGTCGTGCCCGTGGAGGACCTGGCCGAGCTGGGCGGGTCGCCGGTGGCCGAGCACAGCGGCCCGGCGGCCGGGCCGGCCGAGCGGCCGTCGATCTGGCCGCATGTCGAGGAGCGGATCGCCGATCTCGTGCAGGCGCACCGGTCCACCATCGTCTTCGCCAACTCCCGTCGGCTCGCCGAGCGGCTCTGCAACCGGCTCAACGAGATCGCCTACGAGCGGGCCGAGGGCGAACCGCTGCCCGAGGCGCACTCCCCCGCCGAGATCATGGCCGAGTCGGGCGCGGCCCGGGGCGCCCCACCGGTGCTGGCCAGGGCGCACCACGGCTCGGTCTCCAAGGAGCAGCGGGCACTGGTCGAGGAGGACCTCAAGGCGGGACGGCTGCCCGCGGTCGTCGCCACCTCCAGCCTGGAGCTCGGCATCGACATGGGTGCGGTCGACCTCGTCGTCCAGGTCGAGTCGCCGCCCTCGGTGGCCTCCGGGCTGCAGCGGGTCGGCCGGGCGGGGCACCAGGTGGGCGCGGTGTCCACCGGAGTGGTCTTCCCCAAGTACCGCGGCGATCTGGTCCAGTCCGCGGTGGTCACCGAGCGGATGCGCGAGGGCGCCATCGAGGCACTGCGGGTCCCGGCGAATCCGCTGGACGTGCTGGCGCAGCAGATCGTGGCCATGACCGCGCTCGACGCCTGGGACGTGGACGAGTTGCTGACCGTGGTGCGGCAGGCGGCGCCCTTCGCCTCGCTGCCGCACTCCGCCTACACCGCGGTGCTCGACATGCTGGCCGGGCGCTATCCCTCGGATGCCTTCGCCGAGTTGCGCCCGCGCCTGGTGTGGGACCGGGTGGCCAACACCGTGACCGCCCGACCGGGCGCGCAGCGTCTCGCGGTGACCTCCGGCGGCACGATCCCGGACCGCGGGCTGTTCGGGGTCTTCCTCGCCGGGGCGGACCCGAAGAAGGGCGGCGGCCGGGTCGGCGAGCTGGACGAGGAGATGGTCTACGAGTCCCGGGTCGGCGATGTCTTCACCCTGGGCACCACCTCGTGGCGGATCGAGGACATCACCCGGGACCGGGTGCTGGTCTCCCCGGCGCCGGGGGTGCCGGGACGGCTGCCGTTCTGGAAGGGCGACCAGCTCGGCCGCCCGCTGGAGCTGGGGCGGGCGGTGGGCGCCTGGCTGCGCGAGGTGGGCGCGCTGGCACCGGAGGCGGCCAGAAAGCGGCTGACCTCGGCGGGCCTCGACACCTGGGCGGTGGACAATGTGCTGGCCTATCTGGCCGAGCAGCGCCAGGCGTGCGGCCATGTGCCGGACGACCGCACGATCGTCGTCGAGCGTTTCCGCGACGAGCTGGGCGACTGGCGGGTGATCATCCACTCCCCCTTCGGCGCGCAGGTGCACGCCCCCTGGGCACTCGCGCTCGGCGCCCGGCTCCAGGAGCGGTACGGCCTGGACGCGCAGGCCATGCACGCCGACGACGGGATCGTGCTGCGGCTGCCCGACGCCGACCTGATGGGCCTCGACCTGCTGGACTCCGATCCGGCCCTGCGGGGAGCCGAGTTCGACAGTGATCAGTCGCCGGTGGGTGCGGCCGATGTCGCCTTCGACAAGGGCGAGATCGAGCAGTTGGTGACGGATCAGGTGGGCGGCTCGGCGCTGTTCGCCTCGCGGTTCCGCGAATGCGCCGCCCGGGCGCTGCTGTTGCCGCGCCGCAGCCCGGGCAAGCGCACCCCGCTGTGGCAGCAGCGCCGTCGGGCCTCCCAACTGCTCCAGGTGGCCTCGGAGTTCGGGTCCTTCCCGATTGTGCTCGAAGCGGTGCGCGAGTGCCTTCAGGACGTGTTCGACGTGCCGGGCCTGGTGGAGCTGATGGGTGACATCGAGTCACGCCGGGTCCGGCTCGTTGAGGTCACCACCCCGGAGCCGTCGCCCTTCGCGCGGTCGCTGCTCTTCGGCTATGTGGCGCAGTTCCTCTACGAGGGGGACTCGCCGCTGGCCGAGCGCAGGGCGGCCGCGCTCTCGCTTGACTCGCGGCTGCTCGCGGAGCTGCTCGGCCAGGCGGAGTTGCGGGAGCTGCTGGACGAGGACGTGCTGGTCGAGCTGGACCGCGAGTTGCAGTGGCTCACCGAGGACCGCAGGGCCAAGGACGCCGAGGCGGTCGCGGACCTGCTGCGGCTGCTCGGCCCGCTCACCACGGCGGAGTTGGTCGAGCGCGGCGCGGATCCGGCGTGGGCGGTCGGTCTGGAGTCCGCGCGCCGGGCGATCAGGGTGCGGATCGCCGGAGCGGAGCACTGGGCCGGGGTGGAGGACGCGGGACGGCTGCGGGACGCGCTGGGCACGGCGCTGCCGGTAGGGGTGCCGGTGGCGTTCACCGAGCCGGTCAAGGACCCGCTGGGCGACCTGCTGGCCCGGTACGCGCGCACGCACGGGCCGTTCACGACCGGGGAGGCGGCCGGGAGGTTCGGCCTGGGGGCCGCCGTGGCCGACGGCACCCTGCACCGGCTGGCGGCGGCGGGCCGGGTGGTGCAGGGCGAGTTCCGGCCGGGCGGGGCCGGTCAGGAGTGGTGCGACGCGGAGGTGCTGCGGAGGCTGCGGCGCCGTTCGCTGGCGGCTCTGCGCCAGGAGCTGGAGCCGGTGCCGCCCGCGACACTCGGGGTCTTCCTCCCCCAGTGGCAGCACGTGGGCACGCACAGCCTGCGCGGGACGGACGGGCTGGCGCGGGCCGTGGAGCAGTTGCAGGGCGCGGCGGTGCCCGCGTCGGCCCTGGAGAAGCTGGTGCTGCCGTCCCGGGTGACCGGCTACACCCCGGCGATGCTGGACGAGCTGACTGCCTCGGGCGAGATCCTGTGGGCGGGCGCCGGGGCGCTGCCCGGCAAGGACGGCTGGGTCGCGCTCTATCCGGCGGACAGCGCCCCCCTGTTGCTGCCCGCGCCGCAGCCGCTGGAGCTGTCGCCGCTCCACGAGGCGGTGCTGACGGCGCTCTCCGGTGGCTACGGGCTGTTCTTCCGCCAGATCGCCGACCAGGCGCGGGCGGCCGGCGTGGATGCCTCCGACCCCCAACTTGCCGACGCGGTCTGGGACTTGGCCTGGTCGGGACGGCTCACCAACGACACGCTGGCACCACTGCGGGCGCTGCTCGGTTCGGGCCGCACGGCGGGGGCCACCGCGCACCGGGCCCCGAGGTCCGTCCCCCGCGGCCGGTACAGCTCCCTGGCCACCGCCCGGCCGCCGCGCGCCACCGCCTCGCGCACGGGACCGCCCACCACCGCGGGGCGCTGGTCGCTGGTGCCCCCGGCCGAGCCCGATCCGACGCTGCGGGCGCACGCGCTGACGCACACTCTTCTTGACCGGCACGGTGTGGTCACCCGCGGCGCGGTGGCGGCCGAAGGTGTGGCGGGCGGCTTCTCCGCGGCCTATCGGGTGCTGGCCGCCTTCGAGGAGACCGGCCAGGCCAGACGCGGCTACGTGGTGGAAGGGCTCGGAGCCGCGCAGTTCGCGATGGACGGCGCCGTGGACCGGCTGCGGGCCCTGAGCACGGCCCGGGAGCGGGAGGAGGACCACCGGGGAAAGGTCCGCACGGTGGTGCTCGCCGCGGCCGATCCCGCCAACCCGTACGGAGCCGCGCTGCCCTGGCCCCAGCAGCCCGCGGGCGTCACCCACAAGCCGGGACGCAAGGCCGGCGCCCTGGTGGTCCTGACCGACGGGGAGCTGACGCTCTATGTCGAGCGGGGCGGAAAGACACTGCTGGCGTGGTCCGCGGAGGAGATACGGGTGCAGGCCGCCGCTGATGCCTTGGCGCTGGCGGTCCGCGAGGGCGCACTGGGCCGACTCACCGTGGAGCGGACCAACGGCGAGTCCGCGCTGACCTCCCCGGTGGGCCGGGCACTGGAGGCGGCCGGTTTCCACGCCACACCACGCGGGCTGCGGCTGCGCGACGGCGGATAGCCGGGACACGACCGGGGGCGGCACGGCACGCAGCCCGCCCGGACGCGCGCGGCCCGAAGCAACGTCAGGGGTCTGCCCACCGACATCGGACGCGGCCAGGAGCCCGACAAAGCCGGACGCCCCGGACAACCGGACAACCGGCCAGCGCGATGAGGTGTGCCGCCCGACCCAGACGCGCGCCGGGTCGAAGCAACGTCGAGGTACGTGGCCCGGCGTCGGCCCCGGACACAGCCCTGCGCCCCGAACAGCCGGCCAGCACCACGAGGTGCCACCCGGCCAAAGACGCGCGCGGCCCGAAGCAGCACCGGGTGCGTCACACGGCCCAGCTCGGACGCGGCCGGGAGAATGGCGCCCCGGACAAGCGGCCCGCGGCGCGGGGCCCGGCGCCGTTCGTGCGGTGGGCGCGCCATCATGGACGGGTGCCTGAAGGAGACACGGTCTGGCTGACCGCTCACCGACTGCACGCGGCGCTGGCCGACCGGACGCTGCTGCGGGCGGATCTGCGCGTGCCACGGCTGGCCACCGTGGACCTGGTGGGACGACGGCTGCTGGAGGTGGTGCCGCGCGGCAAGCACCTGATGTTCCGGCTGGACGGAGCTCTGACGCTCCACTGTCATCTGCGAATGGACGGTGCCTGGCACCTCTACGGGCCGGGCGAGCGTTGGCGTGGTGGCCCCGACCACCAGGTCCGAGCGGTTCTGGAGGCCGGGACGAGGACGGCCGTCGGTTACCGGCTGCCGGTGCTGGAGCTGCTGCCGACGGCGGAGGAAAGCGGGACGGTAGGCCATCTGGGTCCCGATCTGCTCGGTCCGGACTGGAATCCGGCCCGGGCACTCGCCTCGCTGGCCTCGGACCCGGCCCGCCAGCTCGGCGAAGCACTGCTCGACCAGCGCAATCTCGCCGGGATCGGCAATGTCTATGTGGCGGAGCTGTGTTTTCTGCGCGGGGTGACGCCGTGGACGCCGGTCGGGGAGGTCACGGCCCCGGAGAAGCTGGTCGCGCTGGCGAAGCGGCTGCTGGAGGCGAACAAGGCCCGCCCGGGCCATGTGACGACCGGGGACACCCGGCGCGGCCGGACGCACTGGGTCTACGGCCGAGAGCACCAGCCGTGCCTGCGCTGCGGCAGCTCCGTCAGGGCCGCACGCCATGGTCTGCCGGACGAGAGCCGGGTCGCGTACTGGTGTCCGCGCTGCCAGCGCGGCCCGGGCCCGCACCCCAACGGCGGCAATCCACCCGGCCCCGGCTGACCGGACCGCACCTCACCCGCCCCCGGCGGCGCCCGTACCACCGCCCGTGCGCTCGCCCTCGCTCTCACCCACGCCCGCACCCGCCCCCGCCCCCGCGCTCACGCCCGCGAAGCCCACCCGCTCGCCGACCGACGACGCCCCCGGCCGATCGGCGGCGCGCCGCCGCCGCAGCGGTACGGCGTGCAGCGGTATCAGCCCGAGACCCCAGCCGCCCGCGGCCAAGACGCCCTCCCACGCCTCGGCGGCGTCCGGCCGTACGGCGAACCGCAGCGCGGCCCACCACCACAGCGCCCCGCCGACCGCGCCGGCCGCCATCGCCGCACGCCGCCGGACCGCCAGGCGGAACCGAGCGCCGGACCGCGTACGGCCGGGCATCCGCCCGCGGCCGCACCGACCGCCCGGCGCCGGACCGCCCCTGCCGACCCCACGCTCCAGCCCGGACAACGACCTCGGCGCCCCCGGTCCCGCCTCAGGCCGGGACGGCAGCCCCGCCCCGGCCGGCGACCCCGGCCCGTCCCCCGCCCCAAGCCCGGCTCGAAGCCCGCCTCCATGCCCGGCCCCCGCCGCGGCCGACACCGCCGCCCCGCCCCCGGCCCTCCGAAGCCGCACACCGAAGGCGCGCACAGCCCCTCAGACGTTCTCCGCCTGGAACATCCAGTGGTATTTCTCCAGATCTGCGGTGATTCCAATGAGAATGTCCTGTGTGACCGGGTCGGGCACATCAGTGGCCGCGATCCGTTCCCTCATTCGAGTGATGGTCACGTCCAGGGCGGCGACGAGGATGTCCACCACCTCGCCGTCCTTGACCCAGCCGTCCGTCACCGTGTCGATGCCGCTGGTCTTGGCCACCGTGCCCGCGCGCCCGTCGGCGGAGACGCCGATCGCGGAGGCCCGTTCGGCGACCGTGTCGGAGGCCAGCCGGGCGGTCTCCACGACCTCGTCCAGTTGGAGGTGGATGGAGCGGAAGCGGGGGCCGATGACGTTCCAGTGCACCTGCTTGGCGAGCAGGGAGAGGTCGATCAGATCGACCAGTGAGCCCTGGAGGGCTTCTCCCACGCTCTTGCGGGCCGACTCGGGCAGGGGGCTCTTCACGACAGTCATGCGTTTGTCTCCTCGCGGATCGACGCCATCAGGTCCGTTTGGTCCCGTGCTGACCCCCCTGCGCCTACCCTGCCTCGCCGCCCCACACATGGCAAAAGCGCGGCGGCCCCGCCGGGATCACTCCCGGACGGGGCCGCCGCGCTTTGACGGGCAGACCGCTCGCGTACCTCAGGCGGCGACGACGTCGACAGCCTCGGCGGACTTCTTGGGTGCCTTGATCGTGATCCGTTCGTCCGAGGTGGACGCCACGGATGTGACGGAAGTGACGGACGTGACCGCGCCCAGCAGGGGCCGCATCGGCGCGGCGGTGGTCTCGGCGGCAGCCGACTCTGCCAGCTCGGCGAGCGACAGATCGTCGCTGACCTCGCGCATCACCTCGGACATCGGCACGTCCAAAGCGTCGCAGATCGCCGAGAGCAGTTCGGAGGACGCCTCCTTCTGCCCCCGTTCGACCTCGGACAGATACCCGAGTGAGACCCGGGCGGATGAGGAGACCTCACGCAGGGTACGGCCCTGGCGCTGGCGCTGCCGACGCAGCACGTCACCCAGCAGGCGACGGAGCAGGATCATCGGTGGCTCCCTCCTCGGACCGTGTTACCGCATCCTTCTCGCCCCACCGTACCGCCTCGGGCACCGGCCGTGCGGGGAGCAAAGACGTGTTCACTCAGGGCTGCAAACATCCCTGCTCCCTGTCTTCTTCCCTGTCCCGCGCCCCCGGACGCGTCCTGGGAGCGTTATTCCGTCGCCTGTCCCGGCTACGGACCCGCAACCGTACTCCTTCGCAACTCCCGTGCGAGCAGTTCCAGTAGAGCTGTCACGGAGGAGGTGCGGATCGCGGTACGGTCGCCGGTCAGGCGCAAGGAGGAGACCACCGTGCCGTCCGGGCCCGCGACGGCCACATACACGGTGCCCACCGGCTGCCCGTCCTGCGGGTCGGGCCCCGCGACGCCCGTGGTCGAGGCGCCCCAGTCCGCTCCGAGCCGGTCCCGTACGCCCTCGGCCATCTCGCGCGCCACCTGGGCGTCCACCGCGCCGCGCGCGGCCAGCAGTGAGGCGTCCACTCCGAGGAGCTCGTGCTTGAGCGCGGTCGCGTAGGCCGTCACCGAGCCCCGGAAGGTACGCGACGCGCCGGGCACCGAGGCCAGCTCGGCGGCCACCAGACCGCCGGTGAGGGACTCGGCGACGGCCACGGTCGCCCCGCGCTCGTCCAGCAGCCGCAGGACGTCGGCGGCCGCGCTCACGCGCCGCGCTGCCGCTCGTGGTCACCGGCCGGCTCGACAAGCCCGGGACCGGCCACCGTCGCCCCGCCGACCGCGGGCTCCGCCACGGCCGACTCCGCGGCAACCTGCTCCGCCGCGATCTGCTCCACGACGGCCCCCTCGGCCCCCAGCGGCTCGGCCGCGGCCGCGGCGCCCCCGGGAAGCCCCGGCTCCGCCGTGCGCGCCGCCGCCTCCGCCGCCAGCCCGGCCCGGCGCAGGACGACCGCCTGCCGCACGTAGTCCAGGCCGGTCCCGACGGTCAGCAGCACCGCGAGCCCCATCAGCCAGGCCCTGGTCGTCGCCAGCGGCCCGGTCAGCGCGAGGATGTACATGCCCACCGCGACGCCCTGTGTGAGCGTCTTGAGCTTCCCGCCCCGGCTGGCCGGAATCACCCCGTGCCGGATCACCCAGAACCGCATCAGCGTGATCCCGAGCTCCCGTACGAGGATGACGATCGTCACCCACCAGGGCAGATCGCCCAGCGCCGACAGTCCGACCAGCGCCGCGCCCATGATCGCCTTGTCGGCGATCGGGTCGGCGATCTTGCCGAAGTCCGTGACGAGGCCGTAGCGGCGGGCCAGCTCCCCGTCGAAGAGGTCGGTGATCATGGCGACGGCGAACGCCGCCCAGGCGAAGGAGCGCCAGGCCGGGTCGTGGCCGTCGCCGTGCACGAGCAGCAGGACGAAGCCCGGTACCAGCACCAGGCGGGCCATCGTCAGCAGATTCGCGACATTCCACAGGCCGGCCGTGTGCACGGCCGGGTCGCCGAGATGGTCGGGGGCGGGTGAGGGGGAGGCTCCCGTCATCTGCCCACCCCCTCGGCACAGTCCGCCCCCTGCACGCCCAGCGGCTCGGCGATCAGGTCGACGCCCTCCGTCCCGGTCACCTTCGCCGTGACGAAGGTCCCGGGCACCGGCTGCCAGTCGCCGATCGGTTCCAGTACGACCTGGCCGTCGGTCTCGGGCGCCTGGTGGTCGGCCCGGCCGGTGACCTCGCCGGTCTCCTCGTCCACGGCCTCGACCAGGACGGTCACCGTGGCGCCGAGGCGCTCCTCGGCGCGCTGGGCGGTCAGCTCCTCGGCCAGCCGCGAGACCCGGGCGAGCCGAGCGGCGACCACATCCTCGTCGAGCTTGTCCGCGTACGTCGCCGCCTCGGTGCCGTCCTCGTCGGAGTAGCCGAACACCCCGATGGCGTCCAGCCGCGCCGCGCCGAGGAAGCGCTCCAGCTCCGCGAGGTCGGCCTCCGTCTCGCCGGGGAAGCCGACGATGAAGTTGGACCGCACACCGGCTTCGGGGGCCTTGGCGCGGATCGAGTCCAGCAGTTCCAGGAAGCGGTCGGTGTCGCCGAAGCGCCGCATCGCGCGCAGCACGGCGGGCGCCGAGTGCTGGAAGGACAGGTCGAAGTACGGCACGACGCCCGGCGTCGAGGTGAGCACGTCGATCAGGCCGGGCCGCATCTCGGCGGGCTGCAGATAGCTGACCCGGATCCGCTCGATGCCCTCGACGGCGGCCAGTTCGGGCAGCAGCGTCTCCAGCAGGCGGATGTCGCCGAGATCCTTGCCGTAGGAGGTGTTGTTCTCGCTGACGAGCATGACCTCCTTGACGCCCTGTCCGGCCAGCCAGCGGGTCTCGCCGAGGACGTCGGAGGGGCGGCGGGAGATGAAGGAGCCGCGGAAGGACGGGATCGCGCAGAAGGAGCAGCGCCGGTCGCACCCGGAGGCGAGCTTCACGGAGGCGACAGGCCCGGAGTCCAGCCGGCGGCGCAGCGGGGCCCGCGGCCCCGACGCGGGGGCGACGCCCTCGGGCAGGTCGGCCAGGTCCGCGACCGGCCCGACCGGTTCGGTCACGTCGGCGGTCTGCGCGTGCCCGGGCAGTGCCACCGTCGCCTGCTGCCGCTCAGCGGGGCTGATCGGCAGCAGCTTGCGCCGGTCGCGGGGGGTGTGGGCGGCGTGCACCCCGCCGGCCAGGATCGTCCGCAGCCGGTCGGAGATGTCCGCGTAGTCGTCGAAGCCCAGGACCCCGTCGGCCTCCGGCAGCGCGTCGGCCAGCTCCTTGCCGTACCGCTCGGCCATGCAGCCCACGGCGACGACGGCCTTGGTGCGGCCGTGCGCCTTGAGGTCGTTGGCCTCCAGCAGGGCGTCCACCGAGTCCTTCTTGGCGGCGTCGACGAAGCCGCAGGTGTTCACCACCGCCACCTCGGCGTCGGAGGCGTCGTCGACCAGTCGCCAGCCGTCCGCCGCGAGCCGGCCGGCGAGTTCCTCCGAGTCCACCTCATTGCGGGCGCAGCCGAGCGTGACAAGAGCGACGGTACGGGGTTCGGGCATGAGCCCAGAGTACCCGTCCCGCCCTCGCCGCCCGCTCGCCTACGGCCGCTCGCACACCCCGCCCGTGGTGTGTCCCGCGCTCATCCCTGGGTCGGGTCGCCCGGGGTGTAGGTCAGCCGTACGACCTGGCCCTTGGTACCGGCCGGGCCGAGGTCCTTGCCGTTGACGAAGAGCTGCACGGCTCCGGCGTTGCCGACGACGAGCCTGATCTGCTTGTCGGCGGTCCAGGTCTTGGACTCGCCCTTCTTCAGGGAGTCCTGGAAGAGCTGCTTTCCATTGCCGTCGGTGGCCTGGATCCAGCTGGTGCCGCTCTCCGCGCTGGCCTTGACGGTGACCTTCCCGGGCGGCGCGGCGGCGATCGCGCTGCCGGACGGCTGGGGTTTCGACACCCCGCTGCCCTGCGCCGGGGTGGTGGCCGACGCCGTGGCGGTCTTGGAGGCCGAGGTGGTCGGGGCCGCGGTGGTCTTGTCCCCGCTGCCGCCGCTGTGGACCAGGGTGAAGCCGACGAAGCCCACGACGGCGACGATCGCGGCGACCATGGCGGCGGTCCAGTTGGGCCGGCGCGGCTCGGAGCGGATGCGCTCGGCCTCGTACAGCGGCGCCACGGGCACCGGCTCGATCGTGCTGCCGTGCTCGGCGACGTACTGCTCGACCAGCGGTTCCGGATCGAGTCCGACGGCCCGGGCGATGGTGCGGATATGGCCGCGCGCGTAGACGTCGCCGCCGCAGCGGGAGAAGTCGTCCTGCTCGATGGACTGGAGGATCGGGACCCGCACCCGGGTGCTGGTGCCGACGTGGTCGATGGACAGACCGGCGGCGATACGGGCCTGGGCGAGGGCGCGGCCGACGGAAGGACGGTCGGCGGAGGGCGAGTTGCCGATGGACACGAGGGCGCCTTTCGAGCGTGCAGCCACCTGCTGGAAGTTCAGTCTAGGGGCGGTACAAAACGCGGGGGCAAGCGGACGGCCTGCTTTTGTGGGCCACTCGGGCAGTCGTCCCGCTGTATCAACTTGACGTACGAACAGGAGAAACGGTTGCCCCGTAACGTGCCCGACTTCCGGGACGTCATTCGTGCGGCGGGGCCATTCGTGCGGGGCGGCCGATTCACCCGTACGGGGGCGGCCGCCCGTGCGCACTAGGTCGGGCCGCCGCCGCGGATCTCGGTCAGCACCCCGTCCAGCTCGTCGGCCTTGACCATGACATCACGCGCCTTGGAACCCTCGCTCGGGCCGACGATGCCGCGCGACTCCATCAGGTCCATCAGCCGGCCGGCCTTGGCGAATCCGACCCGCAGCTTGCGCTGGAGCATCGAGGTCGAGCCGAACTGCGTGGAGACCACCAGCTCCGCGGCCTGGCACAGCAGGTCGAGGTCGTCGCCGATCTCCTCGTCGATCTCCTTCTTGGGCCCGCTGCCGACGGTGACGTCCGTGCGGTAGCGGGGGGTGAGCTGGGCCTTGCAGTGGTCGACGACCTTGGCGACCTCCTCCTCGGTGACGAAGGCGCCCTGCATACGGATCGGCTTGTTCGCGCCCATGGGCAGGAACAGACCGTCACCTTTTCCGATCAGCTTCTCGGCGCCCGGCTGGTCGAGGATGACCCGGCTGTCGGCGAGCGAGGAGGTGGCGAAGGCGAGCCGCGAGGGCACATTGGCCTTGATCAGTCCGGTGACCACGTCGACGCTGGGCCGCTGGGTGGCCAGCACCAGGTGGATGCCGGCCGCGCGGGCGAGCTGGGTGATCCGGACGATGGAGTCCTCCACGTCGCGCGGCGCGACCATCATCAGGTCGGCCAGCTCGTCCACGATGACCAGCAGATAGGGGTACGGCGTCAGCTCGCGTTCGCTGCCCTCGGGCGTCCTGGCCTTCCCCGAGCGCACGGCGGCGTTGAAGTCGTCGATGTGCCGGAAGCCGTAGGCGGCGAGGTCGTCGTAGCGCAGGTCCATCTCGCGCACGACCCACTGCAGGGCCTCGGCGGCCCGCTTGGGGTTGGTGATGATGGGCGTGATCAGGTGCGGGATGCCCTCGTAGGCGGTCAGCTCGACGCGCTTGGGGTCGACCAGCACCATCCGGACCTCGTCGGGCGTGGCGCGGGCCATGATCGAGGTGATCAGGCAGTTGATGCACGAGGACTTGCCGGAGCCGGTGGCGCCTGCCACCAGGACGTGCGGCATCCGGGCCAGATTGGCCATGACGTAGCCGCCCTCGACGTCCTTGCCGAGCGCGACGGTCATGGGGTGGACCTCGCCGGCGGCCTCGGCCGAGCGCAGTACGTCGCCGAGGTTGACCATCTCGCGGTCGCTGTTGGGGATCTCGATGCCGACCGCGGACTTGCCGGGGATCGGGCTGATGATCCGGACGTCCGGGCTGGCCACCGAGTAGGCGATGTTCTTGGCCAGCGCGGTGATCCGCTCGACCTTCACGGCGGCGCCGAGTTCGACCTCGTAGCGGGTCACCGTCGGGCCGCGGGTGAAGCCGGTGACCACCGCGTCGACCTTGAACTCCTTGAAGACCTGGGACAGCGAGGCGACCACCGCGTCGTTGGCCGCGCTGCGGGTACGGCCGGGGCCGCCGCGCTCCAGCAGGTCGAGGGAGGGCAGGGCGTAGGTGATGTCGCCGGAGAGCTGGAGCTGCTCGGCGCGCGGCGGCAGCGGCGCCGAGGGGTCGGGCGCGGGCTTGGTGAGGTCGGGGACGGCCGCCCCGCCGTTGTCGGTGTCCTGCGCGCGGGCGGCGGGCACCTGCTTTCTGACCCGGCTGGTGAGGTCGGCGACCAGCGGGGAGGGCTGCACACCGTGCAGCACGGCCCCGTCGAGCGCGGCGGCCGCGGCGGCGGCCACGTCCACGGCGTCGGGCCCGTCCGTCGCACCGGCCGGCGACTCCGCGCGGCGGCGGGGCCTGCGGCGCGGCCGGGGCTCCTCGGCGCTGTCGAGGGCCGGGTCCCGGTCCACGTCGTACGGCTGCGCGCCGGGGTCGGCCGGGGGCTTGGTGAAGCGCGCCGGCAGCCGCCGCACCGGCGACCCGTCCTCCTCGTCGGCGGAGTCGTCCCGCTCGTCGTCGAAGAACTCGTCCAGCGGTACGGCCTCGGGGTCCGGCGGGGCCGCGTACAGGCCCAACCTGGTGCCGGCCTGCCGCAGCCGGTGCGGGATGTGGTTGACCGGGGTGGCGGTGACGACCAGCAGCCCGAAGACGGTGAAGAGCAGCAGCAGCGGCACGGCGAGGGCCGCGCCGACGGTGTAGAGCAGCGGGGACGCGGCCGCCCAGCCGATCAGGCCGCCCGCCTCGCGCATCGCCTCGGCGCCCTGGTCGCGGCTGGGGGAGCCGCACGCCATGTGGACCAGCCCGAGCGCGCCGATGATCAGCGCGGACAGGCCGATCACGATCCGGCCGTTGGCCTCGGGCTGCTCGGGGTGACGCATCAGCCGCACCGCGACGGCGCCGAGCAGGAAGGGCACCAGCAGGTCGAGGCGGCCGAAGGCACCGGTGACCAGCATCTCCACCAGGTCGCCGACCGGCCCGCGCAGATTGGACCAGGTGCCCGCGGCGACCACCAGGGTCAGCCCGAGCAGCAGCAGGGCCAGGCCGTCCTTGCGGTGTGCCGGGTCCAGGCCGCGCGCCCCGCGCCCTATGCCGCGGAAGAGCGCGCCGATGCCGTGGGCGATCCCGAGCCACAGGGCGCGCACCAGGCGGTAGAGGCCGTTGGTCGGTGAAGGGGCGGGCTTCGGCGCGGGATTGGGCACGGGTTTGGCCGCTGCCGCCTTCTTGGCAGGCGGTTTCGCGGCAGCGCCTTTCGCCGCGGGCTTCTTCGCCGCGGTTTTCTTGGCCGGAGGCTTCGCCGGGGATTTCTTGGCGGTGCCGGACGTACGGGAGGCCATGGTGCCGAGGTTACCGCCCTTGTGATCGGGGGACACGCCCGCACATGGATACGCCCGTTCGTGTCGGTCCGCCGCGACTGCCTGATTGACGTCGCGTCAACCAGGGCCCGACGCTCACTCTTTCGTCTGAACCGGCCCCGGCCGCAGCGGACCGGGGTGGCTCACTTCCCGCCGGAGACGTCCACTGGAGGCCGGCGCGGCCGCCCGTCAGTCGGGAGGCGGCCTCACTCGGAGCCGGGCTGCCTGACGACGCCGCCGTTACCGTTGCCCGGGTCCAGCGCGTCCAGGGCGCGCCGCAGCCCGGTGAGTTTGCGCTCCAGATGCGCGGCGGTGGCCACCGCGGCTCCGTCCGCCGACTCGTTGAGCTGCTTGCTCAGCGCCTCGGCCTGCTCCTCCACCGCGGCGAGCCGCGCGGACAGTTCGGCCAGCAGCCCCACCGGCTCCCTGCCGCCGTTGGACCCGGCGGTGGCCGGCACGCCCTGCTCCAACTGGAGCCGCAGCAGCGCCGCCTGCTCCCGCAGCTGGCAGTTCTTCATGTAGAGGTCGACGAACACCGACACCTTGGCGCGCAGCACCCAGGGGTCGAACGGCTTGGAGATGTAGTCGACCGCACCGGCCGCGTAGCCCCGGAAGGTGTGGTGCGGGCCGTGGTTGATGGCGGTGAGGAAGATGATCGGGATGTCCCGGGTCCGCTCCCGCCGTTTGATGTGCGCCGCGGTCTCGAACCCGTCCATGCCCGGCATCTGGACATCGAGCAGGATCACCGCGAAATCGTCGGTGAGCAGCGCTTTGAGCGCTTCCTCCCCGGACGATGCCCGTACCAGTGTCTGATCGAGCGCCGAGAGGATCGCCTCCAGCGCCAGCAGATTCTCCGGCCGGTCATCGACCAGGAGGATCTTGGCCTTCTGCACCACGCCACGCCCTCCTCGCCCCGGCATGGGGCCTCCCCGGCGCGAAACGCCGGCGGAAGCGCCGGTCGCCGCCCCCGGGGACAGCTCCGTCGTGCCGCCCGTCCTTGTGCCGGTCATGGTAGCCGCACCCCGCCGTTCGCCACACCCTGTTACCGCCAGGTCACTCACTACACACCGGAAACGCCGGCGGAGACCAGAAGGTTCCCAGATTCCGCCGTGCTCACACCTCATCAGACACACGAGTCGGCAAAAGATCAGGGCCCCGGCCGGCCAGCAGGCGTTCGGCGGCCGGGACACCGTCACTCATGACGTCCGCGGGTCGGATCAGCGTGCGTGCATCCACTGTTCCATGAGTGTCAGCAGGTGGTCGGTATCCACCGGCTTCGTCACATAATCCGACGCACCCGAGTCGATGCTCTTCTCCCGGTCTCCCTTCATCGCCTTGGCGGTCAGGGCGATGATCGGCAGCCCGGCGAACTGCGGCATCTTCCTGATCGCCGTCGTCGTCGCGTATCCGTCCATCTCGGGCATCATGATGTCCATCAGCACCACGGCGATGTCGTCGTACTGCTCCAGGACTTCGATGCCCTCACGGCCGTTCTCCGCGTACAGCACGGTCAGTCCGTGCTGTTCCAGAACACTGGTGAGCGCGAAGACATTGCGGATGTCGTCGTCGACGATCAGCACCTTCTCACCGTGGAAGCCGCCGGTGAAGCCGGGGTAGGCGTCCGACTGCGGTTCGTCCACCCACGGTTCGTGCACCTGCCCGTGACCGATCTGCCGGCCGTGCGCCTGCCCGTTCGCCGCCGCGGGCTGCGGGGCGGGCTGGGCGGAGCGGCGGCGCAGCCGGGCCAGGCTGCTGCCCGGGCTGCGGGTACGGCCGGGCAGCGCGTGTTCGTCGCCCTGTCCGCCGGAGCCCAGTTGCGGCATCGCGGGCGGCACCTCGCCCAGGCTGAGCGGCAGATACAGGGTGAACGTCGAGCCGCGGCCGGGCTGGCTGTCGGCGTGGATCTCCCCGCCGAGCAGCCGGGCGATCTCGCGGCTGATCGACAGACCCAGGCCCGTACCGCCGTACTTGCGGCTGGTGGTGCCGTCGGCCTGCTTGAACGCCTCGAAGATCACCCGCATCTTGCCCGCCGCGATACCGATGCCCGTGTCGGTCACCGAGAACGCGATCAGCGGCTGATCGGGGTCGCGCAGGGTGCCCGCCTCCAGCAGCTGTTCGCGGATCGACTGCGGCACCTCGGCGCCTGCCGGTCTGATGACCAGCTCGACCGAGCCGCTGTCGGTGAACTTCACCGCGTTCGACAGCAGGTTGCGCAGCACCTGGAGCAGCCGCTGCTCGTCGGTGTGCAGGGTCACCGGAAGCTCCGGCGAGACCCGCACCGAGAAGTCCAGGCCCTTCTCCGCGGTGAGCGGCCGGAAGGTCGCCTCCACGTAGTCGACCAGCTGGACCAGGGCGATACGGGTCGGCGAGACATCCATCTTGCCGGCCTCGACCTTGGACAGGTCCAGGATGTCGTTGATCAGCTGGAGCAGGTCGGAGCCCGCGCCGTGGATGGTCTGGGCGAACTCGACCTGCTTGGGCGACAGATTGCCGTCGGCGTTGTCGGCCAGCAGCTTGGCCAGGATGAGCAGCGAGTTGAGCGGGGTGCGCAGCTCGTGCGACATATTGGCCAGGAACTCGGACTTGTAGCGCATCGAGACCGCGAGCTGCTCGGCGCGCTCCTCCAGGACCTGCCGGGCCTCCTCGATCTCGGTGTTCTTCACCTCGATGTCGCGGTTCTGCCGGGCCAGCAGCTCGGCCTTCTCCTCCAGCTCGCCGTTGGACAGCTCAAGGGCGCGCTGCCGGCTCTCCAACTCCGCCGAGCGCTCCTGGAGTTGCTCGGTCAGCTCCTGGGACTGCTTGAGCAGGCCCTCGGTCTTGGTGTTCACACTGATGGTGTTGACGCTGATCGCGATGATGTCGGTGATCTGGTTGAGGAAGTCCTTCTGGATCTGCGTGAACGGCTGGAACGCGGCCAGCTCGATCACCCCGAGCACCCGGCCCTCGAAGAGCACCGGCAGCACGATCACATGCGAGGGCGGCGCCTCCCCGAGCCCCGAGACGATCTTCAGATAACCCGGTGGGACATGCTCGATCAGGATCGACCGCTTCTCCACCGCGGCCTGCCCGATCAGCCCCTCGCCGGGCAGGAACACCGTCGACATCGTGCGCTTGGAGAAGCCGTAGCTGCCGATCAGCCGCAGTTCGTACTCCTCCCCCACCTCGGTGGTGTCCTCGGCGAGGAAGAAGGCGCCGTGCTGGGCCGAGACCACCGGGGTCAGCTCGCTCATGATCAGCGTGGCGACGTCCAGCAGATCGCGGCGGCCCTGCATCAGACCGGAGATCCGGGCCAGGTTGCCCTTGAGCCAGTCCTGCTCCTTGTTGGCGAGCGTGGTCTCGCGCAGCCTGGCGATCATCGTGTTGATGTAGTCCTGGAGTTCCAGGATCTCGCCCGCCGCGTCCACGTCGATCCGCAGATTCAGATCGCCGCGGGTCACGGCGGTCGCGACCTGCGCGATGTTGCGGACCTGGCTGGTCAGGTTGTTGGCCATCAGGTTCACCGACTCGGTGAGGTCCTTCCAGATGCCGGAGACGTCCGGCACCCGCGCCTGACCGCCGAGACGGCCCTCGGTGCCCACCTCTCGGGCCACCCGGGTCACCTCGTCACCGAAGGCGGACAGCTGCCCGACCATGGTGTTGATGGTGGTCTTGAGCTCCAGGATCTCGCCGCGCGCGTCGACGTCGATCTTCTTGGACAGGTCGCCGCGGGCCACCGCCGTCGTCACCTGGGCGATCTGCCGCACCTGACCGGTGAGGTTGGACGCCATGCCGTTGACGGACTCCGTCAGGTCCTTCCAGGTCCCCGCCACGCCCGGCACGCGGGCCTGACCGCCGAGGATGCCCTCCGTGCCGACCTCGCGGGCGACACGGGTGACCTCGTCACCGAAGGCGGAGAGGGTGTCCACCATCGTGTTGATGGTGTTCTTCAGTTCCAGGATCTCGCCCCGGGCGTCCACGTCGATCTTCTTGGTGAGGTCGCCGTTGGCGACGGCCGTGGCCACCGAGGAGATCGACCGCACCTGACTGGTCAGGTTCGACGCCATGCCGTTGACCGACTCCGTCAGGTCCTTCCAGATGCCCGACACGTCGCGCACCCGCGCCTGACCGCCCAGCTGGCCTTCCGTACCCACCTCACGGGCGACGCGCGTGACCTCGTCACCGAAGGCCGACAGCGTGTCCACCATGGTGTTCACGGTGGTGACCAGCGCGAGGATCTCACCCTTGGCGTCGACGGTGATCTTCCGCGACAGGTCGCCGTTGGCCACCGCGTTGGTGACGTCGGCGATGTTGCGGACCTGACTGGTCAGGTTGTTCGCCATGAAGTTGACGGACTGGGTGAGGTCCTTCCACGTACCGCTGACGCCCTTGACCTCGGCCTGGCCGCCCAGGATGCCCTCGGTGCCCACCTCACGGGCCACCCTGGTGACCTCCTCGGCGAAGGACGAGAGCTGGTCGACCATGGTGTTCAGGGTGTTCTTCAGCTCAAGGATCTCGCCCTTGGCGTCCACGTCGATCTTCTGCGACAGATCACCTCGCGCGACCGCCGTGGCGACCTGGGCGATGTTGCGGACCTGGCCGGTCAGGTTCCCGGCCATGAAGTTCACCGAGTCCGTCAGGTCGCGCCACACGCCGGCCACACCGGGCACCTGCGCCTGACCGCCGAGGCGGCCGTCCGTACCCACCTCACGCGCGACCCTGGTCACCTGGTCCGCGAAGGACGAGAGCTGGTCGACCATCGTGTTGATCGTGTTCTTCAGCTCAAGGATCTCGCCCCGGGCGTCCACGTCGATCTTCTGCGACAGATCACCCCGCGCGACCGCCGTCGTGACCTGCGCGATCTGCCGCACCTGGGAGGTCAGATTGCCGGCCATGAAGTTGACGGAGTCGGTCAGGTCCTTCCAGGTGCCGCTGACGCCGTCCACCCGGGCCTGCCCGCCCAGCCGTCCCTCGGTGCCCACGTCACGGGCCATCCGCGTCACCTGCGCGGAGAAGGAGCCGAGCTGGTCCACCATCCGGTTCACGGTGTTCTTGAGCTCCAGCATCTCGCCGGAGACATCGACCGTGACCTTCTGCGTCAGATCGCCGTTGGCGACCGCCGTCGTCACCTGGGCGATGTTGCGGACCTGGCCGGTCAGGTTGCGGAAGGCGGTGTTCACCGAGTCGGTGAGGTCCTTCCACGTACCCGCCGCCCCCGGCACCTGAGCCTGACCGCCCAGCTGGCCCTCGACACCGACCTCACGCGCTACCCGCGTCACCTCCGCGCCGAAGGCGGACAGCTGGTCGACCATCGTATTGACGGTGTTCTTGAGCTCCAGCATCTCGCCGGAGACATCGACCGTGACCTTCTGCGACAGGTCACCGTTGGCCACGGCCGTGGTGACCTGCGCGATGTCCCGCACCTGCGCGGTGAGG
This sequence comes from Streptomyces sp. NBC_00223, assembly GCF_036199905.1. Classification (NCBI taxonomy): domain Bacteria; kingdom Bacillati; phylum Actinomycetota; class Actinomycetes; order Kitasatosporales; family Streptomycetaceae; genus Streptomyces; species Streptomyces sp. NBC_00223. The sequence continues at coordinate 6,400,710 of NZ_CP108109.1, read as the reverse complement.
TTGCGGAAGGCGGTGTTCACCGAGTCGGTGAGGTCCTTCCACGTCCCCGCGGCGCCCGGCACCTGAGCCTGGCCACCGAGCTGCCCCTCGGCGCCGACCTCGCCCGCCACCCGAGTCACCTCGTCGGCGAACGTACGCAGCGTCTCGGTCATCGCGTTGATCGTCTCGGCGAGCTGCGCGACCTCGCCGCGCGCCCCGATGGTGATCTTCTGCGACAGGTCACCGTTCGCCACGGCCGTCGTCACCTGGGCGATGTCCCGCACCTGGGCCGTGAGATTCCCGGCCATCAGGTTGACGGAGTCCGTCAGGTCCTTCCACACACCTGCCACGCCGGGCACCTGCGCCTGGCCGCCCAGCTCGCCCTCGGTGCCGACCTCACGCGCGACGCGGGTCACCTCGGAGGAGAAGGAGGACAGCTGGTCCACCATCGTGTTGACGGTGTTCTTCAGTTCCAGCATCTCGCCGGCCACGTGCACGGTGACCTTGCGGGACAGATCGCCCTTGGCCACCGCCGTCGTCACCAGCGCGATGTCGCGCACCTGGGCGGTCAGCCGGTACGCCATGGTGTTGACCGAGTCCGTCAGGTCCTTCCAGGACCCCGACATGCCCCGGACCTTCGCCTGCCCGCCCAGCTTGCCCTCGGTGCCCACCTCGCTGGCCACCCGTGTGACCTCGTCGGTGAACGCCGACAGCTGGTCGACCAGGCCGTTGACCGTGCGGCCGACCTTCAGGAACTCCCCGCGCAGCGGATGCGCGGAGCCGTCCGCGTTCTGCGCGCGCAGGTCCATCCGCTGTTCCAGGTCTCCCTCGGCGACCGCGGACAGCACCCGGCCGACTTCGGACACCGGCCGGACCAGATCGTCCACCAGGGCGTTCGACGCCTCGATGGCGGCTGCCCAGGCCCCCTCGGAGGAACCGGACTCCAGCCGCTCGGTGAGCTTGCCGTCCCGGCCCACGACCCGCCGGACCCGGGCCAGCTCTCCGGTGAGGTGCTGGTTGCGGTCAGCGACCTCGTTGAAGACGGCGGCGATCTCCGCCATCACTCCGTCGCCGGAGACCGTCAGCCGCTTGCGGAAGTTTCCGTCCCGCATCGCGGACAGCGCCGCGAGCAGCTTGGTGAGCGCGGCCGAATCGACCTCTATGGTCCCGCTCCCACGGGATCGCCCGTTCTTGGAACGCGTGACCGCGCCCCGCGCCGATGCGCCAGACTCCACCGTGTCCCTCCTGGAGGGTCGATCGACCCGCAGATGTGCAAGATTGCCCTTGAGAGCATCCCCAGTGTTTCACCCCGACCGCGCCGGGCCATAACAGTTCGGCAGCATCGGACAAGTCTGCGGGCATGTTCGGGGTGGAAACACCAGCAACCGGCGCACACACGATCCGGAAGGGTAAGTAACCTGGCATCGGGTTGCCCGCCCCTCGCCGGGCGTAGGAGTCTGGGGAGCCGCCGGTGACAGTCCAGCAGCGCGGCGGCAGGTCGACGACCGCCGTCGGCGCGCCCACCGACACACGAGCAACGAGGAGACCGGTGATCACGGCGCGTGCAGCGGCCACCTTCGAACCGGTGGGGCGGTCGGTCGCCGTCGCCCGCGCCTTCGTCCGGGACACCCTCCACGGCTGGGGCTTCGCCGACGTGGTGGACGACGCCGTGGTCCTCACCAGCGAGCTGGTCACCAACGCCGTGGTCCACGCGGGCACCGCCGCCGACGTGCAGTGTCTGCGCTACGACACCGCGGTACGGGTCGAGGTCGCCGACCACTACCCCGAGCGCGAAGTGCCCATGCAGACCCGCGGCCGCCAGTTCCGCGACACCGACAACGAGGGCGGGCGCGGCCTGCTGCTGTGCGCCGCCCTGGCCAGCCGCTGGGGCGTGGAGTACACCGGCGCCGGAAAGCAGGTCTGGTTCCAGCTCGACCTGCCCGAGCGCCCCGCGGGCACCCGCTCCACCAGCCCCGTCCTGCCGACCTCGGAACTGCCGCTGGCCGACGAGAGGGTCCGGGTCGCCGTCATCCAGGTCGACCGCCAGGGCCGGGTCACCCGCTGGAACGACGACGCCGCCCACCTCTTCGGCCACTCCTCCGACGCCGTGCTCGGCAAGTCCCTGGCCGACCTCACCGCCTGGCCGCAGACCCCCGGCACCGGCATCGGCCTGGCCGAAGCCCTCCAGCTCTCCCGCTGGGAGGGCACCTACGGCCTGCGCGGCGGCGACGGCCGTGTCCTGTCCGTCTACGGCTCCCACCTGCGGGTCCGCGACAGCGCCGGCGAGCCGTCCACCGTCCTGCTGCTGGTACGGGCCGAGGAGCGCGCGGTGCTCCAGACCCCCTCGCGCGGCCCGGCGCCCTCCGACAGCGGCATGTCGCAGCGCGGCAAGTCCGCGGACGCCTTCGAGGTCTTCATCGGCTCCCCCGCCCCCGACGACCTCGACAGCCTCCTTCAGCGCACGGTCGAGCGCGCCCGCGACATGCTCGACGGCGACGCCGCCTATCTGCTGCTCGCCACCGACGACGAGACCGAACTGGAGGTGAGGGCCTCCACCGGCCTCCCCTCCGCCCGCCAGCGCTTCGCCCGCGTCCCCGTCGAGGCCGGCACCGGGCGCTACGGCAGCGCGCGGATGCCCGCCGTGCACGAGGACCTGACGTCCGTCCCCGGCGCCGTACCGCTGCTCTCCGGCACCGGCATGCGCTCGGTCGTCACCGTGCCGCTCAAGGTCGAGGGCCGGCTCACCGGCTCGATCGGCGTCGCCGCCGAGGCACCCGGCCGCTACTCCAACCAGGAGGCGCTGCGGCTCCAGTTCGCCGCCGACCGGATCGCGCTGGCCGTCGAGAGCGCCCGCCTCACCGAGCTGGAACGGCTCAGGCGCGGCTCGCTCTCCTTCCTCGTCGAGGCGTCCGACCTGCTCGCGGGCACCCTGGAGCGGGACCAGACGCTGGCACTGATGGCCCAGATGACCGTGCCCACCCTGGCCAGCTGGTGCGCCGTCTACACGATCGCCGAGCAGTCGGAACCGGAACTGGCCTTCGTCCTCCATGAGGACGAGGACCGCATCGACGGCATCAAGGCGCTGCTCTCCCAGGTCAGGCCGCCCGACCCGGACCCGACCCCGGGCGCCCGCATGTGGACCGCGCCCTCCGACGCGGCCCACTCCAGCGCACTGCGGGCCTCGCTTCGCAGCCTAGGCGTCGGTTCGGGCGCGAACGCCCGCCCGCCGAGCACACCCGGGGTCGCACTGGCCACCGCCGCCGCGGTCGGCGGCGAGACGGTCGTCCTGCCGCTGGTGGCGCGCAACCGTGTCATCGGCATGCTCACCCTCGGCAAGTCCGCCGACGAGCGCTTCCGGCAGGAGATCCTCGAACTCGCCGAGGACCTGTCCCGGCGGGCCGCCCTCGCCCTGGACAACGCCCGCCTCTACAGCGAGCGCACCGCCATCAGCCAGGCCCTCCAGCGCAGCCTGCTGCCCCCGGAGCTGCCGTGTGTGCCCGGAGTCGAGGTCGAGGTCGTCTACCGCGCGGCCGGGGAGGGCAACGAGGTCGGCGGCGACTTCTACGACCTCTTCCCGATCCGCGACGGCTGCTGGGGCTTCGCCATCGGCGACGTCTGCGGTACGGGCCCGGAGGCCGCCGCCGTCACCGGACTGGCCCGCCACGCCCTGCGCCTGCTCGCCCGCGAGGGCTTCGGCGGCGCCGCGGTCCTGGAACGCCTCAACGCGGCCATCCTCGACGAGGGCGCCCGCAGCCGCTTCCTGACCCTCCTCTACGGCGAGCTGTGGCCCCAGAGCGACGGCAGCGCGATGCTCCGCATGGTCTGCGCCGGACACCCGCTGCCGCTGCGACTGCGCCCGGACGGCTCGGTCGAGCCCGCCACCGAACCGCAGCCGCTGCTCGGGGTGATGGACGACCTGGAGCTGTTCGAGCAGACCGTCACCCTCGACCCGGGCGATGTCCTGCTGTGCGTCACGGACGGCGTGACCGAGCGCCGTGAGGGCAGCCGGATGCTCGGCGACGACGGCCTGGCGGACGTGCTGGCCACCTGTACGGGGCTGACGGCCGGCGCCGTCGCGGCCCGTATCCAGCGGGCGGTGGAGCGCTTCGCCTCGGACGCGCCCTCGGACGACATGGCCATCCTGGCGATGCGGGTGCCGGCACTGCCCACGACATAGGCCGCGGGCGGACGTCCGGACGCGGGATTCCGACATGCGTTCCGGGTGTGAGATCCGGGCATGAAAGAGGCCCCCACCAACCGGTGGGGGCCTCTTCCGTATCCGAGCCCCAATACGGAATCGAACCGTAGACCTTCTCCTTACCATGGAGACGCTCTACCGACTGAGCTATTGGGGCGCGTCGACACGACGATCTTAGCCCATGAACAGGCGTGCGGAGAAACCCTCTCCGCGGACGAGTTCGCGCCCGCTCACACCCGCTCCGACCTCCGCGAGTCGGTGCGCACCAGTCCGCCCAGCGCGTTGCAGACGGCGGCGATACGCGTCAACTCCCGCTGGGTGAGCCCCGGGTGCACCGGCAGCGACAGGCTGTCCGCCGCCACGGCCTCGGTCTGCGGCAGCACGACCCCCGACCGGTGCGCGGGCATCCGGTGCACCGGTACGGGCACGGCCACCGTCGCGCGCACTCCACGGGCGGCCAGCGCGGCGGCGAAGGCGTCGCGGTCGGGACGTCCGTTGCCCGGCACCCGCACGGTGTACTGGTGGTAGACGTGACGAGCGCCGGGCTTGGTGTACGGCACGACGACGCCGGTCAACGCCGAGTCCAGGAACCGCGCTTGGGCCCGGCGACGGGCGACGACCCCCATGTCCTCGTCCGAAGGGGTCTCCTCGACCAGGGCGAGCCCGTACCGCTCGGCCAGCTCACCGAGCAGGGCCATGGGCGCCGGGTGGCCGAAGACATTGACGGGCACGATCGCGGCCGTACGGGACGTGATGCCGGCGGCGACGGCCTGCGGGTCGAGACAGAAGGTCCGCGGGTCTATGTCGGCGAACACCGGTGTCGCGCCGGCCAGTCGTACGGCGTCGGCGGGCGCTCCCGGCCCGAAGGACGGCACGATCACCTCGGCGCCTCTGCCGATCCGCAACTCCGCCAGGGTGTCCCGGAGGGCGGTGGCCGTCATGTCCGAAGCGATCCCGTGCCGTCGGCCGGCAGTCGTCATCTGCTGCACGTTCCACACCTCCGCTTGTCCGTCCGGCCAGGTTCCCTGAACGACGTGAACAAGAGGAGAACGGGCAACAAAAATGCCTCAACCCCCGGGCATCAGCTCGGGGGTTGAGGCAATCAATAATTGTTCGGCGGTGTCCTACTCTCCCACAGGGTCCCCCCTGCAGTACCATCGGCGCTGAAAGGCTTAGCTTCCGGGTTCGGAATGTAACCGGGCGTTTCCCTAACGCTATGACCACCGAAACACCATGAAACACACACCACACACCCCAGATGAACCAGGAATGTGTGTGGTGGCTGGTTGTTTCAGAACCACACAGTGGACGCGAGCAACTGAGGACAAGCCCTCGGCCTATTAGTACCGGTCAGCTCCACCCCTTACAGGGCTTCCACATCCGGCCTATCAACCCAGTCGTCTACTGGGAGCCTTACCCCATCAAGTGGGTGGGAGCCCTCATCTCGAAGCAGGCTTCCCGCTTAGATGCTTTCAGCGGTTATCCCTCCCGAACGTAGCCAACCAGCCATGCCCTTGGCAGGACAACTGGCACACCAGAGGTTCGTCCGTCCCGGTCCTCTCGTACTAGGGACAGCCCTTCTCAAGACTCCAACGCGCACAGCGGATAGGGACCGAACTGTCTCACGACGTTCTAAACCCAGCTCGCGTACCGCTTTAATGGGCGAACAGCCCAACCCTTGGGACCGACTCCAGCCCCAGGATGCGACGAGCCGACATCGAGGTGCCAAACCATCCCGTCGATATGGACTCTTGGGGAAGATCAGCCTGTTATCCCCGGGGTACCTTTTATCCGTTGAGCGACGGCGCTTCCACAAGCCACCGCCGGATCACTAGTCCCTACTTTCGTACCTGCTCGACCCGTCAGTCTCACAGTCAAGCTCCCTTGTGCACTTACACTCAACACCTGATTGCCAACCAGGCTGAGGGAACCTTTGGGCGCCTCCGTTACCCTTTAGGAGGCAACCGCCCCAGTTAAACTACCCACCAGACACTGTCCCTGATCCGGATCACGGACCGAGGTTAGACATCCAGCACGACCAGAGTGGTATTTCAACGACGACTCCACCACGGCTGGCGCCGCGATATCAAAGTCTCCCACCTATCCTACACAAGCCGAACCGAACACCAATATCAAGCTATAGTAAAGGTCCCGGGGTCTTTCCGTCCTGCTGCGCGAAACGAGCATCTTTACTCGTAATGCAATTTCACCGGGCCTATGGTTGAGACAGTCGAGAAGTCGTTACGCCATTCGTGCAGGTCGGAACTTACCCGACAAGGAATTTCGCTACCTTAGGATGGTTATAGTTACCACCGCCGTTTACTGGCGCTTAAGTTCTCAGCTTCGCCACACCGAAATGTGACTAACCGGTCCCCTTAACGTTCCAGCACCGGGCAGGCGTCAGTCCGTATACATCGCCTTACGGCTTCGCACGGACCTGTGTTTTTAGTAAACAGTCGCTTCTCGCTGGTCTCTGCGGCCACACCCAGCTCACACAGCAAGTGTGCTCACCAGACGTGGCCCCCCTTCTCCCGAAGTTACGGGGGCATTTTGCCGAGTTCCTTAACCATAGTTCACCCGAACGCCTCGGTATTCTCTACCTGACCACCTGAGTCGGTTTAGGGTACGGGCCGCCATGAAACTCGCTAGAGGCTTTTCTCGACAGCATAGGATCATCCACTTCACCACAATCGGCTCGGCATCAGGTCTCACCCTCATAAGAGACGGATTTGCCTATCTCTCGGGCTACACCCTTACCCCGGGACAACCACCGCCCGGGCTGGACTACCTTCCTGCGTCACCCCATCGCTTACCTACTACCACCTCGGTTCAGCGGCTCCACCACTCCCCATCACTCCGAAGAGATCAAAGGCGGCTTCACGGCCTTAGCATTAATGGGCTCGATACTGGGCGTTTCAAAGCGGGTACCGGAATATCAACCGGTTGTCCATCGACTACGCCTGTCGGCCTCGCCTTAGGTCCCGACTTACCCTGGGCAGATCAGCTTGACCCAGGAACCCTTAGTCAATCGGCGCAAGAGTTTCCCACTCTTGTATCGCTACTCATGCCTGCATTCTCACTCGTGAACCGTCCACCACTGCCTTCCGGCGCAGCTTCACCCGGCACACGACGCTCCCCTACCCATCACAGCCTCCGTTGGGAGTACATGCTGCAATGACACGACTTCGGCGGTACGCTTGAGCCCCGCTACATTGTCGGCGCGGAATCACTTGACCAGTGAGCTATTACGCACTCTTTCAAGGATGGCTGCTTCTAAGCCAACCTCCTGGTTGTCTCTGCGACTCCACATCCTTTCCCACTTAGCGTACGCTTAGGGGCCTTAGTCGATGCTCTGGGCTGTTTCCCTCTCGACCATGGAGCTTATCCCCCACAGTCTCACTGCCGCGCTCTCACTTACCGGCATTCGGAGTTTGGCTAAGGTCAGTAACCCGGCAGGGCCCATCGCCTATCCAGTGCTCTACCTCCGGCAAGAAACACACGACGCTGCACCTAAATGCATTTCGGGGAGAACCAGCTATCACGGAGTTTGATTGGCCTTTCACCCCTAACCACAGGTCATCCCCCAGGTTTTCAACCCTGGTGGGTTCGGTCCTCCACGACCTCTTACAGCCGCTTCAACCTGCCCATGGCTAGATCACTCCGCTTCGGGTCTTGAGCGTGCTACTGAACCGCCCTATTCGGACTCGCTTTCGCTACGGCTACCCCACACGGGTTAACCTCGCAACACACCGCAAACTCGCAGGCTCATTCTTCAAAAGGCACGCAGTCACGAGACAATCGAGCAAAGCCCGACGTCCGACGCTCCCACGGCTTGTAGGCACACGGTTTCAGGTACTATTTCACTCCGCTCCCGCGGTACTTTTCACCATTCCCTCACGGTACTATCCGCTATCGGTCACCAGGGAATATTTAGGCTTAACGGGTGGTCCCGCCAGATTCACACAGGATTTCTCGGGCCCTGTGCTACTTGGGTGATCTCCAAGAGAGCCGTACAGATTTCAGCTACGGGGGT